>NZ_JBMHFC010000010.1:0-86359 GCF_049166725.1 Streptococcus atopicus
CTAGTTTTTTGTACGACGTCTAGCGTCAAAAACACCCACGACTTAACAAGACACCTCTACTTTAACATAAAGAAAAAGCAGTGAGTACTCTCTCCCGTCGGAGATTTCACCACTACTAATTTTAGTACGTTTGATGATTTTTTAGCAAAATTCACACCACTTTTCACACCATTATTTATTTTAGGGTTCGGTAGGCGATTTTTCCAACGGCCATTGGAACGATGGTAGAGGTGTTGATGTAGTTTTTAGTTATGCAGTTGTATTTATGAAGTTTTACCATAGTGCTTCCTATTTTACCCATTATTTTTACGCTAATGTTTGTCATCATCAGTCATATAAGTAGTAAATTGTAGTCTGATGATTACTTTAAAAGTAGATAAATCATTTCTTTCTTTGCTGAATTCTAAATTATATGAAAGTCAGAGCACTGTTTAAATGTTGCTGTTACAAACCAAGGAAAAAGAGATACAAAAATAGCCTTTACAAACATATTGATTGTATGGGCTATTCTGTCAAAAATTACCAGCTAGGAAAAATGACTATATTCTAAAGACTAGATTTTTCGGGCTCTTTTTTTTAGTCTGTATGATCATCTTCGTCTAGTGAGATGTATTGGTCAAGAGAAGAATGAACAAGGGTTAAAAATTTTTCTTTGAAGATTTGTGGCGGAATTGGCTTTTCTTGGGTGAGCCACACTTCAATGTTGGCAATCACATAATGTACTAATAGAGAGATGATAAAGTCATCTGGCAAATCAACAAGGGATTGATTCGGTTTGATATTTTCAAGTGCCCATTTTGTGTAAATCTTTTTTAAATAATTGATCCAATAAGGGTCCGTTGAGCTAGAATACAGCATTTTTAGCCATTTTCGATTTTCATAAAGAATAGGGAAAATATTATCTGCAATGAAAAGAAAGGGGTCTTTATTTGTTAGTGTATTGTATTCTAAAAAAGCCTCATAAATAGGTTTATCAATGTTCTCATGAATTGATTCAATAATATCGTCAACATTATGGAAATGATGTTTATAAATTGCTTGGCGTGAAATGCCAGCTTTCTTGGCGAGGTCACTCATTGAGAGATTGACTTCATCAGGATTTTGCATTGCCAAGTCATAGAAAGCATCCAAAATCTTTTGTTGATTACCTTTTACCATATAAAACAACTCCTCTCTCTTTTTAGTATAATGAAAATGAAGAAAGAATTCAATTTAAAGCATAAAAATGGCTGTCAGAAAATTTGAGGTGCTTTCTATGTAATTAAACCAGTTCAATTTTTAATAGGGACTTGCTAATTTTTATGAAAAAATAAAATATCGGGCATCTGATGTCTTCTATTTATAAAAACAAACTTCCTCGAACATTAACTCCGAGGAAGTTTTGAGTTAGAAAAGAGAATTTTTATTCTTCTTTTTTCTTTAAGTGGAGCAAATAACCGCTGACAAGAATGAACATGCTAGCAATAACCAAGCTACTTTGATTTTCTTTGCTTCCTGTTTGTGGAAGTTGAGCTTTTCGAGTAGCGTTCATGATTTGAGGTTGAGGAGTGTAGCGTAGGGTTGTAGCTTGACCAGCCTGAGGTTTTTGATTGATGATTTCAACAACTTCAGTAGAAGGTTTTTGTTCTTTCTCAAGATCTTTCAGTTGAGCTAATTGACTGCCAAAGATAGCATTGGATACCCAACGGTAGAAATGAATCGTGTGAAGACGGTTTGTTGGGTTGCCAGCATAAATAAAGAGTGGTTGTTCTTTGTAGCTACCAGAAATAGCTACAATCTTATTGGCTAACTGTTCATTACCTGGCCACCAACCAGCGATATAATAATCACTGCCAGCAATCGAAGCTAATGTCTTGAAATTTGCAGGTACCTTAGCAATCCAGTTTCCAGAATTAGAATAGAAAAGATCATTCTTATTGTAACCACTAGTCAACGGATCTTTGTCATCAATGATAGCTTTCATCAGGCCTTCATAATCACCACCATTTTTGAGTTGTTCTGCGTCAAAGCCGTCAACCACACTGAGTTCTTCAAGGCGTTGCATAGCAGTTCCGCCTACTACAATAGTTGGCTTCAGACCAAGGAGGGACTTGTCAAAGTTGTCACTTTCTAAAACAATCACATCAGCTTCTTCAGGGGTATTGACAATGTCAAATCCTAAATTCTTCAAAGCAAGAGCGGTATGAGCAGGAGTATCCACACCAGCCCAATAGTATTGATGAGGCGGTGCATAAACTTTTAGAGCTTTTAAGGTTTGCCCTTGAGGAGTTTTATAAAGGGCATCTCCATAGATTGCATAGTTTTTCAGCAGGTTGGCAAAAGTAGGTGTATCCACGATGTAGCCATCGTCTGTCAAATAAACTTTCTTGCCGTCTCGGATTGCACGATTGACAGCGCGAACGGCACTTTCTGAAGTATTGGCAATGACATAATATGGTGCTTTGTGGTCAATTTCGCTAGTCCGAGTAGCGCGAAGAGTAGTTACTTCACCGAGTTTACCGTCAAAGAGTTTTTCTTTAAAGACTGCTACTGCTTTGAATCCCCTCATATCCGGGAAATTAACCAGCAATTCTGCATACATAGCAGCCCAAGCAGATTCGTTGGAGCCCTTGTAGAGGATATGGTTGGCATAGCCACGTTTAGCTTGTGCCATGTCAACAACCAAATCACCCTTCTTATAACCGCCAGTGTCTTCCTTCAATTCTTGAATGACAACGCCGTTTCTCTTGAAGTATTCAATCATATTGAAGGCTTGTTGAGAGTCGTTTGATTTGTCAAGTCCCATTGGAATCACATAATAATCTGGGAAGAATTTCTTTTGTCCATGTTTGATACGACCGACCACTTTACCATCTGGTCCAACTAATTCATTTTCAGCTTTTGGATCTTCTATTTTGTTCACACCGCGAAGGTAGAAGTTGAGGCGCATTTCCATGAGTTTATCAGGATTTTGGGACAGGTAAGAGATACCTCCAAGGACAGCGTAATAACCAGCTTTATAGGATTCTTGATTGCCCTCAGGGATTTCAACGGTATGTCCTAATATTCCGTGGTACATAGCATAGACACCAGTGTAGCCAGAGAAAGAGTCATCCCAGCCATCGCCCCAGTCTAACTTCGGAATGATGTAGTGATCATACTTGGAATTGGCAACACCAGCCCGGCCCATGTGGTGGGCGTTTTCCAACATATTTTTTGCCAAAAGGTCATATTCAAAGTTGGGATCATGCGGTGGAGTAGCTGGCTCAATCAGGAAGTCCTTGACAAAACCGTGGATGTCGTAAAGTGCAATTGGATTCCATTTGTTGATGAGTCCAGCAACAGTCCGGGTTTCTGGGTTGGCCTGATAGCTAGTATCGCGGTTTGGATCGATTCCGTTAGCTAGGGCACGGGTATTGGCAACATCTCCGTCAGGATTTTCAGTAAAGTCAAAGAGGAAAATGAATTTCTTGAGGAGTTCTTTGACGCTGAGTGTGACAGTCTTAGCATTTCCATTGGCATCGGTGGTTTGGAAAGAAATTTGATCTTTGGTCGCAAAAGTATTGAAGAGTCCAGTGATAATGTCGATAGCAGGTTGTTCATCGGCGTGGGTATTGTTGATAAGGACTGGCAGTTTATAGTCCAGTGTGCCATTTTTCAGAGCTGCTAACATTTCAGCTGGTTTGGTTAGCGCCATTTTATTGGTTGAGTTTAGGTAATCATCAATGCTTTTTTGATCAGAACTGATAATGCCTAACTTAATTTTCCGTCCTTGAGCGCTGGTACCAATGTCTTCAATTTGAACAAGCCGATCATTTTTAGCTTCTTGTCGACTTTTTTCGATAGCAGCTAACATTTCTTCGTGAGTATGGAAGTTTTCATATGGTCGGAAAACAAGTGTTTTTCGAATCGTCAGACCGGATTCTTCATCTGTTCCAACGAGCTCATGATTTCCGATGAATTGCCGATAGGTTCTTCGGATATTGTTTGGTGTCCGAAGACTTAAATCCTTTCCAAATAATTCATTGAATTTGAGAGAAAGTTTGAGGTCAGAGCCATTGGTTGTTTCCTCAATGGTGACAAAGGAATCTCCTGAAAAGTCTCCTTTTTCCATATTCCAAGTTTTCCATTCAGCGATTGGCTTATTATCTAATTTCCAAGTCACCTTGCCAGCAGCGGCTCCTTGTTCCTGTACAGTCTCAGTAATGGTAGCTTTTTCAGACATATGGACTGTACTATCAGCTAATTGAACCTTCTTTTCTTCTGTTCCAGCTGCTCGTGTTTCTGGTTTTGCAGGTGTTGCAGGAGTCACTGTTTCGGATTCGTTTGTAGTAGAAGTCGAACTGTCTATTGAAGGAGCACTTTCTGATTTCTGTGCTTCTTCTTGATTGGTTGTTGTGAGAAGCTGAGCTTCAGCTGATGAAGAATCTGGCGTTGCCGTTGCTTCTGTTGCGTTTGTTTCTGTACTTGACTTTTCGGCAGGGACTACCGTTTCTGTCTTGTTAGCAATAGGCTGTGTCTCTGTGCTATCTTGCGTATCGGCAGCAGCAGTTCCTTGCGTTAAAACTGCAACAAGAACGGCAGCCGACAAGCTGAGAACATTTGTGTACAACCGTTTCTTATATGAATTTTTCATAAGAAACCTCCTTTATGAAATTGAAGGCACCAAAAATAACGAAAATAGCTCTTAGTTATTCTCTGTTATTTTTCTCCCCTTATTATTTGAAGTATACAAAGATAGTATACCAGAAAGTGTAAACGGTTTCAATCAAAAGTGTAGACAAAAAATAGAAATGTATCAAAATAAATAGATATGTAATGAATTTTGGCAGGAATTGAATAGCAGAAAATCCCAAAGCACACACTAAAGACTATCAAAGAATAAACTTCACCTCGAAAGTCTGACAATGTTCTAATGAAGAAGGTTAGAGGTAAGACTTTTGCAACTGAAATATTCTTTGCCCTTGATAGCAAGGAAATCTTTCAAGATAAGTAGTTAAAGATTATACATTTTAAAAAGAATGAAGAAAAAGTAGATTGTCTTTGTATCGATTTCTGGGAGCGAGTAGGAAATTTGACGATGGGGAAATTGTCTTAAAAGTGGTATGATACCATATATATTAAAGATTTTAGGAAGGTGGGATATTATGAGAAATTCACTATGTGAAAAAATAATATGGTATGCTTTATTGCCTAGCATATTCAAATTTATAGAACAATCTTGGACGGATATTGATATAAAGAATAGTAAAAACCTTTCTAAAAGCAATTATAGAGATATGGTAAAACGCACGCCGAATATAGGCAGTTTTAGAAAAAATCCCTTTAGAATACCCCTTGCAGGTGGAATGCTGTGGTTGTCCATATATGGGGCAATGGCAGGAAAAATGAATCAAGAGCAGTTTGGGGAAATGGTGAATGCTGCAATAGAAGCTCCAATATTGAAGAAAACTTTTCAAAGACAAAAGGTATTTGATAGAAAAGCTCAAAAAAAGAAAATCGAAAAAACAAGATTGCGAATGCAGCCTGATAGTGAATTTAATTGGAACACGGAACTAATTTTAGGGAGAGATGAAAATGAATATACGGTGATATATCATCGGTGTGGTCTTTGCGCTTTAGGAAGACAGGAACATCATGAGGAATTGATATGATTTAAGATGATAAGTTTAGAATTGATGTCTCAAGAAAATAGTATTGATATATACTCTTTTGAAAAAGAAAATCAAAAGTATTTTGAGCAGAATTTACTTCCTAGACCAATTAACTATTTTGATTTAGAAAGTTTTAAAGAAATTGAACTTTTTATGCAAATTCTTCCTACTTATGCTACAATAAGACAAAGTACTGTGATTGGAGTAAAAAATGAAAGCAATTATTACGGTTGTTGGTAAGGATAGAACAGGGATTGTGGCAGGAGTTTCGAGCAAAATTGCAGAGCTTGGTTTGAATATTGATGATATATCACAGACTGTTTTAGATGAATTTTTCACTATGATGGCGGTTGTTTCTAGTGAAGAGAAGAAAGATTTTACAGAATTGCGCAATGAATTTGAAGCCTTTGGCAATACACTCAATGTCAAAATTAACATTCAAAGTGCAGCGATTTTTGACGCTATGTACAATATCTAATAGAGGTGAAAAATGGATATAAAGCAAGTTACTGAAACCATTTCCATGATTGAGGAGCAGAATTTTGATATTCGGACGATTACCATGGGGATTTCACTTCTCGACTGTATTGATACGTATATTGAGCGAGCAGCGGAAAAAATCTATCAAAAAATCACCACGAAAGCTCAAGATTTGGTGGCAGTTGGTGATGAAATAGCTGCGGAGCTGGGCATTCCCATTGTCAACAAACGTGTATCGGTGACCCCGATTTCCTTGATTGGCGCTGCGACAGATAGTGATGACTATGTGCTTCTAGCAAAAGCGCTGGATCGAGCAGCAAAAGAAATCGGTGTCGATTTTATCGGTGGTTTTTCTGCTCTGGTGCAAAAGGGTTATCAAAAAGGAGATGAAATCCTTATCCGTTCCATTCCGCGAGCTTTAGCGGAGACTGATAAGGTTTGCTCATCTATTAATATTGGGTCCACCAAGTCTGGGATTAACATGACGGCGGTTGCAGATATGGGACGTGTTATCAAAGAAACTGCAGAACTTTCTGACATGGGGGCAGCGAAACTGGTTGTCTTTGCTAATGCGGTCGAGGATAATCCTTTTATGGCTGGGGCCTTTCATGGCGTTGGCGAAGCTGATGTCGTCATCAATGTAGGTGTGTCAGGACCTGGTGTCGTCAAACGTGCCCTTGAAAAAGTTCGCGGCGAAAGTTTTGATGTAGTAGCGGAAACAGTCAAGAAAACAGCTTTTAAAATCACTCGGATCGGTCAGCTTGTCGGACAGATGGCTAGTGAGCGGCTGGGTGTTAAATTCGGGATTGTTGATTTGAGCTTGGCGCCAACACCTGCTGTTGGTGACTCTGTTGCCCGCGTTCTGGAAGAAATGGGCTTGGAAACAGTCGGTACGCATGGCACAACCGCCGCTCTGGCTTTGCTCAATGATCAAGTCAAAAAAGGTGGCGTCATGGCTTGCAATCAGGTTGGCGGTCTATCAGGTGCCTTTATTCCTGTATCAGAGGACGAAGGTATGATAGCAGCGGTTCAAAACGGTTCCCTCAATTTAGAAAAATTAGAGGCCATGACCGCAATTTGCTCGGTTGGATTGGATATGATTGCCATTCCAGCAGACACGCCTTCTGAAACCATTGCTGCCATGATTGCCGACGAAGCCGCTATCGGTGTTATCAATCAAAAGACAACAGCGGTACGAATTATTCCAAAAGGAAAAGAAGGCGACATGATTGAGTTTGGCGGTCTTTTAGGGACGGCACCAGTGATGAGAGTCAATAAAGCTTCATCAGCTGATTTTATCGCGCGTGGTGGACAAATTCCAGCACCGATTCATAGTTTTAAAAATTAAAATAAGGTCTGCATGACAGGCCTTTTCTTTTGAAAAGGAGATTGAAATGGCAAAAACGAAATTATACATTATTCGTCATGGAAAAACGATGTTTAATACAATTGGTCGGGCGCAAGGTTGGAGTGATACGCCGCTTACGGCTGAAGGGGAACGTGGCATCCATGAATTAGGAATTGGTTTGCGAGAATCAGGACTTACATTTACAAGAGCTTTTTCCAGCGATTCTGGGCGGACAATTCAGACCATGGGGATTGTCCTTGAAGAGCTCGGTTTAACAGGCAAAATTCCTTATACCTTTGACAAGCGAATCCGCGAATGGTGTTTTGGCAGTTTCGACGGTGCTTATGGTGGCGATCTGTTTCATGGCGTGATTCCACGAGTGCTGGATGTTGAAGACTATAAGAAACTAACCTTGCAGGAATTAGCAGACGGTCTAGTCGAAGTGGATACAGCTGGCTGGGCAGAACCTTGGGAAAAGCTGAGTGGACGTATTCTAGATGGTTTCACAGCTATTGCGCAAGAGGTAGAAGCTGCTGGTGGGGGCAATGCTCTTGTCGTCAGTCACAGCATGACAATCGGTGCCTTTACTTGTTTGATTGATCCGTCTATTATTTTAAATCCTGGCGTACAAAATGGCAGTGTAACGGTCGTGGAGTATGAAAATGGGAAATTCACCATTCAAGCGTTAGGAGACATGTCTTATCGCCAAGTAGGTGCTAAGATATTGGAAGGGCAGAAATAATCGCAAAAACGGGAATGTGAGAAAAGTTGATTTTCACGAATTGTGGCTTTCATCTTACTCCTGATTTTTCTTTTATCTCTCAAACGACTTTCTGCAAAAAAATGATACAATATAGTAAGAAAAACGGAGGTAAAATATGGCAAAAACAAGATTATACATTGTTCGCCATGGGAAGACCATGTTTAATACAATCGGTCGGGCACAAGGCTGGTCTGATACGCCTTTGACCGCTGCAGGAGAACGTGGCATTCGTGAGCTAGGAATTGGGCTTCGCGAGTCAGGACTTCCATTCAAAAAAGCTTTTTCTAGCGATAGCGGGCGTACAATTCAAACCATGGGGATTATTTTAGAAGAACTTGACTTGACAGGGCGCATTCCTTATCGCACAGATAAGCGAATTCGTGAATGGTGTTTTGGTAGTTTCGATGGAGCTTACGATGGTGAATTGTTTATGGGAGTGATGCCCCGTGTTTTCAATGTAGAGCATGTTCATCAATTGAGTTACCCTGAGCTGGCTGAAGGCCTGGTAGAAGTTGATACAGCTGGTTGGGCTGAGAGTTGGGAAAAATTGAGCAGCCGTATTTGGGAAGGATTTTCAGATATTGCCAAGGAAATCGAAGCTGCTGATGGAGGCAATGCACTGATTGTTAGCCACGGTATGACCATTGGAACATTTGTGTACCTCATTGACCAAACAAGACCACATGGTTTAGACAATGGTAGTGTGACCGTCATTGAATACGAGAATGGTCAATTTACAGTTGACTGCATTGGAGATATGTCTTATCGTGAGGTTGGCAAGAAAATACTGGATGAGATTGAGTAAGAGTAGTTTTTAGTAGTGCAATTCGTGTGAATTTGCTACGGTTTTATTTAACATTGAGGAAAGTTTAAGATTTATAACATCTTCTATAAGATATTTTGTAGGTCCTCAGACTGATTTTTAGCACTCTTTTTAAAAGAGTGCTAATTTTTTGAGTTTTTGTCTTGACTTTAAAAATGAACCGTGTATAATAGAATCATAAGTTAGCACTCAGGTGTTTAGAGTGCTAAAAAGAAAATCTCATATTCCAGCTGAAAGCTGAAAGGGGTGATGTTATGGTAACGGAACGTCAGAATGAGATTTTAAACTTGATTATTGACATCTTTACAAAGACCCATGAGCCAGTCGGATCCAAAGCCCTACAAGAATCAATCCAGTCTAGCAGCGCGACGATTCGTAATGATATGGCTGTTCTTGAAAAGCAGGGGCTTTTGGAAAAAGCGCACACATCAAGCGGACGCAAGCCAAGTGTTGCGGGTTTTCAATACTTTGTCAAACATTCCCTTTCCTTTGATCGTCTTGCTGAAAATGAACTCTATGAAGTAATCAAGGCATTTGACCGTGAATTCTTCAAACTAGAGGATGTTCTTCAACAGGCAGCAGACGTTCTTTCAATGCTAAGTGGATGTACGGTGGTAGCACTTGATGTAGAACCGAGTCAACAACGCTTGACAGCTTTTGACATTGTGATTCTCAGCCAGCATACAGCTTTAGCAGTCTTTACTTTGGATGAATCCAATACGATTACCAGCCAGTTCATGATTCCCCGTAATTTCTTGCGAGGTGATTTGATTCAGCTGAAAGAATTGATACAAGAGCGTTTCTTAGGACAGACAGTTCTGGATATTCACTATAAGATTCGGACAGAGATTCCACAAATTATTCAGCGTTATTTTACAACGACCGATAATGTTATGGATCTTTTCGAGCATATCTTTAGTGATATTTTCAAAGAAAATGTCATTGTATCTGGTAAGGTGAAGCTGCTAAATTTTTCAGATCTAAAGAGTTATCAATTCTTTGACCAACCGCAAAAAGTGGCTTTTGAAATTCGAGATAGTTTAGCTGAAGATCAAATGCAGACGGTGCGCGTGGCAGATAGCAGAGAAAGTAGTCTGGCGAATTTGACGCTCATCTCTAGCAAATTTCTCATTCCTTACCGGGGATTTGGCATGCTAGCGGTCATTGGACCAGTCAATTTAGATTATCAGCGAGTTGTCAGTCAACTCAATGTTGTCAATCGCGTTTTAACGATGAAGCTCACAGATTTTTATAGATATCTGAGTAGCAATCATTATGAAGTGCATTAAGGCGACAAAGCTGATAGCTATGATAGAAAAATAATCAAAAGATCATAAGGAGGTGCCTAGTGGCAGAAGAAAAACAGCAAGAAGAAGTAAAAAAAGAGGACGTTTCAGTAGAAGAAACGTCTGAAGAAACAACAGAGGTAGCTCCTGAGAAGTCTGAATTGGACTTGGCGAATGAGCGCGCAGACGAATTTGAAAACAAATATCTTCGTGCAGCTGCTGAAATGCAAAATATTCAGCGCCGAGCAAATGAAGAACGTCAACAATTGCAGAAATATCGTAGCCAAGACTTAGGGAAAGCAATCCTTCCTTCGCTGGACAACTTAGAACGTGCCTTGGCAGTCGAAGGATTGACTGATGATGTCCGAAAAGGGCTAGAAATGGTACAGGAAAGTTTGATTGCCGCTCTTAAAGATGAAGGAATTGAAGAGGTTCCGATAGACGGTGAGTTTGATCACAACTTCCATATGGCTATTCAGACGGTGCCGGCAGATGATGATCACCCAGCTGGAAGCATCGCACAAGTCTTCCAAAAGGGCTACAAACTCCATGAACGTCTCCTAAGACCAGCTATGGTAGTAGTAGCAGAATAAAAGATCTCGTCCGAAACGACGGTAAACTATGAAGAAAGAAAATATATTTTCGCTCTGCTAAACCGTGAGCGAAGCGAACAATTAGCGACACTCTTCACCGTGGTGCTCTCTGCGCAAACTTTAATAAAGAGATTGACTTAATCAAGCTCTGATGGCGCCGCCACTTAAGAAGAGTATCAAAAAAGAAATTCTAAAATAAAGAGGAAAAAATAATGAGTAAAATTATTGGTATTGACTTAGGTACAACAAATTCAGCAGTTGCAGTTCTTGAAGGAACTGAAAGCAAAATTATCGCAAATCCAGAAGGTAACCGTACAACACCTTCAGTGGTGTCTTTCAAAAATGGTGAAATCATCGTTGGTGACGCAGCAAAACGTCAAGCGGTGACAAACCCTGATACGATTATCTCCATTAAATCAAAAATGGGAACTTCTGAAAAAGTTTCAGCAAATGGGAAAGAGTATACTCCACAAGAAATCTCAGCTATGATTCTTCAATATTTGAAAGGCTATGCTGAAGATTACCTTGGTGAAAAAGTAACCAAAGCAGTTATCACAGTTCCTGCTTACTTCAACGATGCCCAACGTCAAGCAACTAAAGATGCTGGTAAAATTGCTGGTCTTGAAGTAGAACGGATTGTCAACGAACCAACAGCAGCAGCCCTTGCTTATGGTTTGGACAAGACAGATAAAGAAGAAAAAATCCTTGTATTTGACCTTGGTGGTGGTACATTTGACGTGTCAATCCTTGAATTAGGCGACGGTGTCTTTGATGTGCTAGCAACTGCAGGGGACAATAAACTCGGTGGTGATGACTTTGACCAAAAGATTATCGACTATATGGTAGCAGAGTTCAAGAAAGAAAACGGTATTGATTTGTCAACTGATAAGATGGCTCTTCAACGTTTGAAGGATGCAGCTGAAAAAGCTAAGAAAGACCTTTCAGGTGTGACTTCTACGCAAATCAGCTTGCCGTTTATCACAGCTGGTGACGCTGGACCTCTCCACTTGGAAATGACTCTGACTCGTGCAAAATTTGACGATTTAACGCATGACCTTGTGGATCGCACAAAAGAACCTGTTCGTCGTGCATTGTCTGACGCTGGTCTTAGCTTGTCAGAAATTGATGAAGTTATTCTTGTTGGTGGTTCAACCCGTATCCCTGCCGTTGTGGAAGCAGTAAAAGCTGAAACTGGTAAAGAGCCAAACAAATCTGTAAACCCTGACGAAGTGGTTGCTATGGGTGCTGCTATCCAAGGAGGTGTCATTACTGGTGATGTTAAAGACGTCGTTCTTCTTGACGTAACACCGTTGTCACTTGGTATTGAAACAATGGGTGGTGTCTTCACTAAACTGATTGACCGCAACACAACGATTCCAACATCTAAATCACAAGTCTTCTCAACTGCAGCAGACAACCAACCAGCTGTTGATATCCACGTTCTTCAAGGGGAACGCCCAATGGCAGCAGATAACAAGACTCTTGGACGTTTCCAATTGACAGATATCCCAGCTGCTCCTCGCGGAATCCCTCAAATCGAAGTAACATTTGACATTGATAAGAACGGTATCGTGTCTGTTAAGGCTAAAGACCTTGGTACGCAAAAAGAACAACACATCGTTATTCAATCGAACTCCGGTTTGACAGACGAAGAAATTGACCGCATGATGAAAGATGCAGAAGCAAACGCTGAAGCAGATAAAAAACGTAAAGAAGAAGTAGATCTTCGTAACGAAGTGGATCAAGCAATCTTTGCAACTGAAAAGACAATCAAAGAAACAGAAGGAAAAGGCTTCGACGCAGAGCGCGACGCTGCCCAAGCTGCCCTTGATGACCTTAAGAAAGCTCAAGAAGATAACAACTTGGATGACATGAAAGCAAAACTTGAAGCACTCAATGAAAAAGCGCAAGCCCTCGCTGTGAAACTTTACGAACAAGCGGCTGCAGCCCAACAAGCTCAAGCAGGAGCAGAAGGTGCAAGCCAAACAAGTACAGGCGACAACAAAGGTGATGATGTCGTAGACGGTGAGTTTACGGAGAAATAAGACGCCAAAGCAGCTCATCTGCTAACGCTTGCCGCTATAAGGCGGTCAAGCTAGGCGGCTTACTAGATCGAAAACAAAGAAAAAATCGTCTTTGCTTTCTCCCATCGTAACGATGAGACAGGAGTGCTTCAGGAAAATCCTGAAACCTCCTTTGTCACATCTTGGCAAGAACGATTGCGGATTATAATTTAGTGCTTGCTCAATCTTACTTGTAGCCGATTTGTAACAGATAAATTCAGGGGTTGATAAACCAACCTCTGTTTTTGGATAAAGAGGAACTGAACCCAACCTAAATATTGGTTTGTTTCGTAACAATAACAGAAAGGAACAAAGAGTGTTCATGGAATTGAACACGAGCGGAAAGCTCGGAAATTAGATAAACCTCTTAAGAAATCAGGATTTCTTGTCGGTTTCCTAAATTTCAGTCGCTTTCTGTTCGCTCTTAGTATCTTATATGAACAATACAGAATTTTATGACCGTTTAGGCGTTTCAAAAAACGCATCTCAGGATGAGATTAAGAAAGCCTATCGGAAATTATCAAAGAAATATCACCCAGACATCAATAAAGAACCGGGTGCTGAAGAGAAATACAAGGAAGTCCAAGAGGCCTATGAAACCTTGAGTGATGAGCAAAAACGGGCAGCCTATGACCAATATGGTGCTGCGGGAGCTAACGGAGGCTTCGGCGGTGGAGCTGGCGGTTTTGGTGGCTTTGACGGTTCTAGCTTTGGAGGTTTTGAAGATATTTTTTCTAGCTTCTTTGGTGGGGGTGGTGCAAGTCGCAATCCCAATGCACCTCGTCAAGGAGATGATCTTCAATATCGGGTCAACCTTAAGTTTGAAGAAGCGATTTTTGGTACGGACAAAGAAATTAAATACAATCGTGAGGCTACCTGCCATACTTGTCACGGTTCGGGCGCGAAACCAGGAACTAGCCCAATAACTTGTAGCCGTTGTCACGGATCTGGTGTCATCAATGTGGATACGCAAACCCCACTTGGAATGATGCGTCGTCAAGTCACTTGTGATGTCTGCCATGGGCGTGGACAAGAAATCAAAGACCCTTGCCAAACTTGTCACGGAACAGGGCATGAAAAGCAAGCTCATAGTGTTCATGTTAAAATTCCAGCAGGTGTTGAAACTGGTCAACAAGTTCGCTTATCTGGGCAAGGTGAAGCTGGTTTCAATGGTGGACCTTATGGTGATTTGTATGTCGTCGTTCAGGTGGAATCAAGTGACAAGTTTGAACGGGATGGCTCAACCATTTATTATAAGCTCAATCTCAATTTCGTTCAAGCAGCTTTAGGTGATAGCGTGGAAATACCAACCGTTCACGGTGATGTGGAATTAACCATTCCAGAAGGAACACAAACCGGCAAACGCTTCCGCCTGCGTGGAAAGGGAGCACCGAGCCTTCGTGGCGGCAGCATGGGAGACCAGTATGTCACAGTCAATGTTGTAACACCGACAGGACTTAATGACAAACAAAAAGCAGCGTTGAAAGAGTTCGCAGAAGCTGGTGATATGAAAGTCAATCCAAAGAAAAAGGGTTTCTTTGATAAAATGAAAGATGCCTTTGAGCAATAAGAAAAGAGCAGTTTGACGCTGCTCTTTTATATTATAAGGATAAAATTGTGTGTTTTTCATCTTTGGTGATGACGCGCTTGATACCAGTTGGTTGTGTGGAAACAAGTTTTGCTAGAAAATTTGGGTAGGCTTGATACTCATCCATTCGATCTAGTGGAATCCATTCAACTGTTTCACGAGGAGATAAGCTTGGGAACTGCTGGCCTTTTGACTTCATCAAGTAATAAAAGGAAATTTCATGGCAATTCAGACCAGCTAACTTGCCAGAATTTTGTTGGAAAAAATTTTCGTGAATGAACAGCAATCGATCGATTTCGTAGTCCTGTCCAGTTTCTTCCTTAATTTCTCGAAGAATCGCTTCTTCTGAAGTTTCTCCTAGCTGAACAGCTCCACCTAAAGGATAAAAATAATCCTCGTTTGGATTGGTCATAAAAGCAAGCGCGCCTTCTTCAATAATGACGGCAGCAGTTTTGTAACGAAATCGAGATTTCTTTTTGCAAAAAGTAATATCAGTCATTTATCTTTCCTCCGTATTCTAGTGTAGCATATTTTCAATGAAAACCTGTCCCCGGACAGTTGTGTTTTTAGTTTCTTGTTTTCCAATTTATTTCTTGTTACAATAAACACATGACACGATATAAAGCGATTATTTCTTACGACGGTCATGGCTTTGCTGGTTTTCAGCGGCAACCTCATGCTCGTAGCGTTCAAGAAGAGATTGAAAAGACTTTAACTAAAATCAATAGAGGAAAGCCTGTCATCGTTCATGGAGCTGGACGCACAGACAGTGGCGTTCATGCGCTAGGACAAGTTATTCATTTTGATTTGCCGCAAAAAAGAGATGAAGAAAAGCTGCGCTTTGCGCTAGATACGCAAACACCGGAAGATATTGATTTTATCAGTGTAGAAGAGGTGAATGATAATTTTCATTCTAGGTATTGCAAACACAGCAAGACCTATGAATTTATAGTGGATATCGGGCGTCCTAAAAATCCTATGATGCGCTATTATGCAACCCATTACCCTTATCCGCTTGATTTGAGTTTGATTGAAGAAGCTATTGAAAAGTTAGAAGGAACTCATGATTTTACGGGTTTTACAGCTTCAGGAACTAGTGTGGAAAATAAAGTTCGGACGATTACAAAAGCACGCTTAGACTTTGATGAGAAACGCAACTTTCTGATTTTTACTTTCTCTGGCAATGGCTTCTTGTATAAGCAAATTCGCAATATGGTCGGTACTTTATTGAAAATTGGAAATAAACGAATGCCAGTCGAGCAGATTGATAGAATTTTAACAGAAAAAGATCGTCATTTAGCAGGACCAACAGCAGCCTCGAACGGACTTTATCTAAAGGAGATACGATATGAAGAATAACTTTATTTTAGCTATATCAGGGAATGATATTTTTAGTGGCGGCGGACTGCATGCTGATTTAGCGACTTACACGGTCAACCGACTACATGGTTTTGTGTCAGTGACTTGCTTGACCGCCATGACGGAGCAAGGTTTTGAGATTATTCCTGTAGATACGACAGTCTTTTCTCAGCAGCTCAACTCTCTTAAGAATGTGCCTTTTTCAGCTATTAAATTGGGGCTTTTGCCCAATGTAGAAGTGGCAGATTTGGCTTTGGATTTTGTGAAAGCTCATGCAGAGACTCCTGTTGTGTTAGACCCTGTCTTAGTTTGCAAGGAAAGCCATGATGTGGAGGTTTCGGCACTTCGAGATGAGCTCATCAAGTTTTTCCCTTATACAAACATTATCACGCCTAATTTACCAGAAGCTGAACTCTTGGCTCAAAAAGAATTACGAACAATAGAGGATGTCAAAGAAGCGGCTAGACTTCTCCATTCTTTGGGTGCTAAATCCGTTGTTATCAAAGGAGGAAACCGCTTAGATTCTCAAAAAGCAATAGATGTTTATTATGACGGAGAGCAATTTAAAATTTTGGAATCGCCTGTTTTAGACAAAAATAATATCGGAGCGGGTTGCACCTTTGCTTCCAGCATTGCCGGTCAGCTATTATTAGGGAAGTCAACTTTTGAAGCGGTTCAAAATTCAAAAGAATTTGTTTACCGAGCTATCCAACATTCAGATCAATATGGAGTTGTTCAATATGAAAAAGAATCAGACGCATAAACTTGTCCTTTTATCTATGATTGCTGCTTTGACAGTTGTTTTGGGATATTATTTAAAAATTCCAACGCCAACGGGAATTTTAACTTTTCTTGATACAGGAATTTTCTTTGCCGCCTTTTATTTTGGCAGAAAAGAAGGAGCAATTGTTGGTGGTTTAGCCGGATTTCTTATTGATTTGATTTCGGGTTATCCGCAGTGGATGTTTTTTAGCATGATTTTTCATGGTCTACAAGGTTATTTTGCGGGTTTTAAAGGGAAAAGTCGTTATCTTGGTTTAGTATTGGCGACGCTTGTTATGGTAGGGGGGTATGCTGTTGCTTCCACGATCATGCATGGTTGGGGAGCAGCTTTTCCAGAAATATTTTCTAACTTCTGTCAAAATACTTTAGGAATGATTGTTGGGGTAATCTTGAATAAACTGTTGGTGGATGTTTTGAAAAAATAAAGTAAATAAGGGGTGTTGTGCCCTTTTTACTTTTAAGAATTTCAGTTTGTAAAAGCAATAAAAATCATTTATAATACAATTAAAACGAGGTGAAATCATGAATTTACAAAAACTTAGAGAACAAACACAAACAATTTTAGCAGATGTTTTAGAAAAATCAGTTCTTTCTGCTGGTGATATTTTTGTGATTGGACTTTCTTCCAGTGAGGTGATTGGAGGGCATATTGGAAAAAATTCCAGCCAAGAAGTGGGAGAAGTCATTGTCAAAACCATATTGGATATGTTATCCGAGCGTGGTCTTTACTTAGCTGTTCAAGGCTGCGAACATGTTAATCGAGCCTTGGTTGTGGAGCGAGAGTTGGCTCAAAAACGAAATCTAGAAATTGTCAATGTCTTGCCCACTCTGCATGCCGGTGGAAGCGGGCAGTTAGCTGCTTTTAAATATATGAACGATCCAGTTGAGGTGGAATTTATCACGGCTCAAGCGGGGCTAGATATCGGAGATACGGCGATTGGTATGCATGTTAAACACGTTCAAATCCCAGTTCGACCAATTTTGAGAGAACTCGGAGAAGCGCATGTGACTGCGCTCGCTAGCCGCCCTAAGCTAATCGGTGGAGCACGAGCTGCTTACCAAAAGGATAAAATTCGGAAAGCATAAAGAGCAAAATCAGCAAATGGACGGAAAAATCGTTAAATTTTTCATTAGAAAATTTGTGAAATAACGTGTATTTATGGTATAATTGATTGTATTCAATAAATTTTAAGGAGAAATGACAGAATGTCTGTATCATTTGAAAACAAAGAAACAAATCGCGGAGTTTTGACATTTACAATCAGTCAAGAACAAATCAAGCCAGAATTGGATCGCGTGTTTAACTCAGTTAAGAAAACTCTGAATGTACCAGGTTTCCGTAAAGGTCATCTTCCTCGCCCGGTGTTTAACCAAAAATTTGGGGAAGAAGCTCTTTACCAAGACACACTGAACGCCCTTCTCCCAGCTGCTTATGAAGCTGCAGTTAAAGAAGCAGAAATTGAAGTTGTTGCCCAACCACAATTTGACGTGGCTTCTATGGAAAAAGGTCAAGATTGGACCATTACCGCTGAAGTGGTTACAAAACCTGAAGTAAAATTAGGTGAATATAAAAATCTAGAAGTATCTGTTGATGTCTCTAAAGAAGTATCTGACGCAGATGTAGACGCAAGAATTGAACGTGAGCGCAACAATTTAGCAGAGCTTGTATTGAAAGAAGACAAGGCTGCTAATGGCGACACAGTTGTGATTGATTTTGTTGGAACAGTTGACGGCGTTGAATTTGACGGCGGTAAAGGAGATAACTTCTCACTTGAACTCGGAAGCGGTCAATTCATTCCAGGTTTTGAGGATCAATTGGTTGGACATGCTGCTGGCGAAACAGTAGAAGTAAACGTAACATTCCCAGAAGACTATCAAGCAACAGACCTTGCAGGTAAAGATGCTAAGTTTGTTACAACCATTCATGAAGTCAAAGAAAAAGAAGTTCCAGAACTAGATGATGAACTAGCGAAAGACATTGACGAAGATGTTGAAACACTTGACGAATTAAAAGAAAAATACCGCAAAGAATTAGCTGAATCAAAAGAAATTGCTTTTGATGACGCAGTTGAATCTGCAGCACTTGATCTTGCAGTAGAAAATGCAGAAATCGTTGAGTTGCCAGAAGAAATGGTTCACGAAGAAGTTCATCGCTCTGTGAATGAATTCCTTGGAAACATGCAACGTCAAGGTATTTCACCAGATATGTATTTCCAAATCACTGGTACAACGCAAGAAGACCTTCACAAGCAACATGAAGCTGATGCTGAAAAACGTACTAAAACCAACCTTGTGATTGAAGCTGTTGCGAAAGCAGAAGGATTTGAAGCAAGTGATGAAGACATTGAAGCAGAAATTGCTTCACTTGCCGCTGATTACAGCATGGAAGTAGAGCGCGTTCGTCAACTTCTTTCAGCAGATATGTTGAAACATGATATTGTGATTAAAAAAGCCGTTGAATTGATTACAAGTACTGCAAAAGTAAAATAATCGAACGATAACATAAGGCAAGTTCAGTCGGAAATTCGGCTGAATTGCCTTTTTGCTTCTTTTTTTATAAAAGCGGAAGTCATTTTGGTAAAAATGGTGATTTTCTTGAATAGAGGATAAAATTCTTTTGACGAAAGAAGATTTTTATCGTACAATAAAAAGTAGCGAAAAATTCAATAAATTAAATATTTGAGAGCCAACAGGGCAGAAGCCCTCAGACTTAAAAGGAGATTGACTTTGGAATTAGAAGTATTTGCTGGACAAGAAAAAAGTGAACTTTCTATGATTGAAGTAGCGCGTGCTATCTTAGAAACACGTGGTCGCAATCATGAAATGTATTTTAATGATCTTGTCAATGAAATTCAAAATTACCTTGAAAAATCAAATAGTGATATTCGTGAAGCCTTGCCGCTTTTTTATACAGAGCTAAATGTAGACGGCAGTTTCATTCCTCTTGGAGATAACAAATGGGGCTTGCGTTCATGGTATGCGATTGACGAGGTGGATGAAGAAATTATCACACTTGAAGAAGACGATGAAGAAACTCCGAAGAAACGGAAGAAGAAACGTGTGAACGCCTTTATGGACGGTGATGAAAATGCTATTGATTACAGTGATGATGATCCAGAGGATGAAGACTCATACGAAGCTGATCCTGCTCTAAGTTACGACGAGGACAATCCGGACGACGAGAAGAGTGAAGTTGAAGCGTATGATGCTGAAATCAATGAAATCGCACCTGATGATTTAGGTGAAGAAGTCGAACTCAATGAAGAGGACGAAGATTATTCTGACGATGAAGTAGATGGAGAAGATGAAGAATAGTCAAATTTAATGATGTATTCTTATTTTCTCATTTGACAAAAGTTTTATTCTGCGATATTATAATATCGGGCACTTCTTTTAAGAAGTCGAAGCTCCCTAGCTCTAGGGAGCTATTTTTGTTTTGCTATTCATGAACACGTCTTAAAAAGCAATGGACGTTGTATTTTAGATAAGGAGTATTTATGGCAACAAAATATATTTTTGTTACAGGTGGTGTAGTTAGTTCGATCGGTAAAGGGATTGTGGCAGCAAGTCTTGGTCGTCTCTTGAAAAACCGTGGCCTTAAGGTGACTATTCAAAAGTTTGACCCATATATCAATATTGACCCAGGAACGATGAGTCCTTACCAACACGGGGAAGTGTTTGTGACGGACGACGGTGCAGAGACAGACTTGGATCTGGGGCACTATGAACGCTTTATTGATATTAACCTAAATAAATATTCAAATGTCACAACAGGTAAGATTTATAGTGAAGTTCTTCGAAAAGAGCGTAAAGGTGAGTACCTTGGAGCAACAGTTCAAGTCATTCCACACATTACAGATGCTTTAAAAGAAAAAATTAAGCGTGCTGCAACGACAACAGATTCTGATGTGATTATCACAGAAGTGGGAGGAACTGTTGGAGATATTGAAAGCTTGCCATTCTTAGAAGCGCTTCGTCAAATGAAGGCAGATGTCGGTGCAGATAATGTAATGTATATTCACACGACCTTGCTTCCATATCTTAAGGCAGCTGGGGAAATGAAAACCAAGCCAACTCAACACTCTGTAAAAGAATTGCGTGGTCTGGGTATTCAACCGAATATGCTGGTCATTCGCACCGAAAAGCCAGCCGGTCAAAATATTAAGAATAAATTGGCACAGTTTTGTGATGTAGCACCAGAAGCAGTGATTGAGTCGCTAGATGTGGAACATTTGTATCAAATTCCGCTGAACTTGCAAGCACAAAACATGGATCAAATCGTTTGTGATCACTTGAAGTTGGACGTGCCAGAAGCAGATATGACAGAGTGGTCTGCTATGGTTGATAAAGTCATGAACTTGAAGAAACAAGTAAAAATTGCACTAGTTGGAAAATATGTGGAACTACCAGATGCGTACATCTCTGTTGTAGAAGCTCTCAAGCACTCTGGTTATGCCAACGATGCGGAAATCAAGCTGAATTGGGTCAATGCGAATGATGTCACAACTGAAAATGTCGCCGAATTACTGAAAGATGCAGACGGTATCATTGTGCCGGGTGGCTTTGGTCATCGTGGGACCGAAGGAAAGATTGCGACGATTCAATATGCTCGTGAAAATGATGTGCCAATGCTTGGAATTTGTCTTGGTATGCAGTTGACTTGTGTTGAATTTGCTCGCCATGTGCTGGGATTTGATGATGCTAATTCTTCAGAACTAAATCCAGATACGAAACATCCTGTTATAGATTTGATGCGGGATCAGATTGATGTAGAAGATATGGGAGGGACGCTTCGTTTAGGACTTTATCCGTCTAAGTTGAAACGCGGTTCCAAAGCGGCTGCAGCTTATGACAATCAAGAAGTTGTTCAGCGTCGTCACCGTCACCGTTACGAATTTAACAATGAATTCCGTCAACAATTTGAAGATGCTGGTTTTGTATTCTCAGGAGTTTCACCTGATAATCGTCTGGTGGAAATTGTTGAAATGCCAGAAAATAAATTCTTTGTGGCTTGTCAATACCACCCAGAATTATCTAGCCGTCCTAATCGTCCAGAAGGACTTTATACCGCTTTTGTCACAGCAGCAGTTGAAAATAGTGAGAAATAAGATTGGAAGCAATTCCAGTCTTTTTAGCATTTCTCATAGGAGAAAAATTTGTCAATATGGATGAAAGACAGCATTTTAAAACTAAAGTAAGAAATTTTCTCCTAAAAATGATACAATTTGAATAGTTGATGAGCTCAATAAATAATAAAACGGAGGTGGATCATGATGAAGTTTATACTGAATGAAAGTCTCGCAATGCTTGGGATTAAAAATGTGGTTATTGGCATCGCTAAAAATGTAGATCCACGTGCACCTTTACCTGCTTCATTTTTGAAAAAGCAAAAAGAGATGGAAAAGTGGGCATTGAATTGCGATATCGATGAGGTGTCTGATACTCCAGTCATTCAAGGCTACAAGGATTTATTGCAAAGTGTCGGACGTAGTGTCAAGAAGAATCCTCCTACCGTTTTGGCGCTTATTCGGAATATTCGACATCGTGGATCCATCCCGAATATTAATAGTATTATTGATATTTATAATGTTGAATCTTTACATTCTTTATTAGCCATTGGTGGGCATGATTTGGATAAAATAGCGGGGCAAATTGAATTTACGGTTAGTCAAAAAGAAGATGTTTTTCTACCGATTTTATCTACGGAAAAACACGTTTCACAGACTGATTATGTTTATCGTGATCAAAAAGGAATTTTAGCATGGCTAGATGTTCGTGACGGAGAAAACTATAAATTTGATGACGAGACAAAGAATGCTATTTTTATCATTCAAGGAAATGCTTATACATCTGTGGAAATGCGTTTAGAAGCACTGGAGCGCATTGAGAACGATTTGGCAGAATGTATGCCGAATCTGGATTTTGAAACGTATGTCATTCACCCAGAGGGGAAATAACCTAAAAAGCAATGTATCCATCAATAGGATACGAGAAGTGAGTCCGTTGTTTGAAAGCATTTGGAATACAATCACATTTTTTAGTAAAAGATTTGTTTGAAAATTCTTTACTTTTTATGAAGATATAGTATAATTAGAATATATCATACTTTTCGGAGGTAACTATGAAAAAAAGTAAAATCATCGCAGTTGCGGGGCTAGCTCTTTTAACGTCTGGTCTTTTAGCTGCTTGCTCGGGTTCGAAATCGAGCTCAGCTGAAACAAAATTTGGTTATGTGTATTCTAGTGATCCAGAAACTTTGGATTATGTAACATCAGGAAAAGCAACCACTAGCGATCTTGTGACAAATGGAGTTGACGGATTGTTAGAAAATGACAAATATGGAAATCTTGTACCATCAATGGCTAAGTCATGGACTGTATCAAAAGATGGTTTAACCTATACTTATAAACTTCGTAAGGGTGCCAAATGGTACACATCAGAAGGGGAAGAATACGCAGAAGTTAAAGCGCAAGACTTTGTAACTGGTTTGAAACATGCTGCCGATAAAAAATCTGAGGCGCTTTATTTGGTTCAAAACTCAATTAAAGGTTTAGATGCTTACGTGAATGGTCAAACAAAAGACTTTTCAACGGTAGGTGTGAAAGCAGTTGATGATTATACTGTTCAGTATACATTGAACAAGCCAGAACCATATTGGAATTCTAAGACAACCTCTGCCATTATGTGGCCAATCAATGCCGAATTTTTGAAATCTAAAGGAAATAAATTTGGCCAATCAACAGACCCTAACTCAATCCTTTATAATGGACCATTCTTGATGAAAGCTATCACAGCAAAATCTGCGGTAGAATATGTTAAAAACAAACATTATTGGGATAAAGATAAAGTAAAAGTTGATAGCATTAAACTTGCTTACTATGATGGTCAAGACCAAGACTCATTGGCTCGTAATTTCAAAGATGGGGCATACTCATACGCACGCCTCTTCCCAACAAGTTCAAACTTTGCAACTTTTGAAAAACAATTCAAGGACAATATCTATACAGCAGAAGCAGGCTCTGGAACGGCTGCTTTAGCCCTTAATATTGACCGTCAATCTTACAACCATACGGCTAAGAAAACAGATGAAGAAAAAAATTCAACGAAAAAGGCATTGTTGAACAAAGACTTCCGTCAAGCGCTGAACTTTGCGCTTGACCGCGACTCTTACGCTGCACAAGTCAATGGTAAAGAGGGCGCTGCTAAAGCAATCCGCAATATGTTTGTACCGTCTGACTTTGTCCAAGTTGGAGAAAAATCATTTAGCGATGTTGTAGAAGAAAAATTAGCTAGCTATGGTGATGACTGGAAGGGTGTCAAATTAGCAGATTCACAAAACGGTTTGTACAATCCAGACAAAGCAAAAGCGAAATTTGCAAAAGCAAAAGAAGCTTTGCAAGCTCAAGGTGTGAAATTCCCAATCCATTTAGATGTTCCTACTGTAGAAACTTCTAAGAACTATGTTGCTCGTATGCAATCTTTGAAACAGTCTGTTGAAAAAGTACTTGGTAAAGAAAATGTTGTCATGGACTTGAACATGATGTCAGAAGATGACTTTAACAACGTCACTTACTATGCTCCAAATGCAGCTGGAGAAGACTGGGATATCTCAGGCGCTGTTGGTTGGAATCCCGACTATCAAGATCCATCTACTTATCTTGACATTTTGAAATCAACAGCTTCTGATAATACGAAAACTTGGTTTGGATTTGACTCTGGTAGTGAAAATGCTGGTGCTAAAGCAGTTGGCTTGGATGAATATAATAAATTAGTCGATGAAGCAGGTGCAGAAACAACAGACATTGCAAAACGTTATGAAAAATATGCAGCAGCACAAGCTTGGTTAACAGACAGTTCACTTGTCTTACCAACAATGGCTTCAACAGGTGCCGGAACTTTTGTGTCACGCATTCAACCGTTCTCAGGTGCATTTGCGCAAACAGGTAGTAAAGGTAGCTCAACCTACTTCAAATACATTAAAGTCGGTAACGATACTGTCACTAAGAAAGACTATGAAGCAGCTAAGAAGAAATGGCAAAAAGAAAAAGCCGAGTCTAATAAAAAAGCTCAAGATGAATTAGCTGATCATGTAAAATAATACATTTATAAAAGCAGGTAAAACTCACTTAAAAGTGGGTTTCATCTGCTTTTTTCTATCTATAAAATTGTAAGATTAATATAATCCCTTTGATACTAGGTCTGAAAAATATGTCATAAAATTTAGAAAATTCTATTTACTTTTTACTTTTTGTGTGCTAGAATGTATAAAAATAATGATTTTGGGAGGAATATTCATGAAAAAAAGTAAAGTCATTACCCTTGCAGCGCTAGCCTTGCTTGCAACAGGAACTCTAGCAGCTTGTTCTAGCTCTAAAACAAGCTCTGGGAATAAAACATTCTCATATGTTTATGAGCAGGATCCAGATAATTTGAACTATTTGACAACTGGGAAAGCAGCTACTGCAAATCTTACCAGCAATGTTATTGACGGACTTTTGGAAAATGACCGTTATGGAAATCTAGTTCCTTCTATGGCGAAGGATTGGACCGTCTCTAAAGATGGCTTGACTTATACTTATACACTTCGTAAGGGTGTGAAATGGTACACATCAGAAGGCGAAGAGTATGCAGAGGTTAAGGCACAAGACTTTGTAACGGGCTTAAAATATGCTGCAGACAATAAATCTGATGCTATTTACTTGGTGCAAGATTCTGTTAAAGGCTTGGATGCTTACATGAAAGGTGAAAATAAAGATTTCTCTTCTGTCGGTATCAAAGCAGTCGATGATTACACGGTTCAATACACTCTTAATCGACCAGAAAGTTTTTGGAACTCAAAAACAACAATGGGTGTTCTAGCACCAGTTAATGCAGAATTTTTGAAATCAAAAGGCAATAAATTTGCACAAGCAACAGATCCATCTAGTCTTCTTTATAATGGACCATACTTGCTAAAATCTATCACAGCAAAATCATCTGTCGAATTTGCGAAAAATCCAAACTATTGGGATAAGAAAAATGTGCACATTGATAACATCAAGTTGTCTTACTATGATGGTCAAGACCAGGACAAACTTGCTAAAGGATTTAGCGATGGTTCATTTACTAATGCCAAAGTATTTCCAACAAGTCCAAGTTATGCTTCTGTCAGCAAGAAATACAAAGATAACATCGTTTATACTCCGCAAGATGCAACGACTTACCTAGTAGCTACAAACATTGACCGTCAATCTTACAAACATACTTCAAAGACAACAGATGCTCAAAAGACTTCTACTAAGAAAGCTTTGCTAAATAAAGACTTCCGTCAAGCCATTACATTTGCATTTGACCGCACAGCTTATGCATCACAAGTAAATGGTAAAGATGGTGCAACGAAGATGCTTCGTAACCTCTTTGTACCACCAACGTTTGTTCAAACAGATGACAAGAGCTTTGGAGAATTAGTCAAAGAAAAATTAGTCGGCTACGATGAAAGTTGGAAAGATGTCAACTTAAATGATGCGCAAGACGGACTTTACAATCCAACCAAAGCCAAGGAAAAATTAGCCAAAGCTAAAGCGGCGCTTCAAGCAGACGGCGTTCAATTCCCAATCCACATTGATATGCCAGTTGACCAAACAGCGACTAATAAAGTTCAACGCGTACAATCATTGAAGCAATCAATTGAAAAGAATCTTGGTAAAGAAAATGTTGTGATTGATATTCAACAAATGTCTAAAGACGACGTGAATAATATCACTTACTTTGCCGAATCTGCAGCGGCAGAAGATTGGGATCTTTCTGATAATGTTGGTTGGAGTCCAGACTTCCAAGACCCATCTACCTATCTTGATGTTATCAAACCTTCAAGCGGTGAAAGCACTAAGACTTATCTAGGATTTGATGCAGGCACGAATAACGCTGCTGCAGCACAAGTTGGTATGAACGAATATGAAAAATTACTGAATGAGGCTGAAAAAGAAACCACTAATACGAATGCACGTTATGAAAAATATGCTGCAGCACAAGCTTGGTTGACAGATAATGCTTTGGTTATTCCGACAACAACCTTGACTGGTCGTCCAATTCTTTCTCGCACAGTGCCATTTACTAATCCATTTGCTTGGTCAGGAAACAAAGGGAATAGTGAAATCATTCTATATAAATATCTTGAACTCCAAGATGAGCCTGTTACACAAGATCAGTACAAGAAAGCTATGACTAAATGGAATAAAGAGCGATCAAAATCTAATAAAAAAGCTCAAGAAGAACTTGCAGATCATGTTAAATAATTGAAAAAAATTAGAAAAAATTTAACAGAAAAACAAAAAAGGTTCATTTATGATAAAAATATTCTGACAATTGATTTTACAATTGACAAGAATTATGATATAATTTTAAACAATCAGTTTAAAAATTGAAGGTATTCTAAAATTGAAAATAGGTATTTGTCGTAGGTATGGCATTTCTCTAACTCTTCCTTCGGTCTTGGCTGACAGGTTATGTTTAATAACTTAACCATAGTTATTAAAGTGGAATATCTGATGTGACTCATGCTGAATCATTAAAATAAAAAAGAATTAGCAGATCATGTAAAATAAACTTCTCATCAGAACTTTCTCTAACAGGAGGGAAAGTTCTTTTGGGATTTTAAAGGAAACGGTAAATGAAGAAATATATTTTTATGCGTATCTTACGCTCTTTAGTATCTATTTTCATGGTAACAACGCTGACTTACACCATTATCTATACTATGGTGCCTAGGAAGTTGATTTTCAAACAGGACCCGAACTATAACAAAATAGCGACAACTCCTGATAAAAAAGCCAATTACGAAAATACGATTTTTGAGCGTATGGGTTACATTGACTACTATGATACGAAGGAATTGCAAGAAAAAGCTAGTAAAGAGAATTCCTCTGTAACAGTAGAACCTACTAATGAAAATAAAAAAATCTATGAAGCTTACATCAAAAAGCTGGGACGCGGTTGGAAATTGCAGCAATTTAAAGAAAGCAAGCAATTTTATGCAACTCGTGAAGTTCCAGTCTATGAACGCGTTCTTGGTTTCTATGGTAATTTGATTCAAATTGATCATACCGGTGCTGTGAAAGATGCTTCTAATCCGAACTTGAAGCGATATATTCGCATTGAAAACGATCCTGCTATTGGTTGGTCTGTTGTTGGTTCTGGAACGAAACATAAATATTTATTGTACTTCAATAGTCAGTTTCCATATATCCACCAAAATTTTGTGAGATTAAATCTGGGAATCTCCTATCCAACCTATGCCAATCTTCCTGTTTTACAGGTTATTTCACAAGGGCAAGGTCAAACAAAAACATCAGAAGTTCAATTCCCAACAGGAAAGAAAACTTCATCTGTTAATATTTATACGCGTACATATAAGTCTCCAAAACAAGCTGATGCACGCGATGTTGCTAATTACGGAAAAGATGACCCTTATACGGCAACAGAGAGCAATTATCAATATCCATCGATGATTGTGAGCTCTTCTATTGTTGGTTTGATTGGATTGGCTTTGTCTTACTTAATTGCCGTTCCACTTGGATCTTATATGGCTCGCTTTAAAAATACGTTATTTGATAGTATTTCAACCGGTGCATTGACTTTCTTGATGTCACTGCCAACTATTGCTTTAGTTTATATCATTCGGCTGATTGGTTCAGCGATTGGCTTGCCTGATTCATTCCCTATTTTGGGAGCAGGTGATTGGCGCTCTTATGTGCTGCCGGCAGTCATTCTTGGACTCTTGAGTGCGCCTTGGACAGCCGTTTGGATTCGTCGTTATATGATTGACTTGCAATCACAAGATTTTGTTCGTTTTGCACGTGCAAAAGGTCTTTCTGAAAAAGAAATTTCAAATAAACATATTTTCAAAAATGCCATGGTGCCACTTGTATCCAGCATTCCAAACTCAGTTATTGGGGTTATTACAGGTGCAACTTTGACTGAAACAGTCTTCGCTTTCCCTGGTATGGGTAAGATGTTGATTGACTCTGTTAAAGCTTCAAATAACTCTATGGTCGTTGGTCTTGTCTTTATCTTTACATGTCTTTCTATCTTCGCTCTTCTATTGGGTGATATTCTGATGACAGTACTTGACCCACGTATTAAATTAACATCAAAAGGAGGTAAATAATGGCTACAATTGATAAGACTAAGTTCCAATTTGTCAAACGCGATGATTTTGCCTCTGAAACGATTGATGCTCCAGCCTATTCTTACTGGAAATCAGTTATGCGTCAGTTCCTAAAAAAGAAATCAACAGTTATCATGTTGGGAATTTTGGTCGCTATTATTTTGATGAGTTTCATTTATCCGATTTTCTCAGATTTTGACTTTAACGATGTCAGCAAGGTGAATGATTTCGGTGCGCGTTATATTAAACCAAATGGTCAATATTGGTTTGGTACAGATAGCAACGGGAAATCCCTTTTTGACGGAGTATGGTTTGGAGCTCGTAACTCTATCCTCATTTCTGTCATTGCAACTGTGATTAACTTAGTTATTGGTATTGTGATTGGTGGTATCTGGGGAATTTCCAAAACCGTTGACCGTATCATGATGGAAGTGTACAATATCATTTCTAACATCCCATCTCTCTTGATTGTCATTGTCTTGACTTATTCAATTGGTGCTGGTTTCTGGAACTTGATTTTTGCTATGACCATCACAGGTTGGGTTGGGATTGCTTATACGATTCGTATCCAAATCATGCGTTATCGCGACTTGGAATATAACCTTGCCAGCCGAACTTTGGGTACGCCAACACTGAAAATCATTGTAAAAAATATCATGCCACAATTGGTTTCTGTTATTGTGACCACGGCTTCACAACTGCTGCCAAGTTTCATTTCTTATGAAGCATTTCTATCGTTCTTTGGTTTGGGGCTTCCTGTCACAGTACCAAGTTTGGGACGGTTAATTTCAGATTATTCACAAAACGTGACAACAAATGCGTATCTTTTCTGGATTCCATTGACAACCTTGATTTTGGTTTCCCTCTCATTATTCGTTGTCGGTCAAAACTTAGCGGATGCTAGTGATCCACGTACACATAGATAGGAGTAAATATGACACAAGAAAAAAATGTAATATTGACTGCTCGCGATATTGTCGTGGAATTTGACGTTCGTGATAAAGTCTTAACAGCCATTCGTGGTGTTTCGCTTGAACTCATCGAAGGTGAAGTTCTTGCTCTCGTTGGAGAGTCAGGGTCTGGTAAGTCTGTTTTGACAAAGACATTTACAGGAATGTTAGAGGAAAATGGTCGAGTTGCTCAAGGAACGATTGATTACCGCGGACAAGATTTGACAAAATTGAAGTCTAATAAAGATTGGGAACCTATACGCGGTGTTAAAATTGCGACAATCTTCCAAGATCCGATGACGAGTTTGGACCCTATTAACACAATTGGTAGCCAAATTACAGAAGTGATTATCAAGCATCAAAAGAAAACGCCAAAAGAAGCAAAAGAAATGGCTGTTGACTATATGAATAAGGTCGGCATTCCTGATGCTGAAAAGCGTTTTAATGAATACCCATTCCAATATTCAGGAGGAATGCGTCAACGGATTGTTATCGCTATTGCGCTTGCTTGTCGACCTGATATCCTTATCTGTGATGAACCAACGACAGCGCTTGACGTTACGATTCAGGCACAAATCATTGATTTGTTGAAATCTTTGCAACACGAGTATGAATTCACAACTATTTTTATCACCCACGACCTGGGAGTGGTAGCAAGTATTGCAGATAAGGTTGCGGTTATGTATGCTGGTGAAATCGTTGAATACGGAACAGTAGAAGAAGTCTTTTACGATCCACGTCATCCTTACACTTGGAGTTTGTTATCTAGTCTGCCTCAGTTGGCAGATGATAAGGGTGAGTTGTATTCAATTCCTGGAACGCCGCCATCTCTTTATTCACATTTACAAGGAGATGCATTTGCCTTGCGTTCAGATTATGCGATGGAAATTGATTTTGAGGAAAAACCGCCTCAAATCTATGTGTCAGATACGCATTGGGCAAAAACATGGTTGCTTCATGAAAATGCTCCAAAAGTGAATAAACCTGCTGTTATTGATGATTTGCACGAAAAAATTAGCTTAAAAATGGGCTTTGCCCATTTAGACGCCTAGGAGGAAGGAAATGCCTGAAAAATTAGTAGAAGTTAAAGATTTGGAAATTTCCTTCGGTGAGGGAAGCAAGAAATTTGTTGCTGTTAAAAATGCTAATTTCTTTATCAATAAAGGAGAAACGTTTTCACTTGTAGGAGAATCTGGTTCTGGTAAAACGACAATTGGTCGTGCGATTATTGGTTTAAATGATACGAGTCATGGAGAGATTTTCTTTGAAGGGAAAAAAATCAATGGCAAAAAATCAAAAGAAGAAGAGTCAGAAATCATTCGTAAAATTCAAATGATTTTCCAAGACCCTGCTGCTAGTTTGAATGAACGTGCGACAGTTGATTATATCATTTCGGAAGGCTTGTATAATTTCCACTTATTTAAAGATGAAGAAGAACGCAAGAAAAAAGTGAAAGATATTATTCATGAAGTTGGATTGTTATCAGAGCATTTAACGCGTTACCCGCATGAATTTTCTGGTGGTCAACGTCAGCGGATTGGGATTGCTCGTGCGCTTGTTATGGAACCAGATTTTGTCATTGCCGATGAGCCGATTTCAGCTTTGGACGTATCTGTGCGGGCGCAAGTTTTAAACCTACTGAAAAAATTCCAAAAAGAATTAGGTTTGACTTATCTCTTTATTGCTCACGATTTATCGGTTGTACGCTTCATTTCAGATCGTATTGCGGTTATTTATAAGGGTGTGATTGTCGAAGTAGCTGAAACAGAAGAACTCTTTAACAATCCAATTCATCCTTATACTCAGTCTTTATTATCAGCTGTGCCAATTCCAGACCCAATCTTGGAACGGAAGAAAGTGTTGAAAGTCTATGATGCTAATCAACATGATTATTCAACGGATAAGCCAGAAATGGTCGAAATTCGTCCTGGACACTTTGTGTGGGCTAATAAAGCAGAAGTTGAAAAATATAAAAAAGAATTATAACATCATTCTTTGACTTTGATAGAATCTTAAAAATCACTTTAGAAGTTATCTAGAGTGATTTTTAAATTCATGTTATCTTTTTCTGGATGTTTCCATTTTAAACTGTGCTATACTAGATATGATAGAAAAGAGGAGTAATAGGATGTATCAATTGATTGTATTTGATATGGATGGAACACTTTTGACTAGTAAAAAAACAATTGCAAAAAGCAGCGTTGAAGCAATTGAGAGAGCTCAAGATGCTGGTAAACAAGTTGTACTTTCAACAGGATGTTCTTTGTCAGAAGTGATTCCTTATTGAGATGATTTGCACGGGATTCGCTATGCTATTCTTGCAAGTAGTGCATTGATTTATGATTTGGAGGCCAAATGCGTTTTAGCCAAGCAAACCTTGCCTGCTTTAGCAGTGGATAAGGTGAAGGCGATAGCAGAAGCTCAAGATTTGATACTGGTTTGTATGATTGACGGACAAGGCTATCTTCAAAAATCACATTTTGAGAATATTGCTAACTACTATATGGAAATCTATACTGAACTTTATGATAAAACAGCTATCTTGGTGGATAATATTTACGATTTGTTAGTGAAGGAAAGAGAACATTTTGACAAAATCAATATTTATCACTTTACGGCAAGGGATCGAGATCAATCTTATGAAACTTTATTGTCTGAAAAAATAACAATGATAAAAGCATGATTCGCGAAGCAGGTTTTGGTGTTGCTATGGGAAATGCCAATGAGAATATCAAAAATTTAGCAGATATTGTTGTGGCAGACAACGACCACGGTGGCTGTGCGCAGGCTATTGATGATGTGCTTCTGGCAGAAAAATATAAAGACAACGAATAGACACTAAAACCCACTTAAGTATTGAGAAATCTTAAGTGGGTTTTCACTATCTTACAGAATTAAATACTCTTTCCTGAAGAGAGGTGCACGGGAAGAAAGTAGCCGGTTGTCACAACTTCTTCACCAGCAATTTTTCGGAGCAACAAATCTACCAGCAAACAAGCTATATCTTTCAATGGTTGCTGTATGGTGGCTAGTTGGGGATAGTAGTTTTCTACAAAATAAGTTCCGTCGTAGCCAATGACTTTTAGCTCCTCTGGAATTTTGATTTCCAATTCTTGAGCGACTTTCATGATTAAAATGGCTGTCAGATCATCTGAAGCAAAAATGGCATCAGGTTTTCTATGTTTTAAAATATTTTTGATTTCCATTTCTTTGCGAATAGGAGAGAAGTCACTTGATACATTGATAATTGGTGCATCAGGTAGAATGGAAGCAAAACCTGCATGGCGGAGACCTGTCGGGGAGTTTGAATTATCATTTCCGGTAATCATAATGATATTTTGGGCACCGGATTTGACCAAGGTTTCTGCAGCCAAGACACCACCAGCATAGTTGTCCGAAGATACAACAGGAATGGAAGGGGATAAGTTGCGGTCAAAAGAGATAATGGGAGCTGTTACACGGTCATAATCAGAGATGCCTAAGTTGTGGCTACCTGAGATAATGCCATCCACTTGATTGGCTTCTAGCATCTCCAGATACTCTTTTTCCTTACTTGAATTGTGCTCGCTATTGCAGATGATTGTCTTGTAGCCTCTTTTGAATAACTCATGCTCTAATTTGTCAATGAGTTCGGCATAAAAAATGTGACTGATATTTGGGAAAATCAATCCAATCAGTTTAGCGGATTTTCCTTGTAAGCTACGAGCGAGATTATTGGGCTTGTATCCCAATTCGCGCATGGCCTCATTGACTTTTGTAATCGTTTTTTCTGAGAGGTAGCCTTTTTTGTTAATTACACGAGATACAGTGGTTGGGCTGACTCCAGCAATTTTTGCAACATCAGTTAACTTCGCGACCATAATCTAATTCATAGTAAGTTCCAGTTGGATTTCCCTCGCTGATAAAAATACCGTTTTGGTTTTCATGAGGGAAAACGCGACCTGAAAATACTTTTTCTCCTTTGTTAATAAAAATTTCAAAAACTGACTTATCAATGAAGATAGTAGCAGTTGTAGCTTGGTTTTCAATCGTACAACTACGAACAGTACCAAATTCAAGAGCGTATTGCTCACCGGCTTGACTACGGTCAACTGTTACTTGACCATTTTTGATGTCAAAGCAAATGCGTAGCCCCTTATGCTCTTGATCTGCAAAAAGGACAATCTCAGCTTGTGAATCGGTTGTAAATTCTAGTTCTAATTCATAGCAGTTCTTTGTTTGCGCTTGGTTAGCAAACGTTTGGATATTATCTGTGCGTAAGGATGTGATAGCTGGGACAGGGTATTGATAGAGTTTACCGTCTTTTAGGGTTAATTCTTTGACCAAAGAGAATGTTCCTTGGTGGTCGAAACGGTCAGATGGATAAGCGATATCTGGCAAACCCAGCCAGCTGACAGCTAAGGCACGGCCATCTGGAGCATTGAAAGCTTGAGTGGCGTAGCATTCAAATCCATAATCTAAATTTTGCAGAGGACTAGGTTCAACAATTGCTACTTTCTTTGTGTCAAACGATTGACCTATTTTATACATATTTGGATAAATATTGTCATAAGGGACAATTTCTTTTGATAAACCTTGAGGACAGTAGAGCAAAACAGGCTTCTCATCAATAAAGACAAGATTTGGGCACTCCATCATGTAGGCGGTGTTATCATTTTCAAAGTGTAAATTACCGACTTCTTCCCAGTTTGTATAGTCATTGTCAACCGCTTTATAAAGCTTGATATAGCCTTTTTTGTCAAGGTTTTGTCCCCCAACAATGGCATAAAATTGTCCGTGGTAGTTAAAAATCTGAGGATCACGAAAATGATCTGTAGTATCCTTAGGTTGTTCAATCAATACTTTGTTTAGTTTTTGAATATGTCCGTCTTTGTCCAGCAAAGCACCGATTTGGTAAGGGTGACGAACCCAATTCTCATCACGGACATTCCCAGTATAGAATAGGAAAAGTTTGTCGTCAAACTGCATAGCAGAGCCAGAGTAAGCGCCGTGACTGTCTAATGGGGTGTCTGGCAGAACACGAACACCGGTTTCTGTGAAGTGTACGAGGTCATTACTTTCCAGTTGTACCCAGGACTTGAGCCCATGAGTTGCACCAAATGGAAAATTTTGATAGAAGGCAATCCATTTTCCGTCAAAATAGGAAAAACCATTTGGGTCATTCAGCAGTCCCGTATCAGGCTCTACGTGGTAGGTAGCACGCCAAGGTGATGTAGCGATTTTATTTTTTATCTGTTGGATTTCGTTTTCAGTCCATTGTTCATAGCGTTTGTAACGTTGTTCAGTAGTCCAAGCCAATCTTTTGTCCTCCGAGATAATTTTCTTACTTATATAGTAAACGTTTTCTCTTGAAAAATCAACTTTTTAATAGAAAAAAATTAAATTTCTGCAAAACGCTTGACATATTTTGAAATCATGTTAAAATAATAGTCGTAGGAGCGATTAAATCGCTTTCATAAATTTTAATTATTTTCAATAAGGAGATGCAAATGGAAAATAAGGACATTGCAAAAGCAGTCATTGAGGCCATTGGCGGACGTGACAATGTAAGTAGTGTTGCTCACTGTGCGACCCGTCTGCGTGTCATGGTCAAAGATGAAGCTAAGATTGATAAAGACAGAGTTGAGAATCTTGAAAAGGTTCAGGGAGCTTTCTTTAACTCAGGTCAATATCAAATTATCTTTGGTACTGGTACAGTGAATAAAATCTATGATGAAGTGGTAGCGCTTGGTTTGCCTACATCTTCAACTGGTGAGCAAAAAGCAGAAGCAGCTAAAAAGGGAAATTGGTTCCAACGTGCCGTTCGTACATTTGGTGACGTATTTGTGCCAATCCTGCCAGCAATCGTAGCAACAGGTCTCTTCATGGGGATTCGTGGTGCGATTAATAATGATACGATTCTTGGGTTATTTGGAACAACTTCAAAAGCCTTTGCTGCGTCAGACTTCTATACTTACACAGTTGTGTTGACAGATACAGCATTTGCCTTCTTCCCAGCTTTGATTTCTTGGTCAGCTTTCCGTGTATTCGGTGGGAATCCAGTGATCGGTATTGTACTTGGTTTGATGTTGGTAAATACCGCTCTTCCAAATGCTTGGGATGTAGCTTCTGGTGCTGCAAAGCCAATCATGTTCTTTGGTTTCATTCCAGTAGTTGGTTATCAAAACTCAGTATTGCCAGCCTTCTTCATTGGACTACTTGGTGCGAAACTTGAAAAATGGTTGCATAAGAAAATTCCAGATGTGCTTGATTTGCTTGTTGTACCATTCTTGACCTTCCTTGTGATGTCAGTTCTTGGGCTCTTTGTCATTGGTCCGATCTTCCACTCACTTGAAAATGTCATTCTTGCTGCAACAAAAGCTATTCTTGCTTTGCCGTTTGGTTTAGCTGGCCTCATCCTTGGTGGTGTACATCAGCTTATCGTGGTAACCGGTGTTCACCATATCTTCAACTTACTAGAAGCGCAATTGATTGCAAATGAAGGAAAAGATGCCTTTAATGCGATCATCACGGCTGCTATGACTGCCCAAGCGGGTGCAACTCTTGCAGTTGGTGTAAAAACAAAATCTAAAAAACTAAAAGCTCTTGCATTCCCAGCTGCTCTCTCTGCAGGTCTTGGAATTACTGAACCAGCTATTTTCGGGGTAAACTTACGTTATGGTAAACCATTTGTACTTGGTCTTGTTGCCGGTGCTGCTGGTGGTTGGTTAGCTTCTATTCTTGGACTTGCTGGTACTGGATTTGGTATTACTATTATCCCAGGTACACTTCTCTATCTGAATGGGCAAGTTCTTCAATATATCTTCATGGTACTTGTAACTACTGGTCTTGGATTTGGTTTGACTTACGCATTTGGTTACAAAGATGCTGAAGAAGAAGTGACTGAAGCAAAAGAAGTAGTAGAAGCTAATGAAGCAGCCGCACCAGTCCTTTCTGATGAAACAATTGTTTCTCCAATCGTTGGTCAAATGGTTGACTTGAAAGATGTCAATGACCCAGTATTCTCTAGCGGTGCTATGGGACAAGGAGTTGCGGTAAAACCTAGTGAAGGTGTTGTGTATGCTCCTGCGGATGCAGAAGTGACAATTGCATTTGCAACTGGTCACGCTTACGGCTTGAAAACGGCAAATGGTGCTGAAATCTTGATTCACGTAGGTATTGACACAGTTTCTATGAACGGTGACGGATTTGATCAAAAAGTTGCTCAAGGTGATAAGGTGAAAGCTGGCGATGTTCTTGGAACCTTTGACACTGCTAAAATCGCAGCTACTGGTCTGGATGACACAACTATGGTGATTGTTACCAACACAGCTGATTATGCTTCTGTTATTCCTGTTGCAGAAGGTGTAGTAGCGAAAGGCGATGCTGTGATTGAGCTGAAAGCCTAACCTTGTAATGTAATAAGAGGCTGAACAAAAAGTTCAGCTTCTTCACTTTTAGTTAACAAAACACATTAACACAGCGGTTGATTGTTTTCTTTGCTCGCTTCACGTCTCAAAGTTGTCAATCAACTGTGCGGGGTGGGAAACGAACTTTTTCCGGTTCTTTCCCACTCCCTTTTCTTTGAAAAAGAGAAGAAAAAGTAAGGTTTTTACTCAGAAGTCATATGAGGATATGCTATAATGAATAGAGAAGAAAACAAAATTAAAAGAGGTTTTGAAATGACAAAATTGTATGGAAGCCTAGAAGCTGGTGGTACAAAATTTGTGTGTGCAGTTGGGGATGAAAAATTTGAAGTAGTTGAGAAAACACAATTTCCAACGACCACACCGATTGAAACGTTGGATAAGACGATTGCATTTTTCTCTCGTTTTGAGAATTTAGCCGGTCTTGCAGTTGGTTCTTTTGGACCGATTGATATTGACCCTAATTCAAAAACGTATGGTTTTATCACGACGACACCTAAACCACATTGGGCAAATGTTGATATTGTAGGAGCTTTGCGGCGTGCTTTAAATGTGCCGATTTACTTTACGACAGATGTCAATAGCTCTGCTTATGGTGAAGTGGTGGCGCGAAATAATGCAGGCGGACGAATTGAAAATTTGGTCTATTATACTATTGGAACGGGAATCGGTGCTGGTGCCATTCAGCGTGGAGAATTCATCGGTGGAACGGGTCATCCAGAAATGGGGCATTACTATGTTGCAAAACATCCAATGGATGTAGAAAAAGAATTTAATGGAGTTTGTCCTTTCCATAACGGCTGTTTAGAAGGGCTGGCTGCTGGACCTAGTTTAGAGGCTCGGACAGGCATTCGAGGTGAAAATATTGAACTAAACAGCTCTGTTTGGGATATTCAAGCCTACTACATTGCGCAAGCAGCAATTCAAGCAACGGTGACATTCCGCCCTGATGTGATTGTCTTTGGTGGAGGTGTTATGGCGCAACAGCACATGTTGGACCGTGTTCGTGAAAAGTTCACAGTTTTGTTGAATGGTTATCTGCCTGTTCCAGATGTGCGTGATTACATTGTGACGCCAGCTGTTGCAGGAAATGGGTCAGCAACACTTGGAAACTTTGTCTTAGCTAAAAAAGTCAGCGAAAAAGCCAAAGGATAATTGAGTAATTGAGAGCAAGTGAGCGAATATGGAATGAGCTTGCTCTTTTTTTGATGAGGAAGAAATGATTAAACCAATTGTAAAAGATATGTTGTTTTTGCAGCAAAAAGCACAACTAGCAAGCAAAGAAGATGTCGGAATTGGACAAGATTTGTTTGATACCTTAAAAGCAAATCAAGATAAGTGTGTCGGAATGGCAGCCAATATGATTGGAGTTCAAAAACGCATCATTATATTGATGTACGATGTGATTCCTATTGTTATGTTCAATCCTATTTTGAAAAGAAAGTTATCTCCTTACCGAGCGGAAGAATCCTGTTTGTCACTTGCGGGTAGTCGTTTGACGACTCGTTATAAGGAAATTACAGTTGACTATTTGGATCAGCATTGGCAAAAGCAAACACTGACTTTGAAAGATTTTCCCGCACAAATCTGTCAGCATGAACTGGATCATTTGGAAGGGATTTTGATTTAATAATCTGACGACTCAGCTTTTATAGAGTTGAGTTTTAATTTTTTTAAAAATTAGTTCTCATAGAAACTTTTTCCTTGACATTCACTTAGAATATAGTAAAATAGTTCTCATGGAAACCAATTGGTTCTCTAGAGAACTATTTGAAAGGAAGTCAAAATGGAAAAACCATTATTGGAATTCAAGCGATTTGGGCGAAAAACGCATCTAATGATTCAAAAAATTGCCAAAGAGCGAGGAATTGAATTTATGGCGGGTCCGCAGGGGCAGGTATTGCATTTTGTGAACTACCGCGAAGACTGTGGCAAGATGACCTTTATTAAAGATATTGAGCAGGAGTTGGGCATTACTAAGTCCGTTGCCAGTAATTTAATGAAGCGGATGGTGAAAAATGGCTTGATTTATCTGGAAGTGAGTGAGACGGATAAACGCGCTAAGATTATTCGTTTGACGCCGGAATCACAAGAGCGCATGAATAAAATTCGTGATTTTTTTGATGAAATGGATCGTTGTCTGTTGGCAGGTATTTCAGAAGAAGATTTGGTTACCTTTTTTCAAGTAATGGGGAAATTTTACCAGAATATTGAAAAATTAGAAAAAGGAGAAGCGAATGTTTAAATTGTTTAAACGTTTAACTGCTAAAGAAGTAGGGATGATTGTCATCAGTATCTTGTTTACTTGTTTAACAGTTTATTTAGAATTAGAGGTTCCAACTTATATTTCAAAAATTACGGAACTCCTCCAAACGAAAGGAACAGTAGTTTCTGACTTGTGGAATCCAGGTTTGAAAATGATTGGATTGTCATTTGCTAGCTTTCTCAGTGCGGTGGTAGTTGGCTTTATAGCGGCTAGATTAGCAGCTAGCTTTACGACGAGTTTGCGGTCGGATATTTTCAATCGTGTACTGGATTATTCAGATGCCGAGATTAAGCGATTTTCTATTCCGAGTCTTTTGACGCGGACAACCAACGATCTTACGCAAATTCAACTTATGATTACCATGGGCTTGCAAGTTGTGACGCGTGGGCCAATCATGGCGATTTGGGCAATTACGAAAATCATTGGGAAATCAGAATACTGGCTCTGGGCGGTTATTGTGGCGGTTATTGTGAATATTATCATGACAACAGTTCTGATGACGCTTGCCTTTCCAAAGCAATCCGTTATTCAACGGTTGACTGATAAGTTAAATAGTATTACGCGTGAAAGTCTAACAGGTATTCGTGTTGTTCGGGCTTACAATGCTGAAGACTATCAAGATGACAAGTTTGCAGGAGCTAATGATGAAGTGACTCGTTTGAATCTCTTTGTTAGTCGTCTCATGGCGATTTTAAATCCAATTATGATGGGGATTTCGAGCGGCTTGACTTTGGCGATTTATTGGATTGGGGCTTACTTGATTCAAGACGCAGCTTTACCAGAGCGCTTGCCTATCTTTAGTGATATGGTCGTCTTTATGTCTTATGCCATGCAAGTGGTGATGGGATTCATGCTCATGGCGGCTCTTTTTATCATTCTACCTCGTACCTTGGTATCTGCTGGGCGGATCAATGAAGTACTTGAATTATATTCAACGATTGAGTCTCCAGAACACCCTAAAGAAGCTAAAGATATTAAAGGAGAAGTGGTATTTGACAATGTGTCTTTCCGCTATGCTAAAAACTCTGAGGCTGTCATTGAGCATGTCAGCTTTACAGCAAAAGCAGGTGAAACCGTAGCTTTCATTGGTTCAACCGGTTCTGGGAAATCTACTCTAATTAGCTTAATTCCTCGTTTTTATGATGTGACAGAAGGAAGAATTTTAGTAGACGGCGTAAACGTCAAAGATTATCAGCTAGAAGATTTGCATAATAAAGTTGGCTACATTCCACAAAAAGCTGTCCTCTTCTCTGGTGATATAAAGAGTAATTTGGACTTTGGACAAAGCAATGAAAGTCCATTGGATGATGAAAAAATGTGGTCTGCACTTGATTTGGCACAGGCTAAATCATTTGTTGAAGAAAAAGAAGACGGTTTGCAATCTGAAGTTGCACAAAGCGGTACGAATTTCTCTGGTGGGCAAAAGCAACGTTTGGCAATTGCGCGTGCGCTTGCTCGCAAGCCTGAAATTTTGATTTTTGATGATTCATTTTCAGCGCTGGACTATAAGACAGACCGCATTTTGCGGGAAGAATTAGCGAAAAAAGTGAAGAACACAACCAGATTGATTGTGGCTCAGCGGATTTCAACGATTATGGATGCTGATCAAATTTTGGTACTGGATAAAGGAAAAGTTGTTGGACAAGGCACTCACAAAGAGTTGCTAGCAACAAACGATGTTTACCAAGAAATTGCTTACTCACAATTATCAAAGGAGGAATTGGAAAATGGAAAATAAAAAATCATCTTTATTTAGCCAAGTGAAACCTTATCTCAAAGGTTTTCAGCTTCCATTGCTCATTGCATTTGTGGGAGCGGCAGTGTCTAGTATTATTACAGTTTATGGACCGGACAAATTAAAAGAAATTACCAACCTTATCACGGAGGGAATGCGAAGTCAGATTGATTTGAAAGCAATCTCCAACATTGCTCTTTTCCTAGCGATTTTGTATGCAGCAGGTGCTTTGTTAAATTACGTTCAATCTTTTATCATTTCATCTGTTATTCAGCATTTCTCCAAGCGTTTGCGGACTGCTATTGCTGAAAAAATCAATAAATTGCCTCTGCGCTATTTTGACAGCCATTCTCAAGGGGATACTCTTTCACGGGTCACCAATGACGTGGATACGGTCGGACAGTCTTTGAACCAAAGTTTAGGAGCAGTCATATCCTCAAGTTTACTTCTTATTGCTGTTCTCTTTATGATGTTTTACAACAATGTCGTTCTCTCCTTTGTAACGATTGGCTCAGTCTTGATTGGCTTTGTCTTTGTTGCTTTGATTATGGGAAAATCTCAACGATTTTTCCGAGCACAACAAGAAAATCTTGCCAGCGTTAATGGCTATGTGGAAGAAATGTACTCTGGGCATAATGTCATTGTCAGCTACAATGCCGCAGAGGAATCTAAAGCAGCCTTTCAAACGCTCAATACGAATCTTTACAACAGCATGTGGAAATCCCAATTTATTTCAGGGATTATGATGCCGCTTATGATGTTTGTAGGGAACTTCGGTTACGTTATGGTTGTTTTGGTTGGAGCGAGCATGGCCTTGAATGGCGATGTGACCATGGGAACCATTGTTGCCTTTATGGTGTATGTACGGACTTTCTCTCAACCGTTGTCACAAATTGCGCAAGGGATTACCACTCTTCAACAAGCTAGCGCTGCTATGGGACGCGTGTTTGAATTTTTAGCAGAGCCTGAAATGGAAAACGATGAGCACAAGGCGCAACAACTCACGACCTTAAAAGGCGATGTTGCCTTTGATAAGGTATACTTTGGTTATAATCCAGATCGAACGATTATTCATGATTTTTCTGCCAATGCAAAAGCAGGGCAAAAGATTGCCATTGTCGGTCCGACCGGTGCTGGGAAGACGACCATTGTCAATTTGCTGATGAAATTCTATGAGATTGAGAAAGGGCGGATTACGATTGATGGTATTGATACGAAGCAAATGAAACGCTCTGAGGTACATGATGCCTTCTCCATGGTTCTTCAAGACACTTGGTTATTTGAGGGAACGATTAAGGAAAATTTGATTTACAATCAGAAAAATATTTCTGACGAAGCAGTTGTGGCAGCTGCCAAAGCTGTTGGGGTTCATCACTTCATCAAGACTTTGCCAAAAGGATACGATACGGTGCTGGACGATACAGTAAGCCTTTCTGTTGGGCAAAAGCAATTGCTGACCATTGCGCGTGCCCTTCTTAAAGATGCTCCATTACTTATCTTGGACGAAGCGACTTCATCTGTTGATACACGGACGGAAGAGCTGATTCAAAAAGCGATGGATAAACTAATGGAAGGACGGACTTCCTTTGTCATTGCTCACCGTTTGTCAACGATTCGTAATGCTGACTTAATTTTGGTTATGCGAGATGGCAATATCATTGAACAAGGCAATCATGAACAATTGATGGAACAAAACGGCTTCTATGCTGATCTTTACAATAGTCAATTCGATGAAGAAGCAGAATATGCGTAAAGGAAATGACAAACTATAAATTGCAATAGGGACTCTTTCTAGTCAAAATTTGACCGGAAAGAGTTTTTTGTTATTAAATTCTTCAAAAAAGTATAATCTTTATATATAAAAGACTAGACATTTAACAAAAACTGTGCTATACTAATATCAATGATAGGTAATTCGTTAATAAAAAATTACCTAATATACAATATTTTAAGGAGAATTTTCATGGCAAAAGCGTTAATTATCTGTGCGGCAGGGATGTCTTCCTCTCTTATGGCAAAAAAGACAACTGAATACCTTCAAGGTCAAGGACAAGACATTACCGTTGAAGCAATTGGTGCAACAGAAGGAAATAAAGTGATTGAATCTGCAGCGTTTGATCTTTATTTAATTAGTCCTCAAACAAGAATGTATTTCAAACAATTTGCTGACCTCGGTGAAAGAGTTGGACGCCCAGTTGTTCAAATTCCGCCTCAAGCCTATGTGCCTATCCCAACAGGGGTCGCAGCCTTAGCCAAAGTGGTAACGGACAATCTATAAAGAGGGTTTTATGAATACAGAAGAATTACAAGTAGCAGCGTTTGAAATCATTCTTCATAGTGGAACGGCGCGTGCAACAGTACACGAAGCATTTGCAGCGATGCGTCTTGGTCACTACGATGAAGCCTCTCAAAAATTGGAAGCTGCGAATACAGAGTTGGTTGAAGCGCATCACGCGCAAACGAAATTGTTGCAAGATTATGCAAGTGGTGTTGAGATTAAGATCGAGATTATCATGGTTCATGCACAAGACCATTTGATGACAACGATGACATTACGTGAAGTGGCATTAGAAATGCTTGAATTATATAAAAAGCTAGAAGAAAAATAATTTATTGCTAAACCTCCTAAGAATAAACTTATAACATTTGTGCAAACTAGTCACATGTTATAGGTTTATTTTTTATTTTTAAGATAACTCAAACTCCCCAAGGGTTCCGATACCTTGGGGAGTTTTGCTAAATTCAATCTTCAAAACCGTTTTTGTCAGACAGTTCTTTAAAGAAATAACCCGATTTTTTAATCGTTCGTTTACCTTGTTGGTCTAGGTCAACGGCAATAAGTCCATAGCGATTTTTATAGGCATTGCACCAGGACCAATTGTCCATACAGGTCCAGAGATGATAACCAAGGCAGTTAGCTCCTTCGTTAATCGCTTGATGAAGGTAACGGAGATGATCTTTGATAAAGTAAATACGGTAATCGTCCTCGATTTGACCATTGGCATTGATATAGCGTTCCTCACCTTCAACGCCCATACCATTTTCTGAGATGTAGCAAGGAATATTACCGTAGTTATCACGAACGTTAATCATAATATCGTAAATCCCTTTTTCATAGATTTCCCAACCGCGATAAGGGTTCATTTTTTTATTCGGCATATCGTAGTAGTCAAAGAAATCATCTGGCATAGGATTCTGCGGATCTTTACCGGCAGGATTTTCTTTTGCTTTAACCCGACGTGGCTGGTAATAATTGACACCAAGCAAATCAATGGTGTTTTCTTTAATAGTCTGCAAATCCTTACTTGTGTGTTCTGGCACCATGTCTAATTCCTTAATAAGGGCAATCAAGTCAGCCGGATATTCGCCCTTGATAGCAGGATCTAAGAAAGAGCGGTTAAAGAAAGCATCCGCAATCTGAGCAGCTTTGACATCTTCGGGATTGTTTTCATCACGCGGATAGCTTGGAGTTAAGTTAAGGATGATCCCGATTTTTCCGTCTTGGTTTTCATGATAGGCTTTGACAGCTAAGCTACTGGCGAGCATTTCATAAAAAGCCACTTGAACAGCGTGTTTCATGTTGACTTCGTTAGGATAATGGAAGTTATAGAGGTAGCCACCTTCAACAGGGACAATCGGCTCGTTATGTGTAAACCAATATTTGACACGGTCTCCAAATAACTCAAAGCAGGTTTTTGCGAAATTTACATAAGCATCAACCGTTTCCCGATTGAACCAACCGCCTTTTTCTTGCAGTGCCATTGGCATGTCAAAATGGTACAAGTTGATAAATGGCTCAATACCATTTGCAATCAGTTCATCAATGAATGAGTTGTAAAAATCCACAGCTTTGGGATTAACAGCACCAACGCCTTCAGGGATTAGGCGACTCCATTGGATAGAAGTGCGGAAAGAATTATGCCCTGTTACTTTCATCAATTGCACATCTTCTTTGTAATACTGATAATTATAAGAAGCTTTATCTGGGCCAATATGATTGAAGAATTTTTCGGGCTCTTTATCGTACCAATAGTCCCATATATTTTCTCCCTTTCCGTCCCCCTCAAAACGCCCTTCTGTTTGCGGACCGCTGGAAGCAGTCCCCCAGAAAAATCCCTTTGGAAATGTTAGAAATGTCATATATTTTCTCCTTTAAAAAATTCTCTATAATATAATTCTATACTTTTTATAAAAAAAGTCAATCTTTTATTCAAAAAAGTATAGACATTTTATAAAAAATATAGTATAGTTAGAGTATCAAAAAAAGAAAAAGAGGGAAGATTGATGAACAAGTTTCTAGATCAAATCGGTGATAAGTTGTTGCCATTGGCAAACAAGCTCGCTTCCAATCGTTATTTGGCTGTTTTACGGGATGCTTTTATGCTCTCCTTTCCATTAACGATGTTTGGCTCAATCGTAGTAGTATTTAACAATTTGCCATTTTTTAATGATGCAACGAAAGCAACTTTATCTAATCTGTTTGGTAGCGGTCAAAGTGCAACAATGTCTATTATGACAGTGTTTGTAACGTTTGGTATTGGCTATTATTTATCAAAATCTTATGATGTAGAGGGAATCTTTGGAGGAGCCGTTTCCTTTTCTAGTTTTCTTCTCTTGACACCTTTTTATACCATGTCAGAAAAAGGTGAAAAAATTTCAGGCGTATTGAGTTTAGACCGTTTAGGGGCTAAAGGGATGTTCCTTGGCATGCTGGTTGCATTTTTGGCGGCGGAAATCTACTGCTGGGCAACGAAAAAAGGTTGGCAGATTAAAATGCCAGACAGCGCTCCGCCTGCAGTAGCCAAGTCGTTTGCGGCTTTGATTCCTGCCGTATTGACTCTTTCCATATTCTTGTTTGTCAATGCTGGTTTGACAGGATTTTTCAATGCAAATCTTCATGATATTATTTATAAGGTTATTCAAACGCCGCTAGTTGGCTTGGGAAGTAGTATCTGGGCAACTTTAGTGGCAATCTTCTTTGTTCAATTTTTATGGTTCTTTGGACTTCATGGACAAATTCTTGTTAATTCTGTCATGGATCCAATTTGGAATACATTGATGTTGGATAACTTAGAGGCTTATCAGGCTGGCAAGCATTTGCCACACATTATTTCCAAATCATTTATGGAAACATTTACTGTTGGTTTAGGTGGTTCTGGGATGACGCTAGCTGTAGTTATCATTATGGCTTTTATTCTGAAAAAGAAAATGTATAAGGACGTTGGACGACTTGCTCTTGGAGCGGGGTTATTCAATGTCAATGAACCAGTTATCTTTGGCTTGCCAATCGTTTTGAATGCGACTATTCTGATTCCATGGGTTTTAGCACCGATTGTTGTGACTGCGTTTAACTATGCTGTGATGGCAGTAGGAATTGTTCCAGCTCCAACAGGAGTGGCAGTTCCTTGGACAGTACCCGTATTCTTTAGTGGAATGCTGGCAACCAATTCCATTTTAGGTGGTGTCCTTCAGTTAGTGGATATGGTGATTGTTGGATTTATCTGGTATCCATTCCTTCGTATGCTGGACAAACAACCTGATTCTGTATTATAATGAGATGAAAGACAGATTTGCAGGAGCTATCTTATGCCTAAATACGAAGAAATCGCCAATATACTTCGAGATAGAATTGCAAGTGGAGTCTACCCAGTAGACTCCATGTTGCCTATTCAGTCCGAATTATCAAAAGAGTTCGGTGTTAGCCGAATGACCATCAAAAAAGCCGTTGAGATTTTAACTATTGAGGGATTGATTTTCTCCAAACAAGGAAATGGAACGAGAGTGTTAAATTCCTCTTTTTGGGATAAAGAAGATTCAAAATTTCGCTTGAATAACTACAATGGCTTGAGTCAAGATTTAAAAAATGATGAGCGAAAATTAACGAGCCAGATTATTCAATTTGCAGTTGAATTTCCAGAAGCTGATCTTGCAGAGCGCCTGCAAGTGGAAGTAACGGCACCGGTTTACAAAATCATACGTTTGCGTCTGTTGGATGAGCAACCTTATGTGTTGGAACACACGTATATGCCGTGTGACTTGGTACCAGGATTGAATGAGGAGATTTTGCTTCAGTCTATCTATGCTTATCTATGGGATGAGTTAAACTTAAAATTTGCTGGAAGTTATCGCCATATTACAGCTGAAAAGCCAGATGAATATGACCAGACCTATTTAGCTTGCCAAGAAACAGACCCGATTTTACAGGTGGAGCAAGTTGTTTATCTGGAAAATGGACGTCCAATTGAATATTCGAGAAGTCGCAATCGCTTTGACACGAGAGGATATTCTCTTTTAGATGTTAAAAATATTTAAGTCATTATTTGTACAATGAAAAGGAGGAAATGATGTCAGAACCATTATTTTTACAATCTGTTATGCAGGAAAAAATTTGGGGAGGAACGAGGCTACGAGATGAATTTGGCTATGAAATTCCCAGTGATAAAGTAGGCGAATATTGGGCGATTTCGGCTCACCCGCATGGCGTATCTACCATAAAAAACGGTCGTTTTGCTGGTACGGGCTTAGATCAGCTCTACGCAGAACACCGAGAGTTATTTGGTAACAGTGGCGAGCCTGTTTTTCCGCTTTTAACCAAAATTTTGGACGCTAATGATTGGTTGAGTGTTCAGGTTCATCCAGATGATCATTATGCTATGGAGCACGAAGGAGAATTAGGAAAAACGGAGTGCTGGTATGTGATTGCTGCAGAGGAAGGAGCAGAAATCATCTATGGACACAATGCCAAGTCACGAGAAGAATTACGCCAGCAGATTGAAAAGAAAGAATGGGACAAGCTCTTAACCAAAGTGCCAGTCAAGGCTGGAGATTTTTTCTATGTTCCAAGTGGTACTATACACGCGATTGGCTCAGGTATTTTGATTTTAGAAACGCAACAGTCTAGCGACACTACCTATCGTGTCTACGACTTTGACCGAAAAGATGCTAAAGGCAATCTGCGCGAGCTGCATTTGGAAAAGTCCATTGATGTGCTCAATATCGGTGCGCCAGCCAATAGCCGCCCAGTTACGCTGAAAGCAGATGATTTGACGTCAACGCTTTTAGTAGCTAGTGATTTCTTTGCTGTTTACAAATGGGAAGTATCAGGAAAAGTGGATATCGAGAAAACAGCTGCTTATTTACTAGTAAGTGTGCTAGCAGGGCGAGGTGTGCTGACCGTAGATGGAGAAACGTATCCAATCGCAAAAGGAGACCATTTTATCCTGCCAAGCGATGTGGAAGCATGGACTTTTGAGGGACAAGACCTTGAAATGATTGTTAGTCATCCGTAATAACTTTTATAGAACATCAGAGGTTGAGGAAAAGTCCTTGACCTCTTTTTATCATAAGGTAAAGCATTATGGCGTAGTTCTCTACTGTTCTACAGATTTTTAAAGGTATCTGTGAAACAATCCTATCTGTATAATCCTTATATTTTTGCAGGAATTGTCAGTTATATTAAGAAATGATGTCATTTTCAGAAAACGTTGATACTATTTCAGAAAAACGTTATAATAGCTGATATTGAAAATTTAGGAGAAAAAGATGTTTTCCAAGTTGAAGAATATTTTTATTGGTCGACCTTTAAAATCAAGCGATGAGGGAGATGAAGGGAATTTACTCACTAAGCTACAAGCCTTGGCTATGCTGTCAAGCGATGCTCTGTCTTCGATTGCCTATGGTCCTGAACAAGTTGTTTTGGTTTTGGTATCCGTATCTGCTGGTGCAATTTGGTGGTCTTTGCCAATCGGTATTGTGGTGCTGATTTTGCTGGCTAGTTTAACCATTTCATATCGTCAGGTGATTCATGCTTACCCACAAGGCGGTGGAGCTTATATGGTCACAACGGAAAATCTTTCCCCTAAAGCTGGTCTAGTTTCAGGTGGTAGTTTGCTAGTTGATTATATGTTGACAGTAGCGGTATCTGTTTCGTCTGGGGCGGATGCGATTACGTCAGCAATTCCTGCTTTGCATCCGTACAATTTGCACATTTCGATTATTTTAGTGTTGGTTTTAATGCTAATGAACTTACGCGGACTGCGAGAATCTGCGGTTTCTCTGATGATACCAGTCTACTTGTTTATTGCAAGTACTGTTTTCTTGATTGGCTTTGGTTTATTGCAATTATTACTGGGGAACTTATCCTACCATGCAACAGCTCCTATCGGAAAATCTATTTCAGGTGTCAGCTTAGTGCTCTTGCTACGCGCTTTCACGAGTGGTTCGGCTTCTCTGACAGGTGTGGAAGCTATTTCAAATTCTGTACCATTTTTCAAAACACCCAAAGCTGAAAATGCAGCGAAAACCTTGGCAATTATGGCAGCCATTTTAGGTTTCATGTTTGCTGGCATTACCTTTTTGAATTACTGGATTGGAATCGTTCCGGTAAAAGGTGTTACAACGCTCGCTCAAATGGCGCAAGCTATTTTGGGAAATTCACCTGTTGGACGACTTCTATTTTATATTTTCCAATTATCAACAGCTCTCATCCTTGCTGTAGCGGCTAATACAGGCTTTTCGGCCTTTCCCATGTTATCCTACAATATGGCAAAAAATAAATATATGCCACACATGTATATGGAAAAAGGAGCACGCCTTGGTTATTCAAATGGGATTCTGACTTTAGCTATCGGTGCTATTCTTCTTTTGCTAATTTTTAATGGGAATACTGAACGGCTCATTCCACTTTATACCATTGGTGTATTTGTGCCTTTTGCTCTTTCTCAAACGGGAATGGTCGTGCATTGGCGCAAGCAGTATGGAAAACATTTCTTGAAATATTCAGTAGCAAATATTTTAGGCGCTGCTATTTGTTACACCATTGTAGCGATTTTGCTACTTTTTCGTTTGCGAGATATTTGGCCATTCTTTCCGATTATCATCGTTTTATTATGGATTTTCTTGAGTATTAAAAATCATTACAATAAAGTGGCGAAACAGCTGCGTTTGAATGAAGAAATTGAACGCGTAGACTATGCAGGAAATCTGGTTTTGGTGCTTGTTGGAAATGTCACGCGTGTTAGTGTCGGTGCGATGAATTATGCGCGTAGCATTGGTGATGAGGTGATTGCCATGCATGTATCTACCAAAGAAACACAAGAAAAAGATGAAGAAGTAGCCAGTGAATTTAAACAATATTTTCCGGATATTCAATTTGTAAATGTGGAAACAAGCTACCGTAATATCATCAGACCAACCGTACAGTATGTGACAAAAATCGCTCGTGGTGCGCAGAAGAAAGGTTATACCGTAACAGTGCTAGTACCACAATTCATTCCAAATCATAGTTGGCAAAACATGCTACACAATCAAATGAGCTTGAAATTGAAATATTTCCTCAGATGGCATGAAAATGTCGTTGTAGCCAGTTATTCTTATCACTTAAAAGAGTAAGAACATAAAACGGCAGTTTTGAATGGAACCGCCGTTTTATTCCTTTTATTTTCTTGAAAGATATAGTGAAAAATGCTATAATGAAAAGAACATTTTAAAATAAGAATTATAACAAGTAAGGAAAAAAATGTCGAATATTTTAAGAAGAATTATCGAAAATGATAAAGGTGAATTAAGAAGATTAGAAAAAATGGCAAAGAAAGTCATGGCGTATGAAGATGAAATGGCTGCTTTGTCAGATGAAGCTTTGAAAGCAAAGACGGATGAATTTAAGCAACGGTATCAAAATGGCGAGTCATTAGATGACTTGCTTTATGAAGCTTTTGCGGTTGTTCGTGAAGGTGCAAAGCGTGTGTTAGGACTTTTCCCTTACCCAGTACAGATTATGGGTGGGATTGTCTTACACCATGGAGATGTGCCAGAAATGCGTACAGGGGAGGGAAAAACCCTGACAGCGACCATGCCAGTTTATCTGAACGCCTTGTCTGGAGAAGGGGTTCACGTTGTCACAGTAAATGAATATCTGACAGAGCGTGACGCAACGGAAATGGGGGAACTGTACTCTTGGTTGGGGCTTTCTGTCGGTATCAATCTTGCTGCCAAGTCATCCGCAGAGAAAAAAGAAGCCTATGAATGTGATATCACGTATTCAACCAATGCAGAGATTGGTTTTGACTATTTGCGTGACAACATGGTAGTGCGCGCTGAAAACATGGTGCAACGCCCGCTCAACTACGCTTTGGTTGACGAAGTAGACTCCATTTTGATTGACGAAGCTCGTACGCCTTTGATTGTGTCAGGACCAACTTCGTCTGATACGAACCAACTTTATCACATGGCGGATAGCTTTGTGAAGTCTCTTAATAAAGATGACTACATCATTGATGTGCAGTCTAAAACCATTGGACTTTCTGACTCTGGGATTGATAAAGCAGAAAGCTACTTCAAGTTAGAAAACTTGTATGATATTGAAAATGTAGCACTGACTCACTTTATTGACAATGCCCTTCGTGCAAACTATATCATGCTGTTAGATATTGACTATGTGGTGAGTGAAGAGCAAGAAATTTTGATTGTGGATCAATTTACAGGTCGGACAATGGAAGGTCGCCGCTATTCTGATGGACTCCACCAAGCAATTGAAGCTAAAGAAGGTGTACCAATTCAAGATGAAACGAAGACCTCAGCTTCTATCACTTACCAAAATCTATTCCGTATGTATAAGAAATTGTCGGGGATGACGGGAACGGCCAAGACAGAAGAAGAAGAATTCCGCGAAACTTATAACATTCGAGTTATTCCGATTCCTACCAACCGTCCGGTGGCTCGTATTGATCACCCAGACCTTCTTTATCCAAGTATTGAATCAAAATTTAAAGCAGTTGTCCAAGATGTGAAAGCTCGTCATGAAAAAGGACAACCTGTACTTGTTGGGACAGTTGCTGTTGAAACGAGTGATTATATTTCTAAAAAATTAGTCGAAGCTGGAGTTCCTCATGAAGTATTGAATGCGAAAAATCACTATAAAGAAGCGCAAATCATTATGAATGCTGGTCAGCGAGGTGCTGTAACGATTGCAACCAATATGGCCGGTCGTGGTACAGATATTAAGCTTGGTGAAGGTGTTCGTGAGCTTGGTGGACTTTGTGTTATTGGTACAGAGCGCCATGAAAGCCGTCGTATTGATAATCAACTTCGTGGTCGTTCAGGTCGTCAAGGAGATCCTGGTGAATCACAATTCTACCTATCACTTGAAGATGAACTTATGCGTCGCTTTGGATCGGAACGGATTAAAGCTGTTTTGGATCGCATGAACCTTAGCGAAGAAGAGTCTGTCATCAAATCTCGTATGCTGACGCGCCAAGTAGAAGGAGCTCAAAAGCGTGTTGAAGGGAACAACTATGATACACGTAAACAAGTCCTTCAATATGATGATGTTATGCGTGAGCAACGTGAAATTATCTATGCGCAGCGCTATGATGTCATTACGGCTGATCGTGATTTGGCACCGGAAATTCATGCCATGATGAAGCGAACAATCAACCGTTTTGTGGATGGCAACAGTCGTGCAGAACAAGATGAAAAATTAGAATCAATTGTTAATTTTGCAAAATACAATCTTGTTCCAGAAGAATCTATTGAAATCGCAGATTTAGAAGGCTTGTCTGATGAAGATATCAAGGCTGATTTATACAAACGTGCCTTGGAGGTTTACGATAGTCAAGTGGCGAAACTTCGCGATGAAGAGTCCGTCAGAGAATTCCAAAAAGTTCTGATTTTACGCGTTGTAGATAGCAAATGGACTGATCATATCGATGCTTTGGATCAACTTCGGAACGCAGTTGGACTTCGTGGTTATGCTCAAAATAACCCAGTTGTTGAATACCAAGCTGAAAGTTTCCGTATGTTTAATGACATGATTGGTTCGATCGAATTTGATGTGACGCGTTTGATGATGAAGGCTCAAATTCACGAGCAAGAACGTCCACGTACGGAGCATCATATCAGCACAACAGCGACACGCAATATTTCAGCACAACACTCTGGCTTACCTAGCGATATTGATTTGACAAAAGTGAAGCGCAATGACTTGTGTCCATGTGGTTCTGGTAAGAAATTTAAAAATTGTCATGGACGCCACAGATAAGTAGTGTAAAGAGGGGAAGATTATGACATTTAAGGCAACTAGCGAGCCAATTGATGTAGCAAAGGTTCGCAATTTATCAAAGTTGGAAGGAGAGGCTTTAGCTGAAAAAGAGGCACGAGATCGCGAGTTAAATGCCATTATTCGTGGAGAGGATGACCGCATTCTGTTGGTTATTGGTCCATGTTCTTCTGATAATGAGGCTGCTGTTCTGGAATACGCAAAACGTTTATCTGCCCTCCAAGAAGAGGTGAAAGACCGTATTTTCATGGTCATGCGTGTTTATACGGCAAAACCTCGTACTAATGGCGATGGTTATAAAGGATTGATTCATCAACCGAATGCTAAGGCTGCTCCAAGCTTAATCAACGGGATTAAGGCTGTTCGGAATTTGCATTATCGTGTCATTACGGAGACAGGAATGACGACAGCCGATGAAATGCTCTATCCAGAAAATCTTCCGTTGGTAGATGATTTGATTTCATATATGGCTGTTGGGGCGCGTTCTGTGGAAGATCAGCAACACCGTTTTGTAGCGAGTGGAGCTGATGTTGCGACTGGCTTGAAAAATCCTACGTCTGGCAATCTTAATGTCATGTTTAATGGGATTTACGCAGCGCAAAACAAGCAAAGTTTCTTGTTTGCTGGTAAGGAAGTAGAAACTTCAGGGAATCCTCTGGCACATGCTATTCTGCGTGGTGGACTTGATGAGTATGGAAAAAACATTCCAAATTATTACTATGATAATTTGCTAGACACGATTGACCAATATGAAAAAATGGGCTTGGAAAATCCTTTTATCATCATTGATACCAATCATGATAATTCTGGTAAACAGTATTTAGAGCAGGTGCGGATTGTCCGTCAAACCCTAATCAACCGTGATTGGAATGAGAAAATCAAAAAAGTTGTACGTGGCTTTATGATCGAGTCTTACTTAGAAGATGGTCGTCAAAATGAGCCTGAAGTGTTTGGAAAATCCATTACAGACCCTTGTTTGGGTTGGGATAATACAGTCAGACTGGTCAAGGAAATTTATACTACCCTATCTAAAAATGAAAAATAAAAAAGATGGGGAGTGGATTTGTAAAATCTGATAGTATTAGCGCATTAAGTTTTATTTTAGAAAGTAACTGAGTCTGGCACACGTTTGTCCCAGCCTCTTTTTAAAAAGATGATTAAAGGACATGGTATTGATATAGAGGAAATTTCTTCTATTCAAAAAGTTTACGAAAAAAATGCTCGCTTTGCCCAAAAGGTTTTGACAGCCGCAGAATTTGACCGATTTGAAAAGCTGACGGGCAAGCGAAAAATGGAATATTTGGCGGGACGTTGGTCTGCTAAAGAGGCTTTTTCTAAAGCGTGGGGGACTGGTATTGGTTGTGTCACTTTTCAGGATTTAGAAATTTTAAACGATGAAAAGGGAGCACCTGTTTTTACCAAATCGCCTTTTTCTGGCAAGGTCTGGGTGTCGCTCAGCCATGCAGGTAATATTGTCACAGCTAGTGTTATTTTGGAGGAACATCATGAAAACGAGTAATCATCGACCTACTAAGGCCGTTGTTGATTTAGCTGCTATCAGCTTTAATATTAAGCAAATTGCTGCCCACATTCCAAACGATGTGGAAAAGTGGGCTGTGGTGAAGGCAGATGCTTATGGTCACGGTGCGGTTGCTGTCACACGCTATATTGAGTCAATTGTAGATGGCTTTTGTGTTTCCAATATTGATGAAGCTGTAGAGTTGCGTGATGCTGGCATTACGAAAAAGATTTTGGTATTAGGAGTGTCAGATGTTCATGCCATTTCATTGGCAATTGAGCGCAAAGTGACCTGTACGGTTGCTAGTTTAGAATGGATTGATTTGCTCTTGAAGTCAAATATAGATGTAGCTGGCTTGGTTGTTCACATAAAAATTGATTCTGGGATGGGACGGATTGGTTTTCGAGATAGTCAAGACGCTCAAGAAGCCATTCATCGTTTGGAAAAAGCAGGTGCTCAGGTAGAAGGCATCTTCACCCATTTTGCAACAGCTGATGAAGCAGATACGCATAAGTTTGAAGCACAGTTGGCACGTTTTAAAGAAATTTTAGAGCAATTAGAAACCGTTCCACCGATTGTTCACGCTAGTAATTCTGCAACGACTCTTTGGCATGCAGAGACTGTGATGAAAGCGGTGCGTCTGGGTGATATTATCTATGGTCTCAATCCTAGCGGTCGTACCTTGCAGCTTCCTTATGAAATGAAGCCGGCTCTTTCTCTGGTGTCGGAATTAGTTCATGTCAAGCAGCTGGAAGCAGGGGCAGATGTGGGATATGGAGCTACTTATACAAGTGAAAATTCGCAGTATATTGGAACGATCCCGTTAGGATATGCAGACGGTTGGACGCGAGATATGCAAGGTTTTAGTGTTTTGATTGACGGGCAACCTTGTCCTATTGTTGGGCGTGTGTCTATGGATCAGATTACCGTTCGTTTACCTAAAGCTTATCCTATTGGTACGCCAGTTGTTCTTATCGGAGAAAGCAGTAAAAAATCTATTTCGGCAACAGATGTAGCAGAAAAACGAGGAACAATCAACTACGAGGTGGTTTGCTTGATTAGTGATCGTGTGCCTAGAGTTTATAAAAATTGATTGAAACTAAAAAGCAGTTGGAAAAATCTAGAAAGCTATTTTCAGCATGGTTGTTCCAATCTGCTTTTACAAACTCTTGAAAAACAGAACTGAAAGAGGAATTATGAATTTACACCAACCTTTAACGGTTCTGCCGGGTGTAGGACCGAAATCTGCTGAAAAATTTACTAAGCTGGGAATTGAAAGCCTGCAGGATTTGCTGCTCTATTTTCCCTTTCGCTATGAAGATTTTAAAAGTAAGAATGTGTTAGAACTGGAAGATGGTGAAAAGGCAGTTGTTTCAGGGGTGGTGACTACACCAGCAAATGTGCAGTATTATGGCTATAAACGTAATCGCCTGCGTTTTACCATAAAGCAGGACGAAGTGGTGCTTGCAGTCAACTTCTTTAATCAACCTTATTTAGCAGACAAGGTGGAGGTTGGCTCAACCATTGCTATTTTCGGAAAATGGGATAAGGCAAAGGCTAGTTTGACCGGGATGAAAATTCTAGCACAAGTGGAAGATGATTTGCAGCCTGTTTATCGGGTGGCTCAAGGGATTAGTCAAGCTAGTTTGGTGAAGGTCATTAAGACAGCCTTTGATCAGAGGTTGGAATTGTTCTTGGAGGAAAATTTGCCCCAAGTATTGTTAGAACGCTATCAGTTGCTAGGACGGAATCAGGCTGTACGAGCAATGCATTTTCCAAAAGACTTAACAGAGTACAAACAAGCCTTGCGTCGGGTCAAGTTTGAAGAGCTTTTTTACTTTCAAATGCAATTGCAGGTTCTTAAATGTGAAACAAAAGATGTTAGTCAGGGCTTAATTATTCCTTGGCAGGCAGACTTGCTAGAAAAGAAAAAAGCTACTCTACCTTTTGAGCTGACGGCTGCTCAAGAGCGCAGTCTAAACGAGATTTTACAGGATATGAAATCGCCAGCTCACATGAACAGGCTCTTGCAGGGAGATGTCGGAAGCGGAAAGACGGTGGTTGCAGGTTTAGCTATGTATGCTACTTATACAGCTCGTTTGCAATCTGCTCTCATGGTACCGACTGAAATCTTGGCAGAGCAGCACTTTGATAGCTTGAGCCAACTTTTTCCTGAACTGCGGATAATTCTGTTGACAGGAGGAATGAAGCCAGCAGAACGCAGACAGGCACTAGAAGCTATTGAGGTTGGTCAGGTGGATATGATTGTCGGCACTCATGCTTTGATTCAAGAAAGTGTGATATATCATCAGCTCGGTCTGGTGATTATTGATGAACAGCACCGCTTTGGAGTGGGGCAGAGGCGAATTTTGCGAGAAAAAGGAAATAATCCTGATGTCCTCATGATGACTGCAACGCCCATTCCTAGAACGCTTGCTATCACTGCTTTTGGCGATATGGATGTGTCCATTATTGATCAAATGCCAGCAGGACGTAAGCCAATCATCACCCGTTGGGTCAAGCATGAGCAGCTGGAAGTAGTTCTGGATTGGTTGATAAAAGAGCTGCAACGAGGTGCTCAAGTCTATGTCATCTCTCCTTTGATTGAGGAGTCAGAAGCGCTGGATCTGAAAAATGCGATTGCTTTGGAAGAGGAACTAAAGGCTTATTTCGGTGACAAAGCTCATGTAGCACTACTACATGGTAAAATGAAGAGCGATGAAAAAGATGCCATTATGCAGGATTTTAAGGAAGGGAAAACGGACATTCTGGTTTCCACGACTGTTATTGAAGTCGGTGTCAATGTGCCCAATGCTACGGTCATGCTAATCATGGATGCGGATCGATTTGGGCTCAGTCAGCTTCATCAGTTACGTGGTCGAGTAGGTCGTGGGAATAAGCAGTCTTATGCGGTTCTCGTGGCTAATCCCAAGACGGAATCTGGCAAGAAACGCATGAAAATCATGACGGAAACAACTGACGGTTTTATCTTAGCTGAGGAAGATTTGAAAATGCGTGGTTCTGGTGAAATCTTTGGCACTCGTCAGTCTGGTTTGCCGGAATTTCAGGTGGCGGATATTGTAGAGGATTATCCGATTTTAGAAGAGGCCAGAAAGGTCGCTAGTCAAATTGTGTCCATGCCTGATTGGCGAACGAATGCAGACTGGTATATTGTAGCACTTCATTTGGAACAACAGGATTATTTGGATTGATTTTAGTCTATCATTATGTATAAAACAAAAAGACTTCACCATTTTCATTTGGATGAAGTTTTTTAAATTAAGTTTTCTGAAAGAAATCTATAAGTCTGCTTTAAGTTTTTCGGGCTATACTAAATTCATCAAAAAGAAAGAGGTAAGTCCAATGACAGTAAACATTAAAGTACATTATAACAAAACATTCAAAAAAACAGGAAAGGAATTAGAAATATATGGTAGATAACTAAAAAACAAGCGAGTTAAAAAACTTTTTTTCATAAATCTCCTAAGAAGCTTCGAATTAATCGAGGCTTTTTATTTATATAAGAATCTAGCCTTCTATGTAGTTTTTTAATGCCTGCCCTTGAAGTCCAGCATTCAGGGCAATTAGCAGCTTGATACGAGCTTTAGGTGCATTGAGTTCTTTGACAAACATAATGCCTGATTCGTGTAACTTCACGCCACCCCCTTCATAAGCATAAACTGGCTCTGCAATGCCGTTAAAGCAACGTGATACAAGTGCAATTGGCAGTCCAGAATTCGCAAGTTGGCTGAGCTTTTGGGCAACTTCTTGTGGCAGATTTCCAGCACCAAAGGCTTCAACGATGAGACCGTCTATCTTTTCCAAGTCTAGCATATCAAGCAGTTCAGTTTTCATTCCAGCATAGGCTAGGATAATGGGAACTAACCCAGAAATTTTATCTAAATGAAAACGAACGCGTGGTTCAGCTGTTTTGAAATAGAGGATTTCTTGCTTCATAATCAGTCCGAGTGGTCCATGAGTTGGCGTTTGAAAAGTGCTGACATTGGTCGTATGCGTTTTTGTCACGTATTTGGCAGCATGGACTTCATCATTCATAACCACCAGAACGCCTTTTCCGCGTGCTTTGTCATCACTTGCTACACGAAGTGCAGATAAGTAATTGTAAACTCCGTCACTTCCTAGTTCATTGGAGCTTCGCATGGCACCGGTCAAGACGACAGGAATATCTGGAAGTTCCATGGTATCCAAAAAATAAGCTGTTTCTTCCAGAGTGTCCGTTCCATGAGTAATTACAACCCCGTCAAAATGCTTCCCGTCTGTCTTGATTTTTTGATACAATTGCAGCATGTGCTGTGGTGTTATGTGAGGGCTAGGAATATTGAAAACATCAAGAGCCGTCACTTGAATACCTTCTAGAGGAACTGTGACATGGTTCATGGGATTGTGTTCAGTTGTGATGACTTTTCCAGTAGTGTCCGCCTGCATGGAAATAGTACCGCCAGTATGTAAAACTAAAATTCTTTTGGTCATAAGTGAGCTTCTCCTGAATCTATGCTATAATTATTGTATCATAAAAGAAAGAGATGAGAAATGAATGGAAATTAAAGCAGTCTTTTTTGATATTGATGGGACGTTAGTAAATGATAGTCGGACAGTCTTGAAATCCACAGAACAAGCGATTCATAGTTTAAAACAGCAAGGTATTTTAGTTGGTTTAGCGACAGGTCGGGGTCCATTTTTTGTTCAATCTTTTATGGAGCAGTTGGATTTGGACTTTGCAGTAACCTATAATGGACAATATATTTTTTCAAAAGATAAAGTCATTTCTGCGAAGCCAATTGATAAAACCAGTTTGCGTCACTTGATTCAGTATGCTCGCCAGCATAAAATAGAAATTTCATTTGGGACAAAATCAGGAGTGGTTGGCTCCAAAATCATGAGCTTTGGCATGAGCAAGTTTTCTCAATGGACCAGTCACTTTGTTCCGAAGAAGATGACACACTTGGTCAATAAAAGTTTCAACAATGTGATTAGTAAGGCACTTCCTCAACAACAGGATGATTTATTGAAATCTATTCAAGAGCCGATTTATCAAGTACTGATGCTGGCAACACCAAAAGAAACACAAGCTATCGAAGTAGATTTTCCAGATTTAAAGTTTACTCGTAGCAGTCCTTTCGCAGCTGATATCGTCAATCAAGGAATGTCAAAGTTAGAAGGAATTAAGCTGGTTGGAAAAGAATACGGTTTTGACATCAATCAAGTCATGGCTTTTGGTGATTCTGATAATGACGTTGAGATGTTAGCGGGCGTTGGCATGTCTATTGCCATGGGAAATGGAACCAGCCGAGTGAAAGAAGTCGCGAAACACACTACTAGCAGTAATAGTCAGGACGGAATTCATAAGGCTTTGGAGCATTTTGGTATTTTGGCAAGTGAAAAAGTCTTTGTCAGTAGCGACCACCACTTTAATAAGGTCAAAGAATTTCATGGGATAATGGATGAATGCACGCAGGAAGAGCCCATCCTGTGGACAACAGAAGGTGCTCGTCATCGTGCAGGTTTCAAGGTAGAAGAATTAGTAGAATTTTTACGGGCAGCCAGTCCGTCAGAAGAAATTTTCAATCAGTCTGTTCAATCTTTGCACGAAGCTGTGAACAAAGCTGCTGAAAAAGTCAAAAAGAAGAGCAAAGCAGAGATGTCCTTAGTTGGGCAAGTAGATGCACTGATTGATATGTTGTATTTTACTTATGGTAGTTTTGTTTTAATGGGAGTAGATCCTGAGCGTTTATTTGAAATTGTACACCAAGCGAATATGGGGAAACTCTTCCCAGATGGTAAAGCGCACTTTGACCCAGTTACTCATAAAATTTTAAAACCAGATGATTGGGAAAAAAATTATGCACCGGAACCTGCTATCAAAAAAGAGCTTGAACGTCAAATTCAAGCTTATCAACGAAATTGTGAAAAAAATGAAGAATAAAAAAGAGGAGAGACTGGTTTATGCCAATCTCTCTTTATCTTTGTATTATAATGTTTTTTCCTTATCACGAACAACAAGTAAGTCAACTTTTGCATGACGCAAGATGTATTCAGATGAGGAACCAACCAGTAACCGTTCAAAGGCATTGAGCCCAGTAGCACCGACCATGATGAGATCAACTTTTTGTTCTTCTGGAATATCTGTTGCAAGAAGGGTTTTCGGATTTCCCATTTCAACAACTGTGACAACATTTCCCACACCAGCTTCTTTGGCTTTTTCAGCATATTGATCCATGAGTTTTTTTGCGTCTTCTTGTAATTCTTCATAGACTTCTGCATCAAATGTAGAAACGCTTTGCAAGGCACGTGTATCAATTACATGGGCAATCGTTAGGCGTGAATTATTTCTAAGCGCAACATTTACACCCTTTTCAAAGGCAAGCTCAGCTTCGTGAGAACCGTCAACAGCGACCATAATGTTTTGATATCTTTGTAGCATAGGAATACCTCCATTCTTTCTTTAGTTATATTGTAACCCTTTACATGAAAAAAGTAAAGCATTTTCATGCAGACTTTACAAGAAGTTTTTTAGATTTTTTAGAAAAATTGCGTTATAATAAATTGACTCTTTTGAAATGAGGAAAAATTCGATGAAAGAATTTAATAAATCAACAAAATTAGAACATGTGGCTTATGATATTCGTGGTCCCGTCTTAGAAGAAGCAATGCGGATGCGTGCAAATGGTGAGAAAATCCTTCGGTTGAACACAGGAAACCCTGCCGAGTTTGGTTTTACGGCACCAGATGAAGTGATTCATGACTTGATTATGAATGCACGTGATAGCGAGGGGTATTCTGACTCGAAAGGGATTTTTTCTGCTCGGAAAGCCATTATGCAATATTGCCAGTTAAAGAATATTCCAAATGTTGATATTGACGATGTCTACCTTGGAAATGGAGTCAGCGAGCTGATTGTCATGTCTATGCAAGGTTTGCTAGATAATGGTGATGAGGTGCTGGTACCTATGCCGGATTATCCTCTCTGGACTGCTGCTGTGAGTTTAGCAGGAGGAAATGCAGTTCATTATCTTTGTGATGAAGCGGCAGATTGGTATCCAGATATTAATGACATCAAATCAAAAATTACCTCTAATACAAAGGCTATTGTCGTTATCAACCCAAACAATCCGACAGGAGCTTTGTATCCTAAAGAGGTGTTGGAAGAACTTGTTGAAGTTGCGCGGCAAAACAACTTGATTATTTTTGCAGATGAGATTTATGACCGTTTAGTGATGGACGGTGAGAAACATACGGCTATCGCCAGTTTGGCTCCTGACCTCTTTTGTGTCAGCATGAACGGCTTGTCTAAATCACACCGTATCGCGGGTTTTCGTGTCGGGTGGATGGTGTTATCTGGTCCTAAATATCACGTGAAAGATTATATTGAAGGGCTAAACATGCTATCCAATATGCGTTTGTGTTCAAACGTCTTATCTCAGCATGTGGTACAAACGTCGCTTGGTGGTTATCAATCAGTCGATGAATTGCTGCTTCCTGGCGGACGGATTTATGAGCAACGGAATTTTATTTACAAGGCTATCAATGAAATTCCAGGCTTGTCGGCAACAAAACCTAAAGCTGGTCTTTATATTTTTCCTAAAATTGATAGGGAAATGTATCGAGTAGATGACGATGAGCAATTCGTGCTTGATTTCTTAAAGCAAGAAAAGATTTTGCTGGTGCACGGACGAGGCTTTAACTGGAAAGATCCAGATCATTTCCGGATTGTTTATCTGCCTCGTGTAGATGAGTTAGCACAAATCCAAGAGAAGATGACTCGTTTCTTAAGGCAATATCGTAGATGATGAAGAGCAGCCGAAAGGTTGCTTTTTTGCTACTTAAATAAAAGAGTACTAAACTTAGCAAGACTAATTGCACACAATTGTATCTCAATAAACAATTTTCAGATAATTGTTGAAGATTAAAGCGCTTTATGGTATAATCAATAAGATTATATGCGAGGTAAATTATGGCAAACTTATTAGCGAAAACACGAAAAATTACATCTATTTTGCGTCGTTCAGATGAGCGATTACAGGATGAATTACCTTACAATGCAATTACCCAGCAGTTAGCTGAAATTATGGATTGCAATGCCTGCATTGTAAACAGTAAAGGGCGTCTTTTGGGGTATTTCATGCGCTACAAGACGAATAATGACCGAGTGGAAGCATTTTATCAAACGAAAATCTTCCCAGAAGAGTATGTTCGCACAGCGAATTTAATGTATGATACAGAAGCCAATCTTCCTGTCAATCATGATTTGTCAATTTTTCCAGTCGAAACCAAAGATGAATTTCCAGATGGCTTGACGACAATTTCACCTATCCATGTTTCAGGGATTCGCTTAGGAACTTTGATTGTTTGGCGCAATGATAAAGAATTTGATGATGATGATTTGATTTTGGTTGAAATTGCAAGTACAGTGGTTGGTATTCAGTTGCTCAACTTCCAACGAGAAGAAGATGAAAAAAATATTCGTCGCAGAACAGCTGTAACCATGGCTGTAAATACTTTGTCTTATTCAGAATTACGAGCTGTTTCAGCTATTTTAGGTGAATTAAACGGTAATGAAGGTCAATTGACAGCATCGGTCATTGCGGATCGTATTGGCATTACTCGCTCGGTGATTGTCAATGCTCTGCGTAAACTAGAGAGTGCAGGCATTATTGAAAGTCGCTCTCTAGGAATGAAAGGGACCTATCTTAAAGTCCTTATTCCCGATGTCTTTGAAGAGATTAAAAAGAGAGATTACTGATGACAAAAGCATTGATTTCGATTGATTATACGGTGGACTTTGTAGCAGATAATGGGAAATTGACGGCAGGTGCACCAGCTCAGGCGATTTCTAAAACTATCGCACAGGTAACAAAGGTTGCTTTTGATCGAGGCGATTATATCTTTTTTGCCATTGATGCCCATGATGAAGGGGATATTTTTCACCCAGAGAGTAAACTCTTTCCACCACATAACATCAAAGGCACTAGTGGACGTAACCTTTATGGACCGTTGGCGGATTTTTATCAGGAGCATAAAGCAGATTCTCGCGTCTTTTGGATGGATAAACGGCATTATTCAGCTTTTTCGGGAACAGATTTGGATATTCGTCTGCGAGAAAGAAAAGTTGACACGGTGATTTTGACTGGTGTTCTGACGGATATTTGCGTTCTCCACACAGCTATTGATGCCTATAATTTAGGGTATCAAATTGAGGTGGTAGAGTCTGCTGTAGCTTCTCTTTCGGAGGAAAATCATAAATTTGCACTAAACCACTTGCAAAATGTTTTAGGTTCGACTATAATAGATAACAATTTAAAAGTAAAAAAGCAGTAGAGTAGGCTTGTTGACTTGAACAGAGAGTGCTGAAAGCTGAGAGCAGCACCAAGGAAGCAAAATCCGAAGAACATACTGTCAATGATATAATGGTTTTTTCTATGCTATTTATGGTAAAGGATGATATTGTCTAAAACTATTATATCATTGCAAGAAATTTGTGTGAATCAAAGCGCAAACGTCTGCTCACGTTACGAGCTAGAGGTTGCAATGCAACGAATAACAGTGGTACCACGGCTTTCGTCTGTTTTACAGGCGGAAGCCGTTTTTATATAGCTCTTAATGTTTTAGCGTTTAGAGCTATGATTATAGATTTACGTAGTAAAGTCAATGTTCCTTATAATTCTTAGTACTTAGAGGAGCGGTTGCAATTTTGTTAGTTGGACAAAAGCTGTAAACAAAAAATGCTTCCTACTTTTAGTATCTAGAGCTACGGGCGTAGATTTCTATAAGTAATTTGCGGCAAGTTGACGATTTAACTGAAATGAATTTAGAAAGAGGTAGAGAATATGAAAGAAGTTTTTATTGGAAACTATGGTTTGGAACAAGTTGGTCAGAAAATGATAGCGACTGGGTGGGTTGCAAATATCCGAAATCATGGGAAATTGGCTTTTATAGAGCTACGAGACAGAGAAGGACTGCTTCAAGTTTTTGTCGCAGGTGATAGCCCGGCTTTTACTGAAATTGAACATCTACATAAAGAAGATGTGATTGCTGTTACAGGAGAAGTTGTCGAGCGAGAAGCCCGCTTTGTCAACAAAGCTATCAAGTCTGGACAGGTGGAGCTGCGAGCAGAGGCAATTCAAATCCTTGCAAGTAGTAAGCCTCTTCCTTTTGAACTCGATCAGCACGCCCATACAGGAGAAGAGTTGCGGCAGAAGTACCGCTATCTGGATTTGCGTCGGAGTAAGATGACAGAGAACCTCAAACTGCGTCACCAAGTAACCAGCACAATTCGTGACTACTTAAACGGTAAGGATTTTCTGGAAGTGGAGACACCTTATTTGACGAAATCTACACCAGAAGGAGCCAGAGATTTTTTGGTTCCTAGTCGAGTTTTTAAAAATCAATTTTATGCCTTGCCACAAAGTCCCCAAATGCTGAAGCAACTCCTAATGGGAGCTGGTCTGGAGCGTTATTATCAAGTTGTTCGCTGCTTTCGAGATGAGGATTTACGGGGAGACCGTCAGCCTGAATTTACTCAGGTCGATATGGAAATGAGTTTTGCTAGTGAAAAAGACATTCGCATGCTTGTAGAAGAGATGCTCAAAGCGGTTGTCAAGAAAACTCATGGTTTGGAACTGACAGAGGCTTTTCCGACTATCAGTTATGAAGAAGCCATGAACCGCTTTGGTACGGATAAGCCGGATACGCGTTTTGGTTTGGAACTGAAAAATCTGACCGCTCTCTGTCAGGATAATCCCTCTCTTTTGCTCAAACAGGCTTTTGCTCGTCATGAAGAATTATGGGGTATCTGTGTTCCTGATGCTGCGGATTCTTTCACGAAGAAGCAACTCAGTCATTTCTATCAGGAAATGAAAGAATTTGGAGCTAGTAGGTTTGCTAGTCTTAAAGTGGAAGCAGGTGAACTTCAAGGGGATTTGGCTTCGACTTTTGAAGCAGAAGCAGCTGCCTTCCTAGACCGATTTGAAGCGCAAGACGGTGATTTGCTTTTACTGGTCATTGCCAAGAAAAGACAAGCTCAGGAAGCCTTGGGGCACTTGCGATTGGAGATTGCCAAACAATTAGATTTAATCGATCAGAGTCAACTGAACTTCCTTTGGGTATTAGATTGGCCTTTGCTAGAGTGGAATGAGGAGCAAGAACGCTATCAAGCTATGCACCACCCGTTCACCCAAGGAATTTTTGAAAATGAGGAAGAAGATTTAGCTTCAATCAAAAGTCATGCCTATGATATTGTCCTTAATGGTTATGAAATTGGGGGCGGTAGCCTGCGGATTCATGATCGAAAGAGTCAAGAAGCTATGTTTGAACTCTTGGGCATGGAAAAAGAAGATTACGAGCGGGACTTTGGATTTTTCTTAGAAGCGCTTGATTATGGTTTCCCGCCGCATGGTGGTCTAGCACTGGGCTTGGATCGACTGGTCATGATTTTAGCTGGTGAAGAAAATATCCGTCAGGTCATTGCCTTTCCTAAAAATGGAGCTGGTTTTGATCCGATGCTAGAAAGTCCCAGCCAAGTAGATGCGAGTCAAGTGAAAGAACTTCATTTGGAATTGAAGAACTAAGCCTATTTGTGATAAAATAAGAAGATGACTGTTTTTCGGTTATGCTGAAAAATAAAAGAAGAGAAAGGAAACAGAGATGAAAATTACTCAAGAGGAAGTAACGCATGTTGCCAACCTGTCAAAACTCGCTTTTTCACCTGAAGAAACAGCAGAATTTGCGACAACTTTGTCAAAAATTGTGGACATGGTGGAGTTGTTAAACGAAGTTGATACAACTGGTGTGCCTTTTACATCAAATGTTGCAGAAAATGTCAACTATATGCGTGAAGATGTAGCAATTGCAGGTTGGAATCGAGAAGAACTTTTCCAAAATGTGCCTGAAAAAGAGCGAGGCTATATCAAAGTGCCTGCTATTCTAGATGACGGAGGAGACGCCTAATGACTTTGAATCAAAAAACAATTGAAGAATTGCATGATCTCCTTGTCAAAAAGGAACTTTCCGCAGTTGAGCTGACGAAAGCTACTCTGGAAGATATTAAGAGTCGAGAAAGTGCAGTTGATAGCTTTATTACGATTAGTGAAGAAGAAGCATTGGCGCAAGCAGCAGCAGTAGACGCGAAGGGAATTGACGCAGATAATCTTATGAGCGGGATTCCACTAGCTGTTAAGGACAATATTTCTACTAAGGGGATTTTAACGACAGCTGCATCAAAAATTCTTTACAATTATAAGCCAATTTTTGATGCAACCAGTGTAGAAAAACTCCATGAGAAAGATATGATTGTCATTGGTAAGACCAATATGGACGAATTTGCCATGGGTGGCTCCAGTGAAAATTCTTATTTTAAGACTACGAAAAATGCCTGGGACGCTACAAAAGTTCCCGGTGGTTCATCTGGTGGTTCAGCGACAGCAGTTGCTTCTGGTCAGGTTCGCTTGTCTTTAGGTTCTGATACCGGTGGCTCTATCCGTCAGCCAGCTTCCTTTAACGGAGTGGTCGGACTGAAGCCAACTTATGGACGAGTTTCTCGCTTTGGGCTCATTGCTTTTGGTAGCTCGTTGGATCAAATCGGACCTTTTGCTCAGACGGTCAAAGAAAACGCTCAGCTTTTGGGCGTAATTGCAGGCAATGATAAAAAAGACTCAACCTCTTCTCAACGAACTGTTCCTGATTTCACTAGCAAGATTGGTCAAGATATTAAAGGATTGAAAATTGCTCTTCCAAAAGAATATATGGGTGAAGGGATTGATGAAAAAGTCAAGGAACGCATTTTGGCAGCTGCTAAACATTTGGAAAGTCTGGGAGCGATTGTTGAAGAAGTCAGCCTGCCGCACAGCAAATATGGGGTAGCGGTTTACTATATCATCGCTTCCTCTGAAGCCAGCTCTAACTTGCAACGTTTCGATGGGATTCGTTATGGCTATCGGGCAGATGAGATTGAGAACTTAGAAGATGTCTATGTCAAGTCTCGTAGCCAAGGTTTTGGTGAGGAAGTGAAGCGCCGGATTATGTTGGGAACATTTAGTCTGTCTTCTGGTTATTACGATGCTTATTTCAAGAAAGCAGGTCAAGTTCGGACGCTCATTATGCAAGATTTTGCCAAGGTATTTGAAAAGTATGATTTGATTTTAGGACCAACTGCACCGACGGTTGCTTACGACTTAGGAACTCAAAGTCATGATCCAGTAGCTATGTATTTGGCTGATCTTTTGACAATTCCGGTCAATTTGGCAGGGCTTCCTGGTATTTCTATTCCAGCAGGCTTTGCGGACGGACTTCCGGTTGGTCTGCAATTGATTGGAAATCATTTTGATGAAGAAACGATTTATCAAGTGGCAGCTGCTTTTGAAGCAACGACAGACTACCACAAGCAAAAACCAGTCATTTTTGGAGGTGAAAAATAATGAACTTTGAAACGATTATTGGGCTGGAAGTCCACGTTGAATTAAAAACAAATTCAAAAATTTTCTCACCAGCACCGGCTCATTTCGGAGAAGATCCAAATACCAACACCAATATCATTGACTGGTCTTTCCCAGGTGTCTTGCCGGTGATGAACAAGGGAGTTATTGATTACGGTATTAAGGCTGCTCTGGCGCTCAATATGGACATTCATCAAAAGATGCACTTTGACCGCAAGAATTATTTCTATCCAGACAATCCGAAAGCTTACCAAATCTCTCAATTTGACGAGCCAATTGGCTACAATGGCTGGATTGAGATTGAACTAGAAGACGGCACGACTAAGAAAATTCGCATTGAGCGGGCCCACTTGGAAGAAGACGCCGGAAAGAATACCCACGGCAGCGATGGCTACTCTTATGTTGACCTTAACCGCCAAGGCGTGCCGCTGATTGAGATTGTTTCAGAAGCGGATATGCGAAGTCCAGAAGAAGCCTATGCTTATCTGACAGCTCTCAAGGAAATTATCCAGTATACTGGCATTTCTGATGTCAAAATGGAAGAAGGGTCCATGCGCGTGGATGCCAATATTTCTATCCGTCCTTATGGTCAAGAAGAATTTGGAACCAAGACTGAGCTGAAAAACCTTAACTCTTTCAACTTTGTTCGCAAAGGTCTGGCCTTTGAGGAAAAACGTCAGGCTGAGATTTTGCGTAGCGGCGGTCAAATTCGTCAAGAAACTCGCCGGTATGACGAAGCAACGGGTGAAACCCTACTTATGCGGGTCAAGGAAGGCTCGGCTGACTATCGTTACTTCCCAGAGCCTGACCTACCAAACTTTGAGATTGATGATAGTTGGATTGAGTCAGTGCGCTCAGATTTACCAGCCTTTCCAAAAGAACGTCGGGCTAAGTACAAGGCAGACTTTGGATTGTCAGACTATGATGCCAAGCAATTGACAGCAACGAAGAACATCTCTGACTTCTTTGAAGCTGCAGTGACAGCAGGTGGAGACGCGAAATCTGTGTCAAACTGGCTCCAAGGTGAGGTTGCTCAATACCTCAATGCTGAAGGTAAAACGATTGAAGAAATCGGCTTAACACCAGTCAACTTGACTGAAATGTTGAGTTTGGTGGCAGACGGTACGATTTCCTCTAAAATCGCTAAAAAAGTCTTTGTTCATTTGGCGAAGAATGGTGGTTCAGCCAAGGAATACGTTGAAAAAGCTGGCTTAGTGCAGATTTCTGACCCAGCACAACTTCTTCCAATCATCCAAGAGGTTTTTGCCAATAATGAAAAAGCAATCAACGACTACAAGGGTGGTAACAAGAATGCAGCCAAGTCCCTGATCGGTCAGCTCATGAAAGCTACCAGAGGTCAAGCCAATCCACAAGTAGCTCAAAAACTTCTTAATGAAGAATTGGCAAAGTTGTAAAATCTAAAAAAAATCAGTCGTTTCGGCTGATTTTTTGTGCTATAATCATAGAATGGAAAAGCTTGGGGGTAAGATATGTCAAAAATAGCAAAAGGCACCATTTTAACCTTAGTCGCAGGAATTGCATGGGGATTGTCTGGGACGAGCGGACAATACTTGATGACGCATGGATTTCCTGTTTTAGTTTTAACGAATATTCGACTTTTAATTGCAGGACTTCTGTTGGTATTGTATATGTTGCTAACTAATCGTAGAAAATTGGTTGAAATGCTAAAAGATCAAAAAGCGATGATGTCTTTGATGCTGTTTGCTTTATTAGGATTGTTGCTCAATCAATTTGCTTATTTAAAGTCTATTTATGAAAGCAATGCAGGAACAGCAACCGTTTTACAATATGTCTGTCCGGTGGGAATCCTTGCCTACACTTGTCTCAAAGACCGTGTTGCACCTACCGTGACAGAAGTGTTATCTATGATGTTAGCGGTTGGTGGAACCTTTTTGATTGCCACTCACGGACAGCTCAATCAGTTGTCTGTCACGCCTGCAGGACTGTTTTGGGGACTGTTTGCCGCATTCACTTACGCTTTGTATATTCTTATTCCGATTCAGCTGATAAAGGCGTGGGGTAGCATTCCGGTGATTGGAGTGGGCATGATGCTAGCAGGCATTGTCTTAACGCCATTTAGCGGTGTTTTGCGTTTTCATTGGCAGTTGTCAATGGAAGTATATCTGGCTTTAGCGGGGATTATCCTAGTAGGGACAATTATCGCCTATACGCTATTTCTCAAAGGAACCAGTTTAGTCGGGCCTGTGAAATCTAGCCTTCTAGCGGCTGTTGAGCCTATATCGGCTGTATTTTTCGCCTTTCTCATTATGCACGAGCAATTTTATCTCGTAGATTTTGCTGGTATGTTTATGATTTTATCAGCAGTCGCTTTGATTTCTATAAAAGATTTGATATTGGAAAAAAGAAAAGGGATCTTATAAAAAGACAGAGCTGTTTATTTCACTCTGCCTTTTATTTTGAAAAAAATTGCCAAAAGAAATCAATAATATACGTCAAACCGTAAGTATAAATGACCAGTGTGATTGGTTTGCATAATACAATAATCATCATGTATTTTTTAAAAGACATCTTCGTCAGGGCTGCTAGCATGCAGAGGAAGTCTGCTGGGCTGATAGGCCAAATCATCATAAAGATGAAAAAACGTTCAAAACGATTGTCCTCATCCAGCCAACCAATGTATTTGTTATAAGTACGCTTGCTAACGATAGATTGGACAAAAGCTGGTCCGTAGGTACGCGCCAGATAAAAAATAATAGCACAGCCGATGACGATACCGACATAATTATAAATGGTACCAATGATATGACCATAAATGAAGACACCAGCAACCGAAGTCAAAGCTCCAGGAATAATAGGAACAACTGTTTGTAGGATTTGCAGGAAAATAAAGAGTGGCGGTCCCCAAATGCCAGCTTGCTTAATAAAGGCTGACAGGGTTTCTTTGGATTGTAAAATGCCAGCATAATAGGCCCAGATACAGAAAATCACCGTCCCAACTGCTCCGATAATAGAAGACCAGTTGATAAATTTTTGTAAAAAAGGGGAAACGGCAGTCATTTTCTTACTCGTATTTGCCATAAGTTCCTCCGTGTTAAATTCTCTATTCTTACTATAACATTTTTAAACATTTTTTGGCAAATTGTACATAAAATCGATGAAAAAATCTAGGGTGCGAAAACTTTTTTTTTATGTTAAAATAGGTAGAAGTATAATGTTTGGAGAGAAATGTGGCAATTGAAAACTACATGCCTGATTTTGCGATTGAGGCAGTTTATGATTTGACAGTTGAAAGTTTAAAAAAACACGGTATCAAGGCTGTTTTGGTGGATTTAGATAATACTCTTATCGCATGGAACAATCCCGACGGAACGCCGGAAATGAAGCAGTGGCTCCATGATGTGCGCGATGCAGGGATTCGGATTATTGTGGTGTCCAATAACACTAAAAAACGAGTCAAACGAGCAGTTGAAAAGTTTGAAATTGACTATGTCTGTTGGTCTATGAAACCATTCACTTGGGGGATTGATCGGGCGCTGAAAGAATTTCATTTTGAGAAAAATGAAGTGGTCATGGTGGGAGATCAGCTCATGACTGATATTCGAGCTGCTCATAGAGCAGGAATTCGTTCGATTTTGGTCAAGCCACTGGTCGAGCATGATTCGTTAAAGACCCAGATTAATCGAGCTCGTGAGCGTCGTGTGTTGAAAAAAATCACCGAAAAATACGAACCGATTGAGTATAAAAAAGGAATTTAAACATGGAAGACATTCTCTGTATTGGGTGCGGAGCGCCGATTCAGACAAAATATAAGGATAGGCTTGGCTACACCCCTCAGTCGGCTTTGGAAAAGGGAATGGAGACAGGTGAGCTGTATTGTCAGCGCTGTTTCCGTCTGCGTCACTACAACGAAATTACCGATGTGCAATTGACAGACGATGATTTTCTCAGACTTCTCCACGAAGTCGGCGACAGCAATGCTCTCGTAGTCAATGTAGTAGATATTTTTGATTTTAATGGTTCGGTGATTCCGGGTTTGCCACGCTTTGTGGCTGGTAACGATGTGCTGTTGGTCGGGAATAAAAAAGATATTCTCCCTAAGTCGGTTAAGACGAGCAAGGTTGCCCAATGGCTGACGGAGCGGGCTCACGAGGAAGGACTGCGCCCTGTTGATGTAGTTTTGACTTCAGCTCAAAACAAGCAAGCGATTAAAGAATTGATTGAAAAGATTGAGCAATATCGGAAAGGCCGAGATGTTTATGTGGTCGGCGTGACCAATGTTGGTAAGTCCACACTTATCAATGCCATTATTCAGGAAATTACTGGGGATAAGGAAATCATTACGACTTCGCGTTTTCCAGGGACCACACTGGATAAGATTGAGATTCCGCTGGCTGACGGCAGTCATATCTACGACACACCAGGGATTATCCACCGCCACCAAATGGCTCATTATCTGTCTGCTAAAAATCTTAAATATGTCAGTCCTAAAAAGGAAATCAAACCCAAAACTTACCAACTCAATCCTGAACAAACCCTCTTTTTAGGGGGCTTGGGGCGCTTTGATTTTGTGTCAGGTGATAAACAAGGCTTTACGGCTTATTTTGACAATGAACTCAAATTGCATCGCACCAAGCTTGTAGGAGCGGGAGAATTTTATGAAAAGCATGTTGGCTCTTTGCTAGCACCGCCCTCTAAAAAAGAAGTGGCAGATTTTCCTCAGCTCGTCAAACATGAGTTGAAAATTGAAGCCAAAACAGATGTAGTCTTTTCAGGCTTGGGCTGGATTCGCGTGACAGGGCCAGCAAAGATTGTAGCCTGGGCACCAGAGGGAGTTGCAGTAGTGACCCGAAAAGCCATTATCTAAGGAATTCTAGTAAGAAACCGTCACAGTTAAACCAATTTTTAGAAAGGAATTGAACACGAGCTAAAACTTTGAAAAATAGAAAAATTCTCTTAGAAAATCATTGATTCTTCGTCGAATTTCCTAGTTTTCTGTCGGTTTTGTCGTTCTTTGTATCTTATTATGTCATTAACATCTAAACAGCGAGCTTTTTTAAATAGTCAGGCTCATATCCTCAAACCAATCATTCAAATTGGCAAAAACGGTCTCAACGACCAGATTAAAACGAGTGTCCGTCAAGCTCTAGATGCTAGAGAATTGATTAAAGTAACTCTTCTACAAAATACAGATGAGAACATCCATGAAGTAGCAGAAATTCTCGAAGAGGAAATTGGTGTGGATACTGTTCAAAAAATTGGTCGTACTTTGATTCTCTACAAGCAGTCTAGCAAAAAGGAAAACCGCAAAATTTCAGTAAAGGTAAAAGAAATTTAGAGGAAGCAGCCTATGGCAATTGAATTACTGACTCCCTTCACCAAGGTGAAGTTGGAACCAGAAGTAAAAGCAAAAAAAAGAAAGCAGGTGGGGATTTTAGGTGGAAACTTTAATCCAGTTCATAATGCCCATTTGGTTGTGGCGGATCAAGTTCGTCAACAATTATGTTTAGATCAGGTCTTGCTGATGCCTGAGTATGAGCCACCACATGTTGATAAAAAATCAACGATTGATGAGAAGCACCGACTGAAAATGCTGGAGTTGGCAATTGAAGGCATTGAAGGTCTGGGAATTGAAACCATTGAGCTGGAGAGAAAAGGGATTAGTTACACCTATGATACGATGAAATTTTTGACGGAAAAACATCCAGATACAGATTATTATTTCATCATCGGAGCGGATATGGTAGATTACCTTTCCAAGTGGCATCGGATTGACGAATTAGTCGATTTGGTTCAATTTGTTGGGGTTCAGCGCCCCCGCTATAAAGCAGGAACATCTTATCCAGTTATCTGGGTAGATGTGCCGTTGATGGATATTTCTTCGAGTATGGTTCGAGCTTTTCTGGCTCAAGGTCGGACGCCGAATTTTCTCCTACCCAAGCCAGTTTTAGACTATATTGAGAAAGAAGGGCTTTACAATGGGATATGAAACTTATGTGGGAATTTCTCGTGAGCAACTTTTAGTCAAAATGCAGCAGCTTTTACCAGAGAAACGTTTTAAACATTGTCTGGGAGTGGAACAAGCAGCGATTGACTTGGCAGAGCGCTTCGGTGTAGATGTAGAAAAAGCTGGTTTGGCAGGTCTGCTCCATGATTATGCAAAAAAGCTCTCTGACGAAGAATTTCTGGCACTGATTGATAAGTATGCTCTGGATCCAGCATTGAAAGATTGGGGAAATAATGTCTGGCATGGCATGGTCGGCATTTATAAAATTCAGGAAGATTTAGGATTGATAGATCCAGAAATTCTACGAGCTATTGAGGTTCATACCGTAGGTTCTGCTCAGATGTCCGACTTAGACAAGGTGGTTTATGTAGCAGACTATATTGAGCCTAATCGGAACTTTCCAGGAGTGGAGCAAGCACGTGAAATTGCTAAAAAATCGTTAAATAAGGCGGTTGCCTACGAAACTGTTCATACCGTAGAACACCTAGCTCACCAAGCCTTTCCTATCTTCCCACAAACCATTGAGACTTATAATGCGTATGTTGGCTTTATGAAAGATGACAAATGAAAACGGCTCTGTTAGTGATTGATATTCAAACAGCCTTGATAGAGGCTAAACCGTATGCTGTTGATAACTGCTTATCTGTCTGGCAAAAAGCAATCGCCACTTGTCGTGAGAAAAACATTGAAGTGATTTATGTCCGCCACAATGACGACGAACTACTAACAGGAAGTCATGGCTGGGAAATTTACGGAGCTATTGCTCCAGAAGTTGGCGAAAAAATCTTTGATAAACATTATAATAGTGCTTTTAAAGAAACTCGTTTACAGACTTATCTGGATAGCCAAGCTATTGAGCGGCTGATTATCATTGGCATGGCAACGAATTATTGCATTGATATGACTGTTAAGGTGGCGTTTGAGTTTGGTTATGATTTGGCAGTTGTTAAAAATGGCACGACTACCTTTGCTGAAAGAGAAATTACAGCAGAACAATTAATACAGCATTATGAAAATACTTGGAACGGACGTTTTGCCCAAGTGGCTGATTTAGAAGAAATTTTAAAAGAGGATTAAATGGATAAAAAAGAACTATTAGAAATTGTTGTAAAAGCAGCGGATGAAAAACGAGCAGAAGACATTACTGTGCTAGATTTGCAAGAATTGACGACGATGACAGACTATTTTGTCATTGCCAGCTCTATGAACAGCCGTCAACTAGAAGCTATTGCTGATAATATTCGTGAAAAAGTTACAGAAGCAGGGCAATCAGCTAGCCATGTAGAAGGAGACTCTGCTGGAGGCTGGGTGCTTTTGGATCTAGGCGGGGTGGTTGTTCATATTTTTTCTGAGGAAATGCGGAATCACTACAACCTTGAAAAACTCTGGCATGAAGCCGTTGGTGTGGATGTGACACCATTGCTTGAGAAACAAGCCTTGTAGATAAAAAACGATGAGGGTTGAGGACATTGTCCCAACCTCTTTCAATGAGAAGAAAGGAAGAGTACCTTTTTGGTACTTCTAGATAAGATGACAACTTATGAAACCTTCGCATCAGTCTATGATGCTATTATGGATGATAGTCTTTATGATAAATGGACCGATTTTTCGCTCCGCCATTTTCCAAAAAATAAGAAAAAGCTCTTAGAATTAGCTTGTGGAACTGGGATTCAATCCGTACGCTTTGCCAAAGCTGGCTTTGATGTGACGGGATTGGATTTGAGTGATGAGATGCTTGAAATCGCTCGTAAACGTGCCAAAGAAGCAGGTGAAGCTATTGAATTCAGACAGGGCAACATGCTTGATTTGTCGCAAGCTGGTAAATATGATTTGGTGACTTGCTACTCTGATTCAATTTGCTACATGGCCGATGAAATTGAAGTCGGTGATGTCTTTCAGCAAGTTTACAACTGCTTGAACGAAGGCGGAGTATTCATCTTTGACGTGCACTCAACTTACCAGACAGACACAGTCTTTCCTGGCTATTCTTACCATGAAAACGCTGAAGAATTTGCCATGGTCTGGGATACATACGCCGATGAGGCGCCACATTCAGTCGTGCATGAATTGACCTTTTTCTTGCAAGACGAAGACGGGCGCTTCACACGTTACGACGAAGTCCACGAAGAACGCACTTACGAAGTCTTAACTTACGATATCCTCTTGGAACAAGCAGGCTTCAAATCATTCAAACTTTACGCCGACTTTGAGGACATAAAGCCACGCAAAAAATCAAACCGCTGGTTCTTTGTGGTGGAGAAATGAGAAAATCGTTATATCCCCACGTATTATATGTATAAAGGAATGATTTAATGTTTCAATTATTAATTATTGTAGGAATCGTAGTTATAGAATTTTGTGTATTGAAGAATATTTTATCCGTGAATGTAAAAGATTATCAGGGATTTAGTACGAGATTTTTTTCTCCAAGCAACAATAGTATCAGTACAGGCAGTGTTATTTTCTGGATATTGGCTTCTCCTATTTTTTCGTCTCTAGCATATATATTTACTTTATTTGTAAATTCTACACTGGAGTGTAATTATATCCAATTTGATATGCTTTGGCTTATAAGTGTACTGTTTTGGTTATGGTTTTCTCTATTAGTGTTTGTATTAGGGAGACGAAAACTGGTAAATTGGCTTTTTGTTAGTTTTATAGCTGGAAGTTCAATTCTGTTTAATTGGTATTTATCTTCAATATCTTTTACTGGAGATGTAAAAGATATACTGCCGAATGCTAATAATACGACATTTCAGCTTTACTTGATATTGGGAATATTTTTAGTTTCAACAATACAAATTATTTATGAGCGAGATGATTACGATTTAAGACGTACTAGATTCATTTTAGAGAAGTTGGATTTGTACCTTTCTAAGTTTAAAGTTTTATTTGAATTAGAAGGTGAAGAACTTTACTTGGCTCTTGCAATTCTGATAGTGGAAGATTTTGAACGCCCAAAATTTATTAGATATATAGAGAATATTATAAAATCTTCTACCCGAAATATTGCGCAAAATGATTCTAGAAATGATAATCATAGCGTTTCTTTACTTGTGAAAGAAATTCATGATTTATATATTATAGGAGAAGATGATTACCCTTACCAGAGAATAAGGAATTTCGCCTTAAAATACAATAATTCTTCGAGATATGCTGATGATGTCTGGAAAATATATGACGAAGTGTCTAAACTTGATGAAAATATAAAATTGTTGAAAAAAACAAACCACAATGTTAGTGAAGAGCTAATTTAAAATAGGAGCGCCACATGACTATCACCGGTATCATTGCAGAATTCAACCCCTTCCACAATGGTCATAAATACTTGCTAGAGCAGGTTAAAGGTCTGAAGATTGTTGCCATGTCGGGAAACTTTGTTCAACGTGGTGAACCTGCGATTGTGGATAAGTGGACTCGGACCCGAATGGCTCTGGAAAACGGGGCGGATTTGGTGATTGAATTGCCATTTTTGGTGGCTGTTCAGTCAGCTGACTACTTCGCACAAGGAGCAGTAGATATTTTAGAGCGCCTTAGTGTGAATAAGTTGACCTTTGGCACGGAAGAGGTCTTAGATTATCAATACTTTTCACAGATTTATGGGGACAATCGACAGAAAATGGTGGACTACATACAAGATTTGCCAGATGATTTGTCTTATCCACAGAAAACGCAGAAAATGTGGGAAAAGTTTGCTGGTGTGAAATTCACAGGCAATACACCCAATCACATTTTAGGACTTTCTTATGCCAAAGCTTGTGCTGGAAAGGCTATTGAGATTCTTCCAATCAAGCGTCAAGGAGCTGGCTATCATTCGCAAGAAGAAAATTTAAAATACGCCTCTGCTACGGCTCTTAGAGAGCGTCTTAATTGTCCAGATTTTTTGGAGAAATTTACCCCGGCTCATGAACTGCTGATTCAGTCTCCCAAAGTGACCTGGTCAGCACTCTATCCTTTGCTGCGTTACCAGATTATCAGTCATCCCGATTTGACGAGTTTTTATCAGGTTAATCAAGAACTTGCGGTGCGCTTGCAGGAAGCAGTGAAAACCAGTTATAGCGTAGAGGAGTTGGTCGAACAAGTCGCAACCAAGCGATATACGAAAGCACGAATCAGACGGATTCTGACTTATATTTTGGTCGGTGCAAGAAATGATCGGTTGCCTAGCGGTATTCATATCTTGGGCTTTACTCAAGCAGGTCGAGAACATCTTAAAAAGATGAAAGGGAAAACAGACTTCATCAGTCGCATCGGTCAAGAACCATGGGATTCCTTAACCCAGCGAGCTGATTGTATTTATCAGCTAGGGAACGCCCAACTAGAGGAGCAGAATTTTGGGAAAATCCCGATAATAGTAGATTGATGCAAAAATTATTTTGTAGAGCTGGTTATTGTCAATAATTTGCTAGTGAAATTCAACCTGACTTGTGATATAATAAAAAAGATTGAAAAAGTGAAAATCTAAAGGAGAACATCCAATGGGACGTAAATGGGCCAATATTGTGGCGAAAAAAACTGCCAAGGACGGTGCAAACTCAAAAGTTTATGCTAAATTTGGTGTTGAAATCTATGTAGCAGCTAAAAAAGGAGAGCCAGATCCAGAATCGAACTCAGCTTTGAAATTTGTTATTGAACGTGCGAAGCAAGCGCAAGTGCCAAAGCATGTTATTGACAAAGCGTTAGATAAGGCAAAAGGAAATACAGACGAAACCTTTACTGAAGGACGTTATGAGGGCTTTGGTCCAAATGGTTCAATGCTTATTGTGGATACACTAACTTCAAATGTCAATCGTACCGCAGCCAATGTTCGTTCTGCCTTTGGTAAAAATGGTGGAAACATGGGAGCGAGTGGCTCAGTGTCTTATATGTTTGATAATAAAGGTGTGATTGTGTTTGCAGGAGACGATGCAGATAGCATCTTTGAACAATTGTTAGAAGCAGATGTAGACGTAGATGATGTAGAAGCAGAAGACGGAAGCATTACAGTTTATACCGCACCGACAGATTTGCACAAGGCCTTGACTGCTCTCCGCGAATCTGGTGTAGAAGAATTCCAAGTTACCGAATTGGAAATGATTCCACAATCTGATGTGGTATTATCAGGCGAAGATTTAGAAACATTTGAAAAGTTGTATGCTGTTTTAGAAGACGACGAAGATGTCCAAAAGATTTATACAAATGTAGAAGGATTTTAATAGTGAAGAAAGAGGTGGTGGGACAGAAGTAAATATTTTTGATTTTTACTTCTGTCCCACCACCGTAGGGTTGCTTAGATACTCTTCTGAGCTTAAAAAGCAAATGAAGAGTCCGACAGCTACTGCGTCAAGAGTTTTTTACTAATACAGATTGAGACTGAGATAATTTTGTCCCAGTCTCTTTTTTGTTACTTACTAATCTCTCAGTGTTTTTTAAGAAATTTAGTTATAAGACCGTAAGTATGTTGAGCTAGTATCTTCTTTACTTTGATAGAGTAGACATGAAGTTTGGTAGAAAAGGTGGGCTAGCTAATAATATGTAGTTGAAGAGTGAGGTTGGTTTCCAAGACTGGTTGTTGTAGCTCAGCTTATTCTAAAAATTCAAATAAGGAGCGTAAAAAGCAGACAAACCAGTGATAAACTATAAGTTGAGAGAAGTAAACTATTAGTCGATTGAGTTTGTAAGAAAAGGTGCTACAATATAATTAGCAAATGGAGGGAGGAAAAATCTGATTTCGTTTAGCTCTACTTGATAAAGAAAATCTATCACTTTGATAAAAATCAAATAATAGTCAAGAAGGAAAATATTTGATATGATAAGATTTATCTTAATGAAAGAGGTTATTATAGGAATATGAAAAAAGTGTTAAAATATTCTTCTTTAACAGCCCTTGGGCTTTTGACAATAGGAGCTTTAGTAGCGTGCTCCAATTCAAAATCAACGACTTCATCTGGAAAAACAGAAATTAAAGTCGCAACGAATGCTTCACCCAAGCCGTTTAACTATGAAGAAAATGGTAAGCTAACAGGTTATGAAATCGAAGTCGTTCGTGCGATCTTCAAAGATTTTGACAAATACAAGGTAAAATTTGAAACAACAGAGTGGTCAGGTATTTTCGCAGGTCTGGATAGTGATCGCTACCAAATGGCGGTCAACAATATCAGCTATACAAAAGAACGTGCAGGAAAGTATTTGTATGCAGCTCCAACTGCTAAAAATCCAAACGTTTTAGTGGTGAAAAAATCTGATAAAAGCATTCAATCGCTGGATGATATTGGTGGGAAAACAACAGAAGTTGTACAAGGGACAACGACTGCAGCACAATTAGAAAAATACAACCAAGAACATTCTGGCAATCCAACGAAAATTAGCTATACAAAAGCAGATTTTCAACAGATTATGAGTCATTTAAACGATGGTAAGTTTGATTATAAGATTTTTGATAAAATTGGTGTAGAAACAGTTATTAAAAATCAAAAACTGGACAACTTGAAAGTGATTGATTTACCAAGTGACCAACAACCTTATGTTTATCCACTTTTAGCAAAAGGACAAGATGAGTTGAAAACATTTGTTAATAGGCGCATTCAAGAGTTGTATAAAGACGGAACTCTGGAAAAACTATCCCAAAAATTCTTTGGCGGTAGTTACTTGCCAGTAGAAGCAGATGTGAAATAAGAGAATGTAAAGCTAGCTAGTTTCAAAGTTTCAGCTGGTTTTCTTACACAAAACAGTTATAGTTTATAACTATACCCTTTGTTATGAAATAACAATTTGTCAATCAGGTAAATATGTGCGATACTATTTTCATAAGATTTTTAAAGGAGACAGAAAATGAAATTTAAAAAATGGTTTGGAATAACAGCTCTAGCAGCTGTAGCAGTGATTGGCTTAGCAGCTTGTGGTTCAGGAAATAAAAGTGATGACGCCAAAACGATTAAAGTTGGTGTGATGACAAAGAGTGACTCAGAAGAAAAACGCTGGGACAAGATTCAAGAATTGTTGAAAAAAGATAATATCAAGTTGAAATTTACAGAATTTACGGACTACTCGCAACCAAATAAAGCGGTCGCTGATGGTGAAGTGGATATCAATGCTTTCCAACATTACTATTTCTTGAACAACTGGAACAAGGAAAACAAGCAAGACTTAGTTGCAACTGCTGAAACTTATATTTCACCAATTCGCCTCTACTCTGGTACCAAAAATGGAAAAAATAAATATACGAAAGTAGATCAAATTCCAAATGGTGCAGAAATTGCAGTTCCAAATGATGCGACAAATGAAAGTCGAGCGCTTAATTTATTGCAATCTGCAGGATTGATTAAATTAGACAAGTCTGGAAATGAATTGGCAACTGTGGCAAATATCAAAGAAAATCTGAAAAAATTGAAAATTACAGAATTGGATGCTAGTCAAACAGCTCGCTCATTGACTTCAGTAGATGCAGCCGTTGTAAACAATACATTTGTAACAGAAGCAAAATTGGACTATAAAAAAGCCTTGTTCATTGAACCGAAAGATAAAAATTCAAAACAATGGTTTAACATCATTGCAGCTAAAAAAGATTGGGAAAAATCTCCAAAAGCAGATGCCATTAAGAAACTCATTAAAGCTTATCATTCAGATGAAGTGAAAAAAGTGGTTGAAGAAACATCAGACGGTTTAGACCAACCGGTTTGGTAATCTTTATTTCATTAGCTGTATTTCAGTCTAAAAACTCAGTTGGAATTACCGACTGAGTTTTGTCGCCATTCTATAAGGAGAAAATATGACATTTTCAAGTGAAGAAGAGCAAATTAAAAAATTTGAACAAGATATAGTAACACAAGAATATATCGCCATTTTACGAACTTTGATTGCTAAAAAATCAATCTTCGCTCAACAAGTCGGTTTACAAGAAGTGGCTGCTTATCTAAAAGAAATCTTTACAAAAGCTGGTGCGGAGGTGGAATTAGATGACAACTATACAGCGCCATTTGTGATAGCGAAGTTTAAAAGTTCAAACCCTACAGCTAAGACAATTATTTTTTATAATCACTACGACACGGTTCCGGCAGATAGCGATCAGATTTGGACAGATGACCCATTTACCTTATCTATTCGAGACGGTGGCATGTATGGTCGCGGAGTAGATGATGACAAAGGACATATTATCGCGCGTTTGACGGCTATGCAAAAATATTTACAAAAGCATAAAACGTTACCTGTCAATGTCATTTTTATGATGGAAGGAGCAGAAGAGTCTGCTTCTGTTGATTTAGAAAAATACCTAGCCAAACACAAGGTGTTTCTGCAAGGGGCAGATCTTCTCGTTTGGGAACAAGGAATTAAAAATTCTTTGGGTCAACTAGAAATTTCTGGTGGGAACAAGGGAATTGTGACCTTTGATATGAAGGTCAAAAGTGCGGAAGTGGATATTCATTCTAGCTTTGGTGGTGTGATTGATTCGGCTTCTTGGTACTTGTTGAACGCCCTTGCTAGCTTGAGAGATAAGGATGGATGTATTCAGGTAGAAGGGCTTTATGATCAAGTAATCACACCTAATCAACGAGAGTTAGCTTTAGTGGAACAATACGCTCAGCGCAGTCCAGAAGAAGTAGAAACTATTTATGGTTTGGAATTACCTTTATTACAAGAAGAGAAAAAATCTTTTTTAAATCGAATTTTCTTTGAACCCTCTTTGAATATTGAAGGAATTACTTCTGGTTACCAAGGTCAAGGAGTGAAGACGATTCTTCCGTCAGAAGCTTCGGCAAAAGTAGAGGTTCGTTTAGTGCCAGGACTGGAGCCACGTAGGGTGTTAGAGCTGATTCGCAAACAACTCGACAAAAATGGTTTTGATAAGGTAGAATTAGTTTATACTTTGGGAGAAATGAGCTATCGTAGTGATATGAGTGCGTCGCCGATTTTAAATGTCATTGAACTAGCTAAGAAATTCTATCAAAAAGGAGTTTCTGTCTTACCAACTACAGCAGGTACAGGACCGATGCACACGGTATTTGAAGCACTTGAGGTACCAATGGTCGCCTTTGGACTTGGAAATGCGAATAGTCGAGACCATGGCGGTGACGAAAATGTCCGCATTGCAGATTATTACACCCATATTGAATTAGTAGAGGAGCTGATTGCAAGTTATGAGTAAAGAAATGATTCAGTTAGATCACATTGATGTAACCTTTCAACAAAAGAAACGTCAGATTCAAGCAGTTAAAGATGTGACGATTCATATTCAAGAAAGAGATATCTATGGAATTGTCGGTTATTCTGGGGCTGGGAAATCAACCTTGGTTCGTGTCATTAACCTACTGCAAGTTCCAACGAGCGGGAAAATTATTGTAGATGATGATGTTCTTTTTGACAATAAAGTAACCTTGACAGCAGAACAGCTGCGCCGCAAACGTCAAGACATCGGCATGATTTTTCAACATTTTAATCTGATGAGTCAATTGACGGCAGAAGAAAATGTCGCTTTTGCGTTGAAACATTCTGGTCTATCAAAAGAAGAAAAGAAAGAAAAAGTGCGTACCCTGTTGGAGTTGGTCGGTTTAGCCGATCGCGCTGAAAATTATCCTTCTCAGCTTTCCGGAGGGCAAAAACAGCGGGTTGCCATTGCGCGTGCTTTAGCAAATGACCCTAAAATCTTGATTTCTGATGAATCAACCTCAGCTCTAGATCCAAAAACAACTAAACAAATTTTAGCTCTTTTACAAGATTTAAATCAAAAGCTGGGATTAACAATTGTTTTGATTACTCATGAGATGCAAATTGTCAAAGACATCGCTAATCGTGTCGCAGTTATGCAGGACGGTCAACTGATTGAAGAAGGTTCTGTTTTGGATATTTTCTCTAATCCTCAGCAAGACTTAACCAAAGACTTCATCGCGACTGCAACAGGAATTGATGAAGCTATGGGCAAGATTGAGCAACAAGAAATTGTCAAACATTTGGCGAAAAATAGTCTCTTGGTGCAAATGAAGTACGCAGGAACCTCTACAGATGAACCCTTGCTGAATGAAATTTACAAACATCATCAAGTTACTGCCAATATACTCTATGGAAATATTGAAATTTTAGGTGGAACACCTGTCGGAGAACTGGTCGTTGTTTTATCTGGTGAAAAGGAAAATCTAGCAGCGGCTAAAACAGCTATTCGTGAAGCTGGTGTTCAATTGACAGTATTGAAGGGAGAAGCATAGATGGAAAACTTTATTCAAACATACTTGCCGAATGTTTATCGAATGGGTTGGAGCGGTCAAGCTGGCTGGGGAACAGCTATTTACTTGACGTTATATATGACAGTTATTTCTTTTATTATTGGTGGATTATTGGGGTTAATTGCAGGGCTTTTTCTTGTTTTGACTGCTCCAGGTGGTGTCTTGGAAAATAAAATAGTTTTTTGGATTTTAGACAAAATCACGTCTATCTTCCGCGCCATCCCATTTATTATTTTGTTAGCTGTTCTTTCACCTTTTTCACACTTGATTGTGGGGACTAGTATTGGACCAAACGCAGCTATTGTACCACTTTCTTTTGCCGTATTTGCTTTCTTTGCTCGCCAAGTTCAAGTTGTTCTTGCCGAATTGGACGGCGGTGTTATCGAAGCTGCTCAGGCAAGCGGAGCGACTTTCGGTGACCTAGTTGGTGTCTATCTACGTGAAGGTTTGCCAGATTTGATTCGTGTGACAACAGTCACTCTTATTTCTCTCGTTGGCGAGACTGCAATGGCTGGTGCTGTCGGTGCTGGAGGAATCGGGAATGTTGCGATTGCTTATGGCTTCAATCGCTATAATAACGATGTAACAATTTTAGCAACGGTTATTATCATTGTACTTATCTTTGCCATTCAGTTTGCTGGTGATTTTTTGACTAGAAAATTAAGCCATAAATAGGATAGCTGAGATGATTGTTAGAGATAAACAATACCCGTGGTGCTAGTTAAGTTCAAAATAGCTCAAATTATAAGCCAATAGGATTTGTTCAATCCTCAACTGTAGTCCAGCTACTCCTCTGGCGAAGGTGTATTCCATATCAAAGAGAGCACATAACTCAGAAAAGCGCGTTTCAATGGTTCGTCTCATAGCCAATAATCTCCAGTTGTTATGCTGGCTCGCGCTTCCCATATTCTGACGTAAGGGAGTCCATAAATGATACCCTCTCTATTTCAACCGATCTTTAAGAGCCTGACTGAGATACCCTAAATCTGCTAAAATCACAGATTGTTGGCAGCCTTCCAATAAATCCTCCACCACACTTTGATATCATGAACAGAAGCTGACGTGACAATATAGTTCAGAATATAACCAGATAAGGTAACGAGCATGTGAACTTTGAAACCATAGAACCATAAGTGTTTTGACGCATTGTAGCCAATGTCTGCCACTCCTTCGAAAATACTTGCTCTATGGTTGCGAACAGACTGACAAAGTGGTAGGGAAAACTGTCTACGATGGCAATCGTATCGGAGGAGATTTGGTCATTCATCGCCTGTCGAATGAGTTGTAGCAACCAAATCAACTGCCTTGAACGACGATTGAAGCGACTTCTTTCTAGCAGTCGGCCACAGGGAAATAGTTGACAGATTCGGTGAAAATGACGTTGCGATTTGATTCTTAGTTCAGCTTGCAAGAGCAGTAAGACTAATAGAGATTCATCCGAAACTTTTGACAAGCTGACATTATGACGATGTTTCAATGAATCAGGGCAATAATCCCGATAAAGCTGATGACAAATTTTTGATAATTGCTTCATATTCCATTGTAAATAATGGGATTTAGCGGTATACTGTAAGTGGCTCATTTGGACAACCTCCTGTTTGTTTCGTCACTTACAGTATAATCCAAATGGGCTTTTTATGGTATTTTGAGGTTAACTAGCACCACGGGTAAACAATAAATATATAGAAAAGTGATATAAAAGTTCTATGATAATAGGTCATAGAATTTTTAGTTTATACATATTTTCTCTTTCGTATGACCAGTACAAGTATTTAGCAGTTTACAGGAGATAAGAAAGAGGAGGCAGGAAAAATTGGAAGAAAAAGTTTAAGAAAATAAAAAAAGATGAAAAAAGGTATTGACAAGAGTCAAAGGAGATGATATACTAAGATAGTTGTCGCTTGAGGGGCGACAAAGACCTTTGAAAACTGAACAAG
>NZ_JBMHFC010000011.1:0-81526 GCF_049166725.1 Streptococcus atopicus
TCATCGAAGTATCATTTGAACCATGAATTCCTTCAGTCTTGCTTCCTGTGGATGCTATAGTAATCTCCAAGTCCTCGAAATGGGCTTTATTGGTAACGTCAGCAGCAGAAACCCGCTGGACGTTCCAAAATCCTAAAACAGTAAAAATCGTTAGTAAAGATAAAAAGAAGCCTATCCATCTCTTTGCCTTCATTACAAATTTCTCCTTCTTCTAATTTTTTTATAAGCTTAGAGCATAAATATCAATATTATACTACAATTACTATTATACCTCAAATAAATAGAAATTCCATATATTCGTAAGTGTTTTTTTGACACAATGTAAACTTCAGTTTTCTAAAATAGGTTCCCTAATCCCAGAACTCTTAGTATTTTATTAAAACGAAAGGCTCTGGACAATGAGGAATCTATCACATATTCCAAATTTAGAAAAAGCCTCATACGAATCACCATTAAAAGCAACAAAGCTTTGGAAAGATTCATATGAGACTTCTTATAAATACCACAAAACAGGGAAAAGCAGGAATCCTATCTCATGTTATTTTATATGTTTGTTTTTTTATTCTTAGTTTTGTCCAAGTGCAGCAGCCATAGTTGCAGCTACTTCTGATTCAAAATCGTTGGCAGCTTTTTCAATACCGTCACCTACTTCAAAACGAGTGAAGCTTGCAATTGTCACACCTTGACTTTCAAGGAATGCTTCAACAGTCTTGCTGTCGTCCATGATATAGACTTGCGCAAGTAATGTGTAAGCTTGGTCAACTTTTGTATTGTCCAGCATGAAGCGATCCATTTTACCAGGAATAATTTTGTCCCAGATTTTTTCTGGTTTACCTTCAGCTGCAAGACCAGCTTTGATGTCTTCTTCAGCTTGTGCAATCACTTCATCCGTCAATTGAAGTTTAGAACCAAATTTGTAGTGTGGAAGCGCTGGTTTACCAACCATTGCACGACTTTCGTTGTCTTGATCAATTTTGTGGTTCATTTGAGCCAATTCATCATGGATAAATTCTTCGCTCAATTCTTTGTATGAAAGAACAGAAGGCTTCATAGCTGCAACATGCATTGCCACGTGTTTTGCAAGATCTTCGTCACTGCCTGAAAGAACTGTGATAACACCGATACGTCCACCATTGTGTTGGTAAGCTCCAAATACTTGATCATCTGCTTTTTCAACAACTGCAAAACGACGGAATGAGATCTTTTCTCCGATTGTAGCAGTTGCACTAACATAAGCAGCTTCAAGTGTTTCACCTGAAGGCATTGTCAAAGCAAGAGCTTCTTCGTTGTTAGCTGGTTTGCCTTCTGCGATTACTTTAGCTGTTTCGTTTACCAATTCAACGAATTGAGCATTTTTTGCTACAAAGTCTGTTTCTGAGTTCACTTCAACGATAGCGGCAACATTGCCATTCACATAGACACCCGTCAATCCTTCAGCAGCAACACGGTCTGCTTTTTTAGCAGCTTTTGCCATACCTTTTTCACGAAGCAATTCAATTGCTTTTTCGATATCGCCATCTACTTCTACAAGTGCTTTTTTAGCGTCCATGACACCAGCACCAGATTTTTCACGCAATTCTTTTACAAGCTTAGCTGTAATTTCTGCCATTTTGATCCTCCAATTAAGATATTACGGTTTTATTTAATAAAAAGGGGAGGGCTAGGCCCCGCCCTATAGGTTCGTTACTTGATTATTCGTTTGAGCCTTCGACAACTTCAACGATTTCTTCGATAGAATCTGCTTGTGAATCAGTTGCAGCTAATTCTGCTTCTACTGATTCAACGTTATCTTCACCTTGGCGGCCTTCGATAATTGCATCAGCCATTTTCGCAGTGATTAACTTAACAGCACGAATAGCATCGTCGTTAGCTGGAATGATGACATCAATGTCATCTGGATCTGTATTTGTATCCACCATCGCTACAACTGGAATACCTAATTTCTTAGCTTCTTTAACAGCGATTTGTTCTTTATGTGGATCCACAACATACATCACATCTGGAATACGTGGCATTTCTTCGATACCACCCAAGAATTTTTCAAGACGAGCGCGTTGTTTGTTAAGAAGAGCGACTTCTTTTTTAGGAAGAACATCAAAAATTCCGTCTTCTTCCATACGTTTGATCTCTTTCAAACGAGCAACACGTTTTTGAATCGTTTCCCAGTTTGTAAGTGTTCCACCCAACCAACGGTGGTTGATGTAGTATTGACCAGCACGTTCTGCTTCTTCTTTTACAGCATCAGCAGCTTGTTTTTTCGTACCAACAAACAAGATAACTGCATCGTTAGCAGCTGCGTCACGCATAAAGTCGTATGCTTGATCTGCAAATTTTACAGTTTGTTGCAAGTCGATAACGTGGATACCGTTACGTTCTGTGAAGATATACTTCGACATCTTAGGGTTCCAGCGACGAGTTTGGTGACCAAAGTGTACACCAGCCTCAAGAAGTTGTTTCATTGAAATTACTGCCATGAGTAATGTCTCCTTTTTTGTTTTTTCCTCTCCCAGATTTCAACTCGCAAAACCACCCGTAGGCAACGGCCTCACAATTCATCTGAAATGAGTATTTGCCGATTACACGACATCTACTATCATATCAAAATTTCTTCCATTTTACAAGAGAATTTCTGTTTTTTCATGCCAAATGCACGAAGAAAATCATTCGAAATTTATAACCTTTGAAAAGGGGAAAGTTCAGACTTATCTTAATCGCTATAGTCCTTTAAGTAGACCCTTAATTCTCGAATCATAGCTTGGCGGCCTTTGAACCGTTCATCAGCTAGTAAGCGCTCGTACTGCTCTTGTTTCTCTGGACTCAGTTGAACTTGATAGCTCTTTAGCTGGTCTCGGAGAATCACCAGTTCATCCAGATACAACTCTTTCAGGCTGAGCTTGTGACCAATCTCGCTCACTTCTTCATAAGCTTGACGGTCGAGTTTGCGTTTTTGGCTTTCCTGTTTACGGAGGATGTCCAGGATATGATTGCGGAACTTGGTCTTATAGTAAACATAGAGCTGATGATCTTCTTCTACTAGCTGCGGATAGCGACTTACCAACTGATAGAGTACTAACATACCCTCTTGGTCCCAATCGCTTAATTCCCACAGGTGGACATAATATTCCCTCCGACACTTCAGCACAATTCCTCTCACCTTGGCATATAACTCCTTGAACTCCATTTCCTTCTCCTTCCTTTTACTTACCTTTTAAGGATAGCATGAAGGAGAAACCTTTGGTTTTCTGGTAGCTATTCTACTCTTTTTGGTTTCTATTTCGTACTTCTTAATACACCTATCTATCTCTTCAGGTACTTTTACATACTTTTCAGCAGATAAAGTTAAAACTAGTAGCTGTGATAAATTCAGCATGATAATTCTATAAGTTCTGTAGTGAGTCACCGATTATGAAATTCTAAAAAACGCCTGCTTACGAAATTGTTTTTTTGTAAAAGCAATTTCGTAAACAAGCGTCTACGTTTCTTATCATAAGATGAGTGTTCCCGCTAGGAAAAATCCTAGCGGTAGACCAGAGCTAGACTAAGAGTAACATTACTCCATCATCATAACACTCAACAAAATTGATAAAAATTATACTAATTCAATGATTGCCATTGGAGCAGCATCACCACGACGTGGTTCAGTTTTAAGGATACGAGTATATCCACCGTTACGTTCTGCATAACGAGGAGCTAAATCAGAGAATAATTTTTGAAGAGCAGTAGTTGAAGTATACTTTTCTGTTTCTTCATCATAGTTTTCTGATGCAATTTCGTTACGAACAAAAGCTGCTGCTTGACGACGAGCATGCAAATCACCACGTTTACCCAAAGTAATCATTTTTTCAACTGTTTTACGGATTTCTTTAGCACGAGCTTCTGTTGTCACAATTGATTCGTTGATAATCAAGTCAGTGGTCAAGTCGCGAAGCATTGCTTTACGTTGTGAGCTAGTGCGTCCTAGTTTACGGTAAGCCATGTTTTCCTCCTTTATTTATCGTTTTTTAATCCAAGACCGAGATCAGCAAGTTTTACTTTCACTTCTTCAAGACTCTTACGTCCTAGATTTCTTACTTTCATCATTTCAGGTTCAGTTTTTTCTGTCAAATCAAATACAGTATTGATACCAGCACGTTTCAAACAGTTGTACGAACGAACTGACAAATCTAATTCTTCAATTGTACGATCCAACACACGATCATCTGAAACTTTTTCTGTTTCTTTCATCACATCAGTAGATTTTGCTACTTCAGTTAAGTTAGTAAACAGGTCTAAATGTTCCGTTAAAATGCGCGCAGAAAGCCCTAGAGCATCTTCTGGAATAATCGTCCCATCTGTCATGATTTCAAGAGTTAATTTATCAAAACCATCATTGCTACCAACGCGAGCTGGTTCCACTTGATAATTAACTTTTTTCACCGGCGTATAGATTGAATCTACCGCAAGTGTTCCTACTGGTGCATCATCTTTTTTATTTTCATCAGCTGGTACATAACCACGACCTGTATTTACGGTCATAATAGCTTTTAAGCTAGCACCTTCACCAATTGTAAAGAGATAATGATCAGGGTTTACAATTTCAATATCACTATCTGTCAAAATATCACCAGCAGTGATTTCTGCAGGACCTTCAACATCAAGCTCAATTGTCTTTTCGTCTTCGACGTAAGATTTTACAGCAATCCCTTTGACGTTCAAAATAATCTGCATCACGTCTTCACGGACACCTGGAACTGTATCAAATTCGTGTAATACACCTTCAATATTGATAGATGTTACAGCAGCACCTGGTAGAGATGCAAGAAGTACACGACGAAGTGAGTTCCCAAGCGTTGTACCATAACCACGTTCTAGTGGTTCTACTACAAATATGCCGTAGTTTTTATTTTCATCAATTTTTGTTATATTTGGTTTTTCAAACTCAATCATTTAGTTACTCCCTCTTAAACGAAAAGCAGTGTAATGGTTTATGATTATACACGGCGACGTTTTGGAGGACGAGCACCATTGTGTGGCACAGGAGTCACATCACGAATAGCTGTTACTTCAAGACCAGCGGCAGCAAGCGCACGAATAGCTGACTCACGACCAGAACCTGGACCTTTAACAGTAACTTCAACTGATTTAAGACCGTGTTCTTGTGCAGACTTTGCAGCAGCTTCAGATGCCATTTGGGCAGCAAATGGTGTAGATTTACGAGAACCTTTAAATCCAAGAGCTCCAGCAGATGACCAAGCAATTGCGTTACCATGCACATCAGTAATCATAACAATAGTGTTGTTAAATGTAGCGTGAATATGAGCAATACCAGATTCGATATTTTTCTTCACACGACGTTTACGTGTTGGTTTAGCCAAGACTTTTTACCTCCTTATATTATTTTTTCTTACCAGCAATCGCAACAGCTTTACCTTTACGAGTGCGAGCGTTGTTCTTAGTGTTTTGTCCACGTACAGGAAGTCCACGACGATGACGGATTCCACGATATGAACCAATTTCCATCAAACGTTTGATGTTTAAGTTTACTTCACGACGAAGGTCACCTTCAACTTTGATGGCATCCACTTCACGACGGATAGCGTCTTCTTGATCAGATGTTAAATCTTTCACACGAATATCTTCTGAAACTCCAGCAGCTGCTAAAATTTTCTTAGATGTTGGAAGACCAATACCGTATACATAAGTCAGTGAAACAACTACACGTTTGTCATTTGGAATATCAACTCCAGCAATACGAGCCATTTTTTCTCCTTTCTATTATCCTTGACGTTGTTTGTGTTTTGGATTTGCTGGGCAAATCACCATAACACGACCATTACGACGAATAACTTTGCAGTATTCGCAAATTGGTTTGACCGATGGTCTTACTTTCATTTCTTATCCCTCCAAGTATTTCGATTATTTAAAGCGGTAAGTGATCCGTCCACGTGTCAAATCATAAGGACTCATCTCGACAGTAACACGGTCTCCCGCTAAAATACGAATATAGTTTTTACGAATTTTACCAGAAACTGTTGCTAAAATCTGATGTCCATTTTCAAGTTCAACCGTAAACATTGCATTCGGCATTGTATCAACTACTTTGCCTTCAACTTCAATCACATCGTCTTTTGCCACGCAAAAGCACCCCCTAAATTTCGATTCATTCCTCTGAGCACAGAGGTAACAATTATAAGTCAGACTAATTTATTGTATCACTACTTGTCAAATATTGCAAGTGTAAAAAACGCTTTTATTTTAACTTTAACAAGACTTTTTCAATGTCTTTAAATACATCATCAATCTCTTGATTTCCTTGAATATCATAAACCAAGCTTTGAGAACGATAGTGCTCAATAATTGGTGCTCCTTGAGCGATATTGACATCTAAACGGCGTTTCACGGTTTCTGGTTTATCATCCTCACGTTGGTAATAATCCTCTTCATTATAATCTGCTGGTGGATTGAAGACTTTATGAAAAGTTTCTCCCGTTTTTTTGTGAATAATCCGTCCGCTCAAGCGCTCTAGCAAGCTGTTAGGATCCACTTCGATATTGACAACCCCATCTAAAGCAAGACCAAGTTCAGCAAGTGTCTGATCCAGTGCGTGAGCTTGCTCAATGGTGCGTGGGTAGCCATCTAATAAAAAGCCTTTTTCTTTAATATCATCTTGTGCTAAACGTTCTTTGACAATTCCATTGGTCACTTCATCTGGCACTAATTCACCTTTGTCAATATATGATTTCGCAAGCACACCCATTTCAGTTTGGTTTGCCATGGCTGCACGGAACATATCCCCTGTTGAGATATGCGCAACACCAAATTCCTCCACGATTTTGGTCGCTTGAGTCCCCTTGCCTGCACCTGGCAAGCCCATAATCAAAAGATTCATGATCCTTCTCCTTTTTTGTTTTTAAATAAATCTATTACAAATTCTTAGTAAACTTGTTTAAAAACAAAATAGAAAGAGTGGGACAGACTTCAGAAAATCTATGATTTTCGATTTGCTCTCCCACCCCGCAACATAGTTGATTTAGGATGAAAACAAAAGCTCATTTTCATCATCAACCACTGCGTTCGTACTTTAACGCAAATTGCTTTTAAAGTATAGAATATCTTTCTTTACTCTGTTTCTATTCTGTTGTATTCATAAAGCCAGTATATTTTCTCTTCAGAAGGTAACCTTCAAGCTGTTTCATTCCTTCAATACCAGTTGCAATAATAATCAGCAAACTAGTACCACCTAAAGCAACAGCATCTGTCAATCCAAACAAATCTTTTGCTAAAATCGGTAAGATTGAAATAAAGCCTAAGAAAAGTGAACCAACTGTTGCTAAGCGACGAAGCAGCTTAGACATATATTCTTCTGTTCCTTTACCAGGACGTACACCATGAATATAAGCACCACTCTTTTGCAAATTCTCTGCAGTTTTCTCTGGATTGATTTGTACAAATGTATAGAAAAATGTAAACAAAATAATCAAGAGTGCGTACATCACAATTCCGCTTGCGGTTGTTGTCGCAAACAAGGACTGGGCCACTCGAACCCACTGTGTATTGTGACCTGTAGCTGTCAAAAATTGGAAAATAGCTGCGGGTGCGGCAGTAATTGAACTTGCAAAGATAACCGGAATAACACCTGCTGGATTGACCTTCAAAGGAAGGTATGAGCTAGAAGGCGCACCTTGCGCAATCTTTGTATACTGGATTGGAATTTTGTATTCTGCTTGTTGAACGAATGTTGTAAAGTAAACAATGAGCAAAACAGCTATAATCAGAATAGTCACAAAAATGATAGATGAAGTAATACGGCTACTTGGTACATTGACAAAGTAGTCTACATATATACTCTTAATCATTCCTGGAATTGCTGCTACGATACCTGCAAAGATAATCATAGAAACGCCATTACCATAGCCTTTATCCGTGATTTGTTCCCCTAACCAAGTCACAATCATAGAACCTGTTGTCAAAAGGAATCCAATCAGCAAATAAGTTTGCCAGTTAGGTGTTGCCACCAACTTAGCACTAGACAAGGTATGGAAACCTGCTGTAATACCGATAGATTGAACAAACGCCAAGACTAAGGCTATATAGCGCGTTGCTTGATTTAACTTTCTTCGTCCAACTTCACCTTGCTTGCCCCATTCTACAAACTTAGGTAAAATATCCATTTGTAGCAATTGAACAACAATAGAGGCGGTAATATACGGACTAACTCCTAATGCAAATACTGAGAAATTCCGCAAAGCATTACCTGACACAAGGCTGAGCATGTTTAGAAATGAAAGCCCATTAAGAGCTTCCAAGCTTTTTGCATTAACACCTGGAACAGTAATCGTCGTACCAATTCGAAATACTAATACAATAAAAATTGTAAAGAGAATTTTTGAACGAACCTGTTTGATTTTTAATGCTTCTTTTAATAGTTTAAAAAACATAGGTCACCTCGCTTAGATGACTTCCACTGAACCACCTTTAGCAGTGATAGCTTCTTCGGCTGATTTAGAGAATTTAGCTGCTTTCACAGTCAATTTCTTTGTCAATTCGCCGTTACCAAGAATCTTAACACCAGATTTTTCAGCTTTTACAATCCCTGCTTCGATAAGGACAACTGGAGTTACTTCTGCCCCGTCTTCAAAAACATTCAATTGATCAAGATTTACAATTGCATATTCTTTACGATTGATATTCAAGAAACCGCGTTTTGGCATACGACGGAACAATGGTGTTTGTCCACCTTCAAAACCAAGACGAACTTTACCACCACTACGAGCTTTTTGACCTTTTTGACCACGTCCAGCTGTTTTACCATTACCAGATGAAGTACCACGTCCAACACGGTTGCGGACTTTACGAGAACCTGTAGCAGGTTGTAATTCATGAAGTTTCATTATATTTTTCTCCTCTTTTGTAAAATGCTAGCGCTTATACTGAGAAAAAGGTGCCCTCAGTATAAACTCGCCTATACATATATTTAGTTTAAGGGGCTGAGAAAATCCTCTCATCCCCTAGTTTATTTCAATTTAAAGTTTTGTTAGCGAAATGATTGCTTACTTAACTTCTTCAACAGTTACCAAGTGTGATACTGCTGTAATCATACCACGAACAGCAGCATTATCTTCTTTGATAACTGAGCTATTTAATTTGCCAAGTCCAAGTGCTACAACAGTTTTACGTTGTGACGGAATGCGTCCGATTGGAGACTTTGTCAAAGTGATTTTAATTTGAGCCATGTGAATCTCCTTTCTTATGCTAAGTCAGAAACTGAAATACCACGAAGGGCAGCAACTTCTTCAGCGCGTTTTAATTGTTTTAAACCTTCAACAGTTGCGCGAACGATGTTGATTGGAGTGTTAGAACCAAGTGATTTAGATGTTACATCTGCTACACCTGCCAATTCAATGACGGCACGAACAGCACCACCAGCAGCTACTCCAGCACCTTCTACAGCTGGTTTCAACAAGACACGAGCTCCACCAAATTCAGATGTTACTTCGTGAGGAATTGTTGTGCCAACCATTGGTACTTCAATTAGGTTTTTCTTTGCATCTTCAACGGCTTTGCGAATTGCTTCTGGTACTTCTTGAGCTTTACCAGTACCAAAGCCAACACGACCATTACGGTCACCAACAACTACAAGAGCTGCAAAACGAAGACGACGTCCACCTTTAACAACTTTTGTAACACGGTTAATCGCAACTACGCGTTCTTCAAGTTCAACTGCATTGTCTTTAAATGCCATTTTTTAGTGTCCTCCCTATTAGAATTTCAATCCGTTTTCACGAGCTGCATCAGCCAAAGCTTTTACACGTCCGTGATATAGATATCCACCGCGGTCAAACACCACTTCAGAAATACCTTTAGCAACTGCACGTTCAGCAACGAGTTTTCCAACAACAACGGCTTGTTCAGTCTTAGTTCCTTTTGAAACTTCTTTGTCAAGAGTTGAAGCGCTTGCGAGCGTTACACCCGCTACGTCATCAATTACTTGAGCGTAGATGCCTGTATTAGAACGAAAAACGTTCAAACGTGGGCGATCAGCAGTTCCAGAGAGTTTTCCGCGAACGCGACGATGGCGTTTTTGGCGGACTTTGTTTTTATCTGGTTTCGAAATCACAATTTTCACCTCTTAATTTTATTGTGTGCCTAAGCACAAAGTTGGAAATAATTATTTCGGTTGAAGAACAACCGTTTAACATTATTTACCTGTTTTACCTTCTTTACGGCGAACAAATTCACCAACGTAGCGGATACCTTTCCCTTTATATGGTTCAGGAGCACGCAAGCTACGGATATAAGCAGCAGTTTGTCCAACTACTTCTTTTGAGATTCCGTTCACAACAATAGTCGTTGGATTTGGAAGTTCAAAAGTAATACCTTCAGGAGCTTCCACTTCATCTGGATGAGATTTACCAACTGAAAGTACCAATTTTTTACCTTGAAGTTGAGCACGGTATCCAACCCCACGCATTTCAAGTTCTTTCTTGAATCCTTCTGATACACCATGAACCATGTTGTTCAAAAGAGCACGAGTTGTTCCGTGGATTGTTTTCATTTCTTTTGTATCGTTTGGACGGTGAAGAGTTACTTCAGTTCCTTCCACACGAATATCAATATCTTTAGAGAACGTACGAGTGAGTTCTCCTTTAGGTCCTTTTACAGTTACTACATTGTCTTTGTTTGTCAATTCGACACCCGCAGGCAATGCAATAACTTTATTACCAATACGTGACATGTTATTTTTTCTCCTGTTAAATTGTCAGGTCGTCCGAGGACGGCCAGTTTTCACGGGGGAACTATCATAGCAGTTTGTATGATAGTTCTAACGTTTTATTCAAATATATCATTCAAATCAGTTTTGCCAATCTGAACACGAGCTACGGCCTGTGTGAAAAAGATAAATTTATCTTGAATGCGGGCATTCATCGCTAGATTTCCTATTTTCACTTTGTCCGTCACGCTCTTTGTATCATGCAATTACCAAACGTAGGCGATTACTTCCCCACCAACATTCTTTTGGCGTGCTTCTTTGTCAGTCAACAAGCCTTCAGATGTTGAGATAATCGCAATTCCAAGTCCATTCAAGACTTTTGGAAGATCTTCACATTTTTTGTAAACACGAAGTCCTGGTGTTGAAACACGTTTCAAACCAGTGATAACTTTTTCACCGTTTTGACCGTATTTAAGGAATACACGAATAACACCTTGTTTATCATCTTCAATGTACTCAACGTTCTTCACAAAACCTTCGCGTTTAAGGATTTCAGCAATCCCTTTTTTGATATTTGATGCAGGTACTTCTAGCACTTCATGTTTTGCTTGATTCGCATTACGAATACGTGTCAAAAAGTCTGCAATTGGGTCAGTCATAACCATTTTATTTTTCTCCTCTTACTAGTAGTTTGATAATTCACTTGCTAGTTAATGATTGAGCTAGGCTCATAAGTTTTGTTTATAGATTTCATTTCCTAGATAAGTCTAGGCATTCGCTCGTAGGCATAACTTGAGTTAAGTAAGAGCGAATAACAACGACTCATGACGAAAAGGAAACTATAATTACCAAGAAGCTTTGGTAACGCCCGGAATTTGTCCTTTGTATGCCAATTCACGGAAGCAAACACGGCAAAGTTTAAACTTGCGGTAAACTGAATGTGGACGACCACAACGTTCGCAACGAGTGTAAGCTTGCGTAGAGAACTTCGCAGGGCGTTTGTTCTTAGCAATCATTGATTTTTTAGCCAATTTATTTACCTCCTAGATTATTTTGCAAAAGGCATTCCAAGGCCTGTAAGCAATTCACGTGATTCTTCATCCGTGTTAGCAGTTGTTACAATAACAATGTCAAGACCGCGAGTCTTGTCAACATCATCAAAGTTGATTTCTGGGAAAATCAATTGTTCTTTCACACCAAGTGTGTAGTTCCCGCGTCCATCAAATGATTTTGTTGGAACACCGTGGAAGTCACGAACACGTGGAAGTGATACAGTAACCAATTTATCCAAGAATTCATACATGCGTTCACCACGAAGAGTTACCTTAGCACCGATCGCTACACCTTCACGAAGACGGAAGCCGGCGATAGATTTTTTAGCTTTAGTGATAAGTGGTTTTTGACCTGAGATAAGAGCAAGCTCTTCAGCAGCTTTTTCAAGATTTTTAGCATTTGAAACAGCGTCACCAACACCCATGTTCAAAACGATTTTATCCACTTTTGGCACAGCCATAACAGATGAGTAGTTGAACTTTTCAGTCAAAGCAGGAACTACTTCTTTAAGATATTTTTCTTTTAAACGATTTGCCATTATACTTCTCCTTTCCTTCGTGATTAGTCAAGCACTTCGCCTGATTTTTTATTGTAACGAACTTTTTTGCCGTCTACAAACTTGTAGCCAACACGTCCTGCAACACCATTTTTGTCAAGTACTTGAACGTTTGACACATGGATTGGTGCTTCTTTTTCCACGATAGCACCTTGAGGGTTTTCGTTATTAGGTTTTTGGTGTTTCTTGATGATATTTACACCTTCAACAACAACTTTATTTACTTTTGGAAGTGCGGCAACGACTTTGGCTTCAACACCTTTGTCTTTACCAGCAATCACGCGAACTTTGTCGCCAGTTTTTACAAACATTGGTTTCTCCTTTGATTTCTTACGCCCTGAAGGGCACCCTATCTGTCGAAGATAGGGGACTTAGTTTGTTTTTGATTAAAGTACTTCTGGAGCAAGTGAAACGATCTTCATGAATCCACCTTCACGCAATTCACGTGCAACTGGACCAAAGATACGTGTTCCGCGAGGAGTTTTATCATCACGGATAATCACTGCAGCATTTTCGTCAAATTTGATGTATGAACCATCTTTGCGACGAGCACCTGATTTAGTACGAACGATAACCGCTTTTACAACGTCACCTTTTTTAACCGCACCACCAGGAGTAGCTTGTTTTACAGATGCAACGATGACATCACCAATGCTAGCGAATTTACGCTTTGAACCACCAAGAACTTTGATTGTCAAGATTTCGCGGGCACCGCTGTTGTCAGCAACTTTCAAACGAGTTTCTGTTTGAATCATTTAAGTTTTCTCCTTTCTGGTTTGATTAGATGATAACTGCTTCTTCTACAACTTCTACAAGACGGAAGCGTTTTGTAGCTGAAAGCGGACGAGTTTCCATGATACGAACAATATCGCCTTCTTTAGCGATGTTATTTTCATCATGCGCTTTGTATTTTTTAGAGTAGTTAATACGCTTACCATAGACTGGGTGGTTACGTTTTGTTTCAACTACAACTGTGATTGTTTTATCCATCTTGTCAGAAACGACGCGTCCAACAAGCGTTTTACGTTGATTACGTTCCATTTTAGAATTTCTCCTTTCCCAAGTCTATTATTTCATTTCTGATTGAACAGTTTTGATACGAGCGATTTGCTTTTTCACTTCTTTCAAGCGTGCAGTTTGTTCTAATTGACCTGTTGCTGCTTGGAAACGAAGATCAAACAATTCTTTCTTCAATTCTCTTTCACGCTTCGCGAGTTCTTCTTGAGAAAGACCACGAAGTTCTTTAACAAATTCTTTTACTTCATTAAGTTTCATGCCTTCTCCTTATTCAGCTTCACGTTTCACGAATTTTGTTTTAACTGGTAATTTGTGGCTTGCAAGACGAAGCGCTTCACGAGCAACTTCCTCAGGCACATCAGCGATTTCAAACATCACTTTACCACGTTTAACTGGCGCAACCCAACCTTCTGGAGCACCTTTCCCAGATCCCATACGAACCCCGATAGCTTTGGCAGTGTATGATTTGTGTGGGAAGATTTTAATCCAAACTTTACCACCACGTTTCATGTAACGCGTCATAGCGATACGAGCAGCTTCGATTTGGCGGTTTGTGATCCAATGGCTAGTAGTCGCTTGAAGACCATATTCTCCAAATGCTACTTCTTTACCACCTTTAGCTTCACCGCGCATTTTACCACGAAATTCGCGACGGTGTTTAACACGTTTAGGTACTAACATTGGTTATTTACCTCCTTTAGTGTTTTTACGAGCTGGAAGAACTTCTCCGCGGTAAATCCAGACTTTAACACCAAGTTTACCGTAAGTAGTATCTGCTTCTTCCCAAGCGTAATCAATATCTGCACGAAGCGTATGAAGCGGAACAGTTCCTTCAGAATACCCTTCACTACGAGCGATATCAGCACCGTTCAAGCGGCCAGATACTTGAGTTTTAATTCCTTTAGCTCCCGCACGCATGGTACGTTGGATTGCTTGTTTTTGAGCACGACGGAAAGCAACACGTTGTTCTAATTGGCGAGCAATTCCTTCACCAACAAGATGAGCATCCAAATCTGGTGATTTGATTTCAATGATGTTGATGTGGACTTGTTTACTAGTCAATTTGTTAAGCTTTGCACGAAGTGCATCAACGTTTGCTCCACCTTTACCGATAACCATACCTGGTTTAGCAGTGTGAAGAGAAACGTTTACTTTATTTACTGCGCGTTCGATTTCAATAGTTGAAACAGCTGCGTCAGCTAATTCTTTTTGAACGAATTTACGGATTGCAAGATCTTCATGAAGGTAATCCGCGTATTCTTTTTCAGCATACCATTTGGCATCCCAGTCACGGATGATACCGACACGCATACCTATTGGATGTACTTTTTGACCCACGATTTTACCTCCTTATTTTTCTGCAACGACCACTGTGATGTGGCTAGTGCGTTTGTTGATTGGTGAAGCTGAACCTTTTGCGCGTGGACGGAAACGTTTCATTGTTGGTCCTTCGTTTGCGTAAGCTTCAGATACTACCAAGTTTGCTTTTTCCAAACCAAAGTTGTTTTCTGCATTAGCGATTGCTGAGTTCAACACTTTTTCGATAATGCCAGCAGCTTTGTTTGGTGTGAATTTCAAGATTGCGATTGCGTCAGCGACGTCTTTCCCACGGATATTGTCAAGAACTAGACGAGATTTACGAGGTGAAACGCGCACTGTACGAGCCATTGCTTTAGCTGAAGTAATTTCTGCCATGTTTTTCTCCTCTCTTATCTACGTGTCTTCTTGTCGTCAGCAGCGTGACCTTTGTAAGTACGAGTTGGTGCAAATTCACCAAGTTTGTGCCCTACCATGTCTTCTTGGATGTAAACAGGAACATGTTTACGTCCATCATAAACTGCAATTGTATATCCGATGAAACTTGGGAAAATCGTAGAGCGACGTGACCAAGTTTTGATGACTTTTTTCTTTTCGTCGTTGGCTTGAGCTTCAACTTTTTTCATCAAATGCTCATCGACGAAAGGTCCTTTTTTAAGACTGCGTCCCATTTTTATGTTTTCTCCTTTAAAATATGTACCACAACGGCTTGCACTGACAATCAGCGCTACCGAGCTGGCGGATAGATTGTTTTAGATTATTTCTCGTTGCGACGACGAACGATGAGTTTGTCAGATTTCGCTTTTTTGTTACGAGTTTTAAGTCCAAGAGCAGGTTTGCCCCATGGAGTAGATGGCGCTTTACGACCAACTGGTGCTTTACCTTCACCACCACCGTGCGGGTGATCGTTCGGGTTCATTACAGAACCGCGAACTGTTGGACGAATACCTTTCCAACGGCTACGTCCAGCCTTACCAAGGTTAACCAATCCATGTTGTTCATTTCCAATAACACCGACAGTTGCACGGCAAGTCCCAAGAATCATGCGAACTTCGCCTGATTGCAAACGAACAAGAACATATTTGCCTTCTTGACCGAGCACTTGAGCAGAAGCTCCAGCAGCACGTACTAATTCACCACCATGTCCTGGTTTCAATTCAATATTATGAATCAATGTACCAACCGGGATATTAGCAAGTGGAAGAGCATTTCCGACTTTAATATCCGCTTCTGGTCCAGAAACGATGCGTTGACCGACTTCAAGGCCTTTAGGAGCGATGATATAAGCTTTCACACCGTCAGTGTAATGTACAAGAGCGATGTTTGCTGAACGATTTGGATCGTATTCAATTGTTTTAACAACTGCTTCAACACCGTCTTTGTTACGTTTGAAGTCAATCAAACGGTAATGGCGTTTGTGTCCACCACCTTGGTGACGAACAGTGATACGACCGTTGTTGTTACGACCCGCTTTGTTGTTCAAAGAAACAAGCAAAGTTTTTTCTGGAGTGCTCGTTGTGATTTCAGCGAAATCCAAAGAAGTCATATTACGGCGACCATTTGTAGTTGGTTTGTAAACTCTGATTCCCACGATATTTCCTCCTTAGATTATTCTGCTTCAGCACCGAACAACTCGATTGCTTTAGAATCAGCTGTAAGAGTGATGATAGCTTTTTTAGTTTTGTTTGTAAAACCAGTATAACGCCCTACACGTTTTGCTTTTGGTTTTACATTGATCGTGTTCACGTTTGCAACTTTCACTCCGTCAAAAGCAGCTTCAACCGCTTGTTTGATCAAAAGTTTATGAGCGCGAGTGTCCACTTCAAATACGTACTTACCTTCTTCAAGAAGAGCCATTGTGCTTTCTGTGATGATAGGCTTTTTGATTACGTCATACAAATTCATTATGCAAGAACCTCCTCGATTGTAGAGATAGCTTCTTTAGTAACAAGAAGTTTGTCGCTATTTACGATATCAAGAACACTTGCAGTTGTTGCTGTTGCAACTTTCACATTTGGAAGGTTACGAGCTGAAAGTGTAGCAAATTCGTTTCCTTCTTCAAGAATTACAAGTACTTTTGAATCAATGCCAAGTGCAGCAAGTACTTTCGCAAACTCAGCAGTCTTTGGAGCTGTAAATGAAAGGCTGTCTACAGCTACGAATTTGTCCTCAGCAACTTTTTCAGAATAAACTGATTTAAGTGCCAATCTACGAACTTTTTGTGGAAGTTTGTAGGCGTATGAACGAGGAGTTGGACCAAATACGGTACCACCACCACGCCATTGTGGAGAGCGAATAGAACCTTGACGCGCACGTCCAGTTCCTTTTTGACGCCATGGTTTGCGTCCGCCACCTGATACTGCAGAGCGGTTTTTAACAGCGTGAGTTCCTTGACGAAGGCTTGCACGTTGACTGATAACAACATCAAATACAACTGATTCATTTGGCTCAATACCAAATACTGCATCGTTAAGAACTACTTCACCAGCTTCTTTACCAGTTTGGTCAAATAATTTTACGTTTGCCATTATGACTGATTTCCCCTTTCTTTATTATTTACCAGCTTTAACTGCTGACTTGATAGTGATAAGAGATTTCTTAGCACCAGGCACGTTACCTTTGATGAGGATAACGTTTTTCTCTGGAACAACTTGTGCGATTTCAAGGTTTTGAATCGTTACACGGTTGCCACCCATGCGTCCTGCCAAGTGTTTGTTTTTGAAAACACGGTTAGGCGCAACTGGTCCCATAGAACCAGGACGGCGGTGATAACGAGAACCGTGAGCCATTGGACCACGTGATTGACCGTGGCGTTTGATAACACCTTGGAAACCTTTACCTTTTGAAGTTCCTGTTACATCAACAACATCGCCGGCTGCGAAAGTGTCAACTGTAATTTCTGCACCAACTTCTAAGCCTTCAATGTTTTTGAATTCACGAATGAAGCGCTTAGGAGCCGTGTTAGCTTTTGCTACATGTCCTTTAGCAGGTTTGTTGCTCAATACGTCACGAAGGTCATCAAAACCAACTTGAACTGCGTTGTAACCATCTGTTTCAACTGTTTTCACTTGAAGAACAACGTTTGGAGCTGCTTCAACAACAGTCACAGGGATTAATTCGCCAGCTTCAGTGAAGATTTGAGTCATTCCCACTTTTTTCCCTAAGATTCCTTTTGTCATGAGAAAATGTTTCCTTTTCTATAGTTTTTTCAAAAAGTTTTTAACGAGCGTTTTTTATGCTCAAGATTAAGATACCAAGGGCGTCAAGAGCGAAGCGAAAATAGAAAACTGACGCCGTGTTCGATGAACACTAGGAAGTTTATCTTTTTTGCACGGCTCTTAGCCTGTGTTCAATTTCACTTGAACGATTTCTTAATATTTGATTAAAGTTTAATCTCTACGTTCACACCACTTGGAAGATCCAATTTCATCAAAGCGTCAACTGTTTTTTGAGTTGGGTTAATGATGTCGATCAAACGTTTGTGCGTGCGCATTTCAAATTGTTCGCGAGAATCTTTATATTTATGAGTCGCACGAATGATTGTGTAGAGGCTGCGTTCAGTTGGAAGTGGGATTGGACCTGCAACTTCAGCACCTGTACGAGTAGCAGTTTCTACGATTTTTGCAGCCGCTATGTCAAGTGTACGATGTTCGTAAGCTTTCAAACGGATGCGGATTTTTTTGTTTGCCATCTTTTTCTCCTTTTTCGTCTATTTAAGATAATAGGCTAGCTCCACAAGAAAACCGACAGGCGATCACGTGGCAATGCAACCGAGCGTGTCGCAACCTCTTGCATCAAAGCTATAGACTGTTTTTCACAGCACCATAGTATGATACCACACGCGCGGCAATATTGCAAGGGGTTTAGGAAGATTTTTTAACTTTTCCCCAAAAATAAGTAATTTGAAGAAAACTCGTTAAGCTTGACTTAACGAGTTTATTTTATATCCTAAAAATTCCTCTTAGATGAATTGTAACCGTAACGCTCGACGAAGTCTTCGCGGAATTCCAAGAGATTGTCATCGAGAATAGCCTGGCGCACTTTCTTCATTAGATTGACAAGGAAATAGAGATTGTGGTAGCTGGTCAGGCGCAGACCGAAGGTCTCGTCTGCCTTGAGCAAGTGGCGGATATAGGCGCGGCTGTAATTCTGACAGGTATAGCAGTCGCAGTCATGGTCAAGAGCCGTAAAGTCTTCGGCATATTGGGCATTTTTAATAACCAAACGTCCCTCGCTGGTCATGCAGGTGCCGTTTCGAGCAATGCGGGTCGGCAATACACAGTCAAACATATCAATCCCACGAATGACGCCATCAATCAGGCTGTCTGGTGCCCCTACACCCATCAGATAGCGCGGTTTATTTTCGGGCAACATGGGCGTCGTAAAGTCCAGCACCGCATTCATCTCCTCGTGAGACTCTCCGACAGCTAGACCGCCGATGGAGTAGCCGGGGAAGTCCATACTGACCAAGTCCTGCGCAGATTGGCGACGCAAATCCTCAAAACCAGCTCCCTGCACAATGCCAAAGAGACCTTGATCATGCGGACGACGATGAGCTTTGAGTCCTCGCTCTGCCCAACGGCTGGTGCGCTCGATAGACTTTTTGACGTAGTCATAAGGCTGATAAAACTGTGGACACTCATCAAAAGACATCATAATGTCTGAGCCCAGATTATTTTGAATGGAAATCGCTTTTTCTGGTGACAAAAACATCTTGGAGCCATTGAGGTGATTTTTGAAAGTCACACCCTCTTCCGTGATGTTGCGACTATCCGCCAAGGAATAGACCTGAAAACCACCGCTATCGGTCAAAATAGCTTGGTCCCAATTCATAAACTTGTGCAGACCACCTGCCCGCGCAATCAGCTCATCTCCCGGACGCAGCCAGAGATGATAGGTATTGGACAAGATAACCCCTGAGCCCATTTCTTTTAATTCTTCAGGCGACTGGGTCTTGACCGTGGCTTGGGTACCGACCGGCATGAACATAGGCGTGGGAAAGGTGCCGTGCGGCGTGATAATCTCACCCAGACGAGCTCCTGTGTGCTTTTCTTTTTTGATTAGGCGATATTGAATCGGCGAATCTGACATTTTTTACCTCCGAGACTAGGAAAGACAGTCCTAGTTTGTGTTAACAGCCTATTTTACCAAAAAATACACTCGCTGTCAGTAAATTATGCTATACTAGAAAAAAGATTTTATAGTGAGGAGATAATATGAAACCTTTAATGCCATTCCCAACAAGTAAAATGATTCGTGCTAAAGCACGACAACTATTGAGCGAGACACCCGGAATTTACGCCCTCTTTCTAATACCAATCGCAGTCTCTCTATTAAATGTGACCATTGCAATTATGAACAGTCGGGCAGAGGCAGGGAATCCTACAAGTATTATGAATCCAGGACAACTATATGCTCTGTTTTCTAGTGCCACTAGTTTTTCTATTGTCCTCAATTTTGTTCTAGCGATTGCACTGGCGTCTATTATTTTCCAAACAATTAAGCTAGTCCGTAAGCAGACAGAAATTGTTAGCTTTAAAGATTCTCTTCGTGGTTTTCAAAGTGATTTGATTGGAAAGATCTTTGTAACAGTACTTGTTAAATAAGTATTACTTTTTCTCTGGAGTCTAGTATGGACAGTGTCAATCTCAGCTTTTACCCTTGGGGTATTCATCTATGTATTGATGTGGTTTATCGTTGCGGCTAATGGAGGAATTGAACATTGGGGCAGCATAGTTCGTCAATCTTTTGAACAAGTTCCCAACGCATTAAACAACGATTACCTTCTAAATAATGGGCTGATTGCTTTAGCGATAATTATAATTATTGTTAGTATCCCACTCGCCATGATTGGGCTAGCCATCTACCTACCTAAATATTATGCTTATTCTCAAACAGAGTGGGTGCTTTACGATCAGATTTCCGAGGGACGTTATGCAGGACCGCTTGGGGTTATTCGCGAAAGTAAGTCATTAATGAAAGGCTACAAGTAGAAACGGTTCAAGTTAGACTTTAGTTTTATCGGTTGGGACATTTTGACAGGGCTGACCTTAGGTTTAGTGGGAATTTATGTCATTCCTTATCAAACACTTGCTGCGACCGTATTTTATGAAAAATTACGTTCAACAAAAGGAATAGAACCTGCACTTGAGTCTAACAGTGATAATACAATAAGTAGTTCGATTGAGCAGTAAAACAAAGAGGTTACTTCGTAACCTCTCAGATTGAAGACAAAGTCCTAGAAATTCACTTTTCTAAGGACTTTTCTGTTTATCTAGAGTTATAATAAAGGTAAGGTATTCTGGGAGGTATTGCTATGTTCCACAAAGAAAATCCTGACTATAATCGAAATCAAGTCGGGTTCTACAGCCTAGATGAGTTGGTTCCTAAAGATCATCTCTTACGTCAAATGGATCGTGCAGTTGATTTCTCATTTATTTATCAATTGGTTGAAAACAGTTATTGTGCGGATAATGGTCGTCCTAGCTTAGACCCAGTCATGTTAGTCAAAATTCCAATGATTCAATGTCTCTTTGGTATTCGTTCCATGCGTCAAACCATCAAAGAAATTGAAGTCAATGTGGCTTACCGCTGGTTTCTTGGGTTAACTTTAGAAGATAAGGTGCCTCATTTCACAACATACGGCAAGAACTAAAGTCGTCGTTTCCAGGATAAACAAGTCATTGAAGCAATTTTTGCTCATATCTTAGGGCTCTGCCTCAATGCTGGTTTGATTGACCCCACTGAAATCTTTGTGGATGGGACTCATATCAAGGCAGCAGCGAACAATCACAAATACATCAATCAAGAAGTTGATGCGCAAGCTAAATTTATGAGTGACCAATTGGAAAAAGAAATTGCCAAAGACAGGGACAAACAGGGAAAAAAGTCGCTAGGGCTCGCCAAAGAAAAAGAGCCCATCAGTAAGAAAATCTCTCCAACCGCCCCAGATAGTGGCTGGTTTCATAAGGGTGACCATAAAGAGGTTTTTGCTTACAATGCTCAAGTAGCTTGCGATAAACATGGCTGGGCACTAGGCTATAGTATCCACGCTAGGAATATCCATGATAGTCAGGCATTTCCTGAACTCTTTGACAAGATTAAAGCATTGAATCCTCACTATCTTATCGCTGATTCTGGCTATAAAACCCCAAGCATCGCTCATTACTTATTAACACTAGGTGTCATACCCGTTTTTCCTTATACAAGACCTCGTAATAAAAAAGACATGCTTCGGCCAAAAGAATTTATGTATGATGAGTACTATGATGTTTACCTCTGTCCAGAAAATCACCCCTTATCCTATTCAACGACTACTCGAGACGGCTATCGTGAGTATAAAAGTAATCCAGCTGTATGCCAGTATTGTCCCTTATTATCGGTTTGTACCCAATCAAAAAATCATCAAAAAGTAATCACTCGTCATCTATGGAAAGATGATTTAGAGGTTTGTGAAGACATCCGACACCAAAGAGAGATGAAGGAACGCTATCAACAGCGCAAAGAAACCATTGAGCGCTTGTTTGGAACAGCTAAAGAATATCCCAACTTACGTTATACTAGACTAAAAGGAAAGTCCAAAATGGAGGCAACCCTTGGGCTTACTTTAGCGTGCTTGAATATGAAAAAATATAGTAAGATAATGGCTGGAATAGTCTTTTTATTTTGCATAAAAGTAATCCTATCAAGACCAATTGTGATAACAATAGTAAAAGAAAAGACAAACTGGATTAAAATTCCAGTTTGTCTTCAATCTGAGAGGTTACTTCGTAACCTCTTTTTATCGTTCTAGCTGCCAACATATCTGCTCAAAAGCTTGTTTCAAAGTCACATCATCTGTAAACAGGATTTCCTCTTTCCAACCGAGAATGTCTTTATCAAGCCACCAACGCTTCATGTCAGCAGGGCTAAATTCGGATACTTTTGAACGCGTCATATGCCGACGAACTGTCTCCTCAAAAGACAAGTCATAGTAGTAGGCTAAAACCTTGTTGTCAAAAAGCTGACGCAAGTGCTCCAACATGTCACCATAAATATCCGTTTCATAAAAACCTTCAACAATCACCAGCAAATCATGCTCATATCCATAACGAGCAATCGTTTCTGTTAGAGAAATGGATAAATTATCTGGTTCTACTTTTTCCTTGAGCATATCACGCCGGACAAGGTCTTGCGAAATCACAAGCGTCCTACGACCAAAATGATTTTGTAATTTTTTAGCTAGGCTGGTTTTCCCAGAACCAGAATTCCCCCGAATGATGACTAGTTGCGCCATTAGTCAATCTCCTTCACCAGACGATTGTACTCACGCTTGATGCAACGGTTCATAACGATATGATCACAACCTGCCACCCTCAAAAGCTCTTCCGCCTCTTGACTTTGAAGTCCCAACTGCGCCCAAAAAATCTTAGCATTTGTCTCAATAAAATCACGCGCCACACCCGGTAAAAATTCGCTCCGCCGAAAGATATTGACAATATCCACGAAAACAGGAATATCCTGCAAACGCGCATAAGCCGTCTCGCCTAAAATCTTTTGACCCGCTAACTTGGGATTGACTGGAATGATCTGATAACCCAGCTCCTGCATGATCTTTGAAATACGATTGCTAGTCGTTTCCTCGCGGTCAGAAAGTCCGACTACTGCAATCACTTTACTCGTCTCCAAATAGGTCTGAATCATGTAATCACTAGGATTTTGAAATTCGTACATAAAATACCTCACTTATTTCCTTATGACCAGTATAGCATTTTTTGAAAAAGGAGGCAGAAATTGGGGCTAGGATTTTTTTAGGAACGAATCAGCAAATATAGCTGCCAATTATGATATAATGGTTAGATAGATAAAAATATAATAGTCTTACCAGCGACAAAAATAATTGCTAACAACAAAGGAATATGATGAAAAAATTTTTTAATTTATTAACAAACTTAACGATTATAGCCGGTATCCTCATTATCAGCTACCCTGTTATTAGCCAAATTTATTACAATTACCAAACCAAACAAGAGGTTAAGGACTTTGACTCATCTGCACAAAAATTAACTTCTGAAGACGTGGCGGAACGAATAAAACTAGCTACTGCTTACAACCGCTCTTTGCAAAATTTGGCAATAACAGATCCCTATACCAAAGAAGAAAACGCTAAAGGGCAAGCAGAATATGCTCGAATGCTGACTGTTCATGAAAAAATAGGTAGAATCTCCATTCCTAAAATTGATGTTGACCTGCCAATTTATGCCGGTTCAAGTGAAGAAGTCTTACAAAAAGGGGTGGGGCACCTCGAAGGAACCAGTTTGCCGATTGGTGGTCAGAACGCCCACACTGTTCTAACTGCCCACACGGGCTTGCCCAATAATCGCCTTTTTACCGACTTGGATAAAATGAAGGTAGGCGATAAATTTTTCATTCAAAATATCGCTGAAACACTTGCCTACGAGGTTGATTCCATAACGGTGATCGAGCCGACCCAGTTTGACTCTCTAAATATTGTACCTGACAAAGACTACGTGACTTTGCTGACCTGTACTCCTTATATGATCAATTCACACCGTTTACTTGTGCGAGGCCACCGTATCCCTTACAAACCAAGTGAAGAAAAAGTGAAAAGTCCGATTAGTCATATCTCTATTCCACCGCTTTATCTAGTCGTTTTCGCAATTCTATTCCTCATTTTCATTATTTTGGCTTGGAATAAGTGGAAATCGAAAAAAGCATAGAAAGAGCTATCATGACAAAAAAAAAGAAAAACAAAAAATGGCTACAACTAACCTATAAAATACTTACCATTCTGGGTTGTTTGATGATCTGTTATCCCTTTGTCAGTCAGATTTATTACCAATATGTGACTATGCAGGAAACAAAGCAATTTGACGACGAGAAAGGTAAATTAGCTGATCAAGATGTTGAAAAACGCATTGAACTCGCTAAAGCCTATAACAGCACCTTGTCCCCAGAAAAAATAGGAGACCCTTTCTCAAGCAGAAAAAAAGAGGAAGGTGTAGCCGAATATGCTCGCATGTTGCAACTGCAAGAAAAAATTGGCTATGTCACGATTCCTTCTATCAATCAAAAAATTCCCATCCGAGCAGGTTCATCTGAGAATGTCTTGCAAAATGGAGCAGGCCACTTAGAAGGAACTAGCCTCCCTGTCGGTGGAGTTAGCACCCATACGGTCATCACCGCCCACAGGGGACTGCCCACAGCCAGACTTTTCACTGACCTGGATAAGGTGAGGGTTGGAGATGTCTTTTACATCACTAATCTCAAGGAAACCTTGGCTTATCAGGTGGATAAGATTTTAACCGTTGAGCCCACTGATTTCAAACCAATACTGGTTAAAGGGGGCGAAGATCGTGCCACTCTTTTGACTTGCACGCCTTATATGATCAATTCTCATCGCCTACTCGTTCAAGGCAAGCGCATTCCTTTCCACGAAGCTGAAAAGAAGGAAAAAACAAAGATTGACTTTTTTGCCCAATACAAATGGTTTATCCTTCTTGCTGCCGGACTCATCCTCCTACTCTTAGGCTATCTACTCTTTAAAATGTTAAGAAAGAAAGGAAAAGAAACATCACTTTCATGAAAAAGAAAAAACAATTACTTGGGCTGAGCCTCCTGTTAATTGGAATTGCGCTCTTCCTCTTTCCTTTTTTATCTATGATTAAAGAGGACATTTGGCAATCCAATGCTCAGCGCACCTATCAGCAGACCAGCGAGAAAACATTCCAAAAACAACGAACAGCCTTAGAACAAACCACTGTCACCGGAGCTATCCAAGATATTTTCCTAACAAAAAAAGAGACCGACGCCAAGCAAAAGACGCCCTACTCAGATCTGCTAGATACCAATCAAGTTGCGGGACGCATGAGCATTCCTGCTTTAGGACAACATTTCAACCTTTATCTTGACGCCGACTATGATAAGCTCCTAAAGGGAGTAGCGACCCTTGTCGGAACATCTGCCCCCTTGGGTATAAAAGGACAGCGACCGATTATTGCAGGACATAGAATTAATTACAATGGCATGTCTTTCTACTTCCTCCCCTCCCTCAAAAAGGGAGATAGAATTTATTTCGATATTCTTGGGAAAAATTTAGAATACGAAGTGACCGATAGCGAGGTCATCGATGAATACGAGAGCGAAAAACTCAAACCGATTGAAAACGAGGATATGGTCACGCTTATGACCTGTGTGAACGAACCAAGCTATGACAAACGTCTGCTTGTCAATGCAAAAAGGATTGTTTCAGATAGCGAAAAAAAGCAAAACGTATCTGCTAATCCCTTGATTTCCTTTGTTAGCAACCAACATATCAAACTTGGTTTCAAATTACAAAGGCTTGCCCCTTATTTGATTGTGATTGTCGGAACAGCGATTTTTCTCTTTTTCACCAAGCGACTATGGAATATCATAAAAAAACACTGATGAATCAGTGTTTTTTCTCGCTTTTATAAAGCTTATATCCTAGTCCGATTAAAACGACGGCAAATCCTAAAAACCAATAAATGGCTAAGGTTCCCGTTTTGATAATCGGTGTTCTTGGCGTAGTCGGTGGCACCAGAGTATTGGTAATCACCGTGCCAGTTTTATCTGCCATGTTTTGATAAGTTGCTGTATAGCCATTAGGAACATCTTCTTCAGCTGTGTAGGTGTAGTCTTTCCCTGTCGCATCTGCTTTTTCCAAGTTCATAAAGGTATGTTCCCAGTTATTGCTGTCACTCAGCTCAATTTCATCAATGACTTGCCCATTTTGTTTGAGATGAACAGTGATACTGTTTAACTTTTTACCTTTCCATTCTTTCCGAACTTTAAAGCTTGTCTTGTCCTCTCTCTGTTTTAAAACCTGCTTGGGATAGACATGAACGGCGTCATTTCCTACCGTGAAATAGCTGCCATCGGGTTTTGTCACAGGCAGTTCCACTTCTAATGGAACTGGTGTCGCATCACCCAACGTCTGATTTCCTGCTAACTTTGATTTTTCTTTATTGACAACAATATAGTACTTACCTGCCTTCAAACCACTAAAGGTGAGTCGACCGCCATTTTCAGTTATCTTTGTTTGAACAAGCTCTCCATCCGCCTTATCCTTATGGATGTCAAAAGCAACGCCATCAATGGTTGAGGCTTCACTGCCAAAATAATTCTCAATATCTAAAGGCTGCCCAGAATAACTATCTTTTCCTCCACCTTTGGGCCAACCATTCAAATCTTTTAACTTAACCAAGGTTAAAACAATATCGTAGGTTGCATCTGATGAGGCTTGATTTTCCTGAGATGAGACGGTTGTAAATGGCCGCAAAGTTACCAAAATAATAATGACCGTAAGTATGGATAGCAGACTGCTCAATATTCTTTTTCTTGTCATAGTATCCTCCTAAAACATAGTACTTGCACTCTTCACTAGGATATTCAACTGTTTTAAATACCCTAGTGAAGAGGTAAGGATTGTCCTTACTTCTTCATTTTATTACTTAGCTGAACGACGTTTCGCAATGAAACCTAAACCAACAACCAAGACACCGGCTGCAATCACGAGAGCTGAACCGATACCACCCGTTTGTGGGATAGTGACTTTGTTGTTGTTAACTTGGTTAATTCTACCTGTGTAAGTTGTTGATGAGATGGTGAACTCAACTGGTTGTTGCAACAAAGCATAACCAGTTGGTGCTTCAACTTCGACCAATTTGTACTTAGTTTCACCAGTGGCGTTGTCATCTCCTTTTTTACCATAAGGAAGCCCCTTAACTTCAAAAGTACCATCAGAAGCTGACGTGATGACAGTTGCATCTGCTTTATTAGCAACCCACTCATTTTTAGCAGGAGTTGTTCCTGATGCAGCTGTTTGTTTCAAATACTTGTCACCAGCTTCATTTGTAACAACAAACTTAGCCCCTGCAAGTTTAGCTGATGTCGCTTTGTCAACTTTTTCAAACTTAGCACCACCAGTGTGGAGTTCTGGAGGAGTAGTTGGTTCAACCTTTTTCGTTGAATTAGGGTTAGTACCATAAGTCAACTTAACATCATTGGGGTTGGCTGCACCCATAACCGCTTCTTCATTGATGACTGCGTCATAAGTAATAGTGATAACATCTTTTGGATTTAATGTTTTGATGTAATTTTCATTGAAAGCAATGCTAATTGTTGCTCCTTTTGTACCAACTGCATCTGTACCAGTAGTTGAATAGTTAGAAGGATCTACAACAGTGCCACCATTTTTAACAACAAGGTTGCCTGTGTAAGTCAAACCTGCTGAGAACTTATCGGTGAATGTTAAAACTTTATAGTCTTTAATACCTTCTGGCATTGTAGAAGTGACCTTGAAGATCTTTGTTTCACCAACAAGAGCAGTATCGTGTTTAGCGTCTTCGCTAACTACTTTGTCAATACTTGGTTTGTCAACGGTATTTTTGGGATAAACGTGAACAGCATCATTACCAGTTGTGTACCATCCACCGGTAGCCTTAAAGACTGGTAACTCAATTTCCATTGGAACCGCAGCAGATTTTGCAAGTTGTTCCTTTGAAGCAAGGGTTGATTTTTCTTTCTTCTCAACAATCATATACTTGCCAGCTCTAAGACCTGTGAAAGTAATCTGACCATTAGAATCTGTCAAGCCTTCAACTTTAGTCCCCGTAGCCATTGCACCAACATGGTCGGGCGCACTTTCATCATATTTGTGAACTTCAAACCAAACGCCTGGTAGTGTCTCTGAACCTGCACCAAAATAACTTTGGATATTATCTAGCTTTTGACCAGTGTATTTTGTTCCGTCTTCACCAGTTTGTTTTGGCCACTTGGTCAAATCATTCATCTTTATCTTAGTCAAGACGATGTCATATGTTTCTTCCGTAGTCGCAAAAGTTTTATCTGCTCCAAATGCTAAAAGCACGATACTAAGAGCTGCTAAAAACGAGAGGAAATATCGTTTTACGTTTTTCATTGTGTTGCCTCCTAAAAAGCCTTTCTATTTTTTTGCATATAATGTAAAATTACTGCCAATGTTAATGTTAAAGTTCCCATCAAGATATATGGTAGGATACCTGAACCACCTGTGTTTGGATAAGATGGGTTTACCTTGTTCTTCACCGTCAAAGTTGCTGTTTCTCCGACATTTGTATCTGTAAAGGTAACTTTCTTTTCAGACGCCTTACTGATTTCCAAATAATACTTTGGAACAACCTCTTCGATGTAGTAAGTGTAGTACTTACCGGTGGTCTTATCCTTAGGTGGGTAGCGTTTTGTAGCTTCCCATAGATATGGAGCTGTCGCATTTCGTTCCAACTGAATTGTCTCAACAAGCTCTCCATTTTGAGTTTGTCCGTCCGTTGTCCGGTACAACTTAACCTCTAGTTTCTTCGGTAGCTGGTCATTTGCAATCTGATTGCCGTCCTTGTCATACCAGAGTTTCTGGATCTTAATTGACGGATACCTCGTGTTGGTGATGACAAATCCATTTTGAGCGTCACCGCTATAATCGACATCATACTCAGGCGGAATCTCCTTTTCTCTGACCACGTACTTAAAGTCGGTGATTTTCTTCTCTGTTGCTTCTTTTTGTAATAATTTAGCGGCAGATTCTTCATCTGGTAGCGGACTAAAGGTATCTTTCCAGCTATTGCTGTCAGAGAGCTCTTTTTCTTCTTTAAGCTTTTCTCTTGCAACACCGTCTTCCTTCCAAGTCGCATAGAGCTGTGCCGTTATTTTAGAATGTGTTGTTTCAGAGTCACGCCACTTCTTCTCAACCGGAATGGTAATCCGCTTGTTGACCCTGTTGGTAACCGCATTGGACTCACCAAAGTTTTGTCCGCCATTATACCTTACATGGAAAGTATTGATAGCAATCTTGCCACCGATATTATTATCCTTGTCATAAGTCGGAACCTTCATATCAAGAAGAGCGTGAAGCAATCTATCTTGAGGAATAACAGTACCCGTTTTAGAAACAATCTTGATTGCTGTGACATCTTTGTAGTCGCTTGGAGTCTTTGTCCAATTTGGACTATTCATCTCCGTAGCTGCATCCATAGTCGGATATTTATCCGTCCTGTAATAAATATCAAACCGACTTGTTACGTCGTTCCCTGCCATTTCCATCTTGACCGGACCAGTCAAAGTATTGGAGAAAGCCGTACTTTCGGTTCCTTTCGTTCTACCGTCACCGACATGAGGAAGAACATCATAGAACTCAACTTTATTCAAAGGTTGATTGATATAATTTTGAATTTGCAGGTCATATTGGAAGTGACCCGAATTATTAGTTATACCACTGTAATCTGTTTCAATCTCACCCTTGGTGAAAGACCTGCCATAGTACGAAGCTCCACCTTCAACCAGCGGTTCTGTGCTACGGATATATTTGAAACTTTCACGACTTGATACTGTATTTCCCAAAACTTTTGAAGTTGTTTTTGCAATTTTATCCGTCGTTTCACCATTCATGTTGATATCTTTATCATCATTCACAATCTGACCTAAATCTGACTGAATGGCACTTGGGAATGGTTGCCCATTGTCTTGGTAAAAATAAAGCTCATTGTCGTTGTTAAAAGTTGGAGTCTCCGACGTGGATTTAATGATTTCATCATTAATGACAAAATTTTTTAATTTAAAGTTGTAACCCGTACCATTATTTAAGTCTTTTACTAGACCTGATTTTAACCTTATCTTTATGGCTGTACGACCCGTACCATGATAGTTTTCAATGACTGAAAATTTATCAATCATATCCAGATTTGCTAGCCCGATTGCTTCGAGCATATTTTCTGCTTTTGTTGTGTCTACACCTGATGCAATACTAACCCCCTTAGGAAGAAGATCAACAAGCGTTGGATTCTTTAGATAGCGCGCTTTGGAAAGATTTTCCAACCCTAGACTTATTCCAAAGGTCAAAGATTCTCCTACTAAACCTGTTTTACCTGCTTGGTCAGTCGTTTTTGAAAGTTTAATCTTTTCTTGAAACAGTACGAATTGCTTACTCCATTCAGCGGATGTATTAATTGAAACATCTTGATTTTTAAAGTTCGTTACTTTAGCATCAAGGCTTACCACATTTTCAATGTTTTTTTCAGGAGAGTAGCGAACATGATAAGGGTCTTTGAAAGCCATATAGACGAAACCATCAATGTACTTTCCAACTGGTAATTCATATCCGTTAATAAAGTGGATAGTTATTTTAGTGTATTTTGGAGTGACAGCCGGCGCTGCCGATTCTGTCATTTTTCCATTTTGGATCTTTTCGGCAGCGGCATTTAGCTCATTTTGTGCTTCTTCATTAATCTGCTGTCCTGGCTTAAAAGTATCATAATTACCATCGCTCTTATAGGCACGGATTTCTATCTTGTCATTACTGATAGGAACATCCCCTGTTGAACCTCTTTCAAAGAAAGAACTGACACTAGTCAAATAAAGCCTTTTGTCGAATTTACTAGCATCTTCAGTCAGCACAATTTCTTTAAGTGGTTTTGACAGTTTATTTTCTACCTTAACTGTATAGTCTAGTCGCTGTGCATAAAGTCCCAGCACATCATAGTTTACTGTTTCATGTTCTGTTCTTTTTGCAAGAATCCCTGTTCCATCAAAATTGTCCGCAATAAGATTAAAAGTGATGTTGTCACTGGTAGTATATCGCTCATTTGGTGATGGGTTAAAAGGAGTTGCTGTAATCTCTGCCTTATTTGTAAAATCAGGTTTGTCTCCATTATCCTTTTTGTATTGAGCATCTGGGAAAGACAGGTACAATGTAGCCTTGCTGACATCAATATTATGACGGAAATCTGTATCAAATTCACTTTCTGAAAAAGTCTTTGTATAGGTGACTGTCCCATCACCGTTATCTGTCCAATCCGGATTCAGACTCTGATCAAATTTAGCAGTAACCGTTTGACCTTTACTGTTCGTATAAGTCGGCAACTTGTCCTTGATGACGACTTTTTGCATCATCCGCTGCTGACCTGAGTTTGGCTGTACAGTGTAAGTAAAATTAAATGCTACTGGTTCTGCGCCTGTTTCAGAAATCCTAGTTGGATCCCCAGTCTTAGCCGTCCCACCATAGAGAAGTTGACCATCTCGATCGCTAACACCAACCACCTTCCTTAGGTTCATATCTGGATAGGTTGGAGTATACTCTTTATCCGTTGCCGTATCTAGGGTGTTGCCATTTTTGTCCTTTAGCGTAACTTTAGGTTGCAGCTTATAGTCTCGTGGAACCAAACCCTTAGTAAATCTAAAAACATAGGGCATACTGATTTGAGCGGTTGAGGAGATCGCGTTGAAATAGACACGAAAAATAGTTTTGTTGTTTTCCTTAATCAGCTCTGTCTTTTTCACTAGACCTGGATTAGCTATATTCCCACTCTTAGGTTCTCCTATGGCAATATCCTCTATATAAGCGTTAGTTTCTAACACTTTTCCGCCCGGATACAGCGCCGTTGGAATCTCAATATCTAGGTAAGCTCCCTCTAACGGTGTTGAAGAACCTATTGTAGAGCCGTCAATGTTAACATAAGAGGTAATTGCCTCACCTGTTCGATAGGCTGACTGAGAGTTGGGCTCTACTGTTATTTTAGGAGCACCTGATGCTACTGTTGGCGTAGGAGGAGGGCCTGGTGGTAATGCATCGTCATCATCTTCTGATGTAGTCGCAGCTGGAGTTGTTTGACTCGTTGAGCTGCTACTTTCTTGACTAGAACTACTAGGGGTTTCCTGACTCTCGTTGACAGGGCTTTTCTGAGTTTCACTACTAGAACTTTCCGAGTCTTCTTTTTTGGCAGTTTCAGCAGGATTACTTACTAGAGCAGAAGACGGGCTAGTCTGTTCTTGTGCGAAGGCAAGAGAAGCACCACTCACTCCTTGTAAAATTGTGTTCATAAGCAGAATCAGAACTAAAAATAGACTGCCTTTTTTCTTCATTGCCTCTCCTTTTCCAAATTTATTTTATATTCCGGACAAAATTTAATATATATATATATATATATATATATTAAAACATTTCATAAAACAGCTTTTTATGAAATTTATTTCTGTATGGAAGTCATGCTATTCCCTTCAGGACCTTGATTTAACGAAGCCCAAAAGAAAATCCCAACAAACGAGAGTCCCTCATGGTGTTTGTTAGCTGAAACAAGTTAACGCTTTCTTAGCACTGGGCACTTTCAATCATTGGTTGTGTTACATACTTATACAAGTGTGAAATCTTGATAAATATAACTCTAGTCAGATTGTAGCACATTTATTTAATTAAGACAAGTCAAAAATGTTTAATTTCAAAAGGTTTTCTGCCAGCTATGATTAACTTGACTCCAAAATATGGTATAATATGTTTCAAATTAGGAGGCAAATATGAATTTAAGTGAATTGCGGGCAGAGGCTCGTCGTATCCAACGTCAAACCAAAGGTATCTATGCACTCTTTTTAGTACCAATTCTAACGGCGATTATTTCCGTTGTTTACAATTATTCTTCAGATACCTTTCCCAATAATATCTTACAATATGGCATTCAAAAGACGATTATCCACGGAATCAATCGTTCTCTTTTCCCAATCGCGATTAGTTTTATCGTATCTTTCTTTTTGACGGCTGCTTTTTGGACCTTACTGGAAGTCATTCGTGGAAAACGGCAAGAGGTGCATTTTACAGATTCAGTTCGGACTTTTGATAGTAAAGTAATTGGTCCTGTTTTCATGACACTTTTGCTCAAACGTGTATTACTATTTCTGTGGAATATTTTCGTCTGGATTGGAAGCGGCATGATGATTCTGGCTAGTTTTAGTGTCATAAAACTCCTCCCCAATTCTCAAGCTCTCTCACAAAATACTGCACTTCAAACAACTGTTGGGACATTGTTACTTTATATTCTCATCGGTTTTATTTTGATGGTAATCGGTATTATTATTGCACTTCCTCAATATTACGCTTATTCGCAAGTAGAATTTATTCTTTGTGATACATTAGAAAACCAGAGCTATGAGAGCGCCTTTAAAATTATTCGTACAAGCCGCCAGATGATGAAAGGATATAAAGGCAAGCGATTTGTACTTGATTTAACTTTTATTGGCTGGTACTTGCTAAGTGCCCTTACTTTTGGAATTGCTTCTATTTATGTTTATCCCTACATTTATACAGCTCAGACTCTTTTCTATGAAGCTGTCAGAAAGGAAAAAGAACAAACTCCGATTTTTTCTTAATTTTTCTAACTCTGAAAAATAAAATTAACCTTACAAAGACTTGGACAGTTGTTCAGGTCTTTTAAGTTGCTTTCAATTCACTTTACATAAGTTGCCCTCAGGAAATACCATAAACTCTACACAAAAAAGCCACCAATTGGGTGACTTTATTAGGGAGATTATTATGAAAAAGTTTAGGATTTCTATCAAACAAAGTTAGGAGGTCTTCATTTGATAAATATAGTATAACCAAGTTAGCTTAAATCAACCTTAATTTTTTATAACAAATTGATATTTTTGGAAATTTTTTGAAAAGCATCTTCCAGCGAAACTTGATCTGTAAATATCGCTTCCTCCCAACCCAAGAAATCACATTCTTTCCACCAACGTTTCATATCAGCTGGACTGAAATCTGCTTTCTTGCTCCTTGTTTGATGGTGGCGAACCGCTTCTTCAAAAGTCAAATCATAATAGTAAGACAGAACTTTTGGATAAAAGAGGTCACGCAGTTCTTCTAGCATCTGCCCGTAAATGTCTGTTTCATAAAATCCTTCAACGATAACCAACAAATCTCGCTCATAGCCATAACGGGCAATGGTTGCCGTCAAAGAGATTGACAAATTGTCCGGCCCGACTTTTTCTTTTAGTATGTCACGGCGAACGACATTTTGATAAATGACAAGTGTCCTTCGTCCATAATACTCTTGCAATTTCTTTGCCAGACTCGTTTTTCCTGAACCAGAATTACCTCTGATATCACCAACGCTGGCATTTACCCTTCTAAAATCAGACGGGTATGCTCCTGCTTGATACAGCGGTTCATGACAATATCATCGTGCCCAACTGCACGAAGGATTTGCTCGGCTTCTTCATTTTCCAAGCCCAATTGTGCCCAGAAAATCTTAGCATTCACTTGCAGAAAATCACGCGCCACATCTGGCAAAAACTCACTGCGACGGTAGACATCAACAATATCCACTGAAAACGGAATATCTTTGAGGTTAGCATAGACGGTCTCACCTAAAATCTGACCACCGGCTGCTCGGGGATTGACTGGAACAATCCGATAGCCCCGTTCTTGCATCTCTTTGGATACACGGTGGCTGGTTGCCTCTTCTCGATCTGACAAACCAACAACCGCAATCACCTTGCTATTTTCTAAATAATGCTTGACAATCCCGTCGCTGGGATTTTTGAAATGATAGGTCATAAAATTTTCTCCGTAATTTTTATGTATTGTGAGTCATGCTGATCCTTTTGAATCAGAAACACAGCTATAAACACTAAGAAGCCAAACGACGCAAGAACTTCTCGCTGTCCTTATGAACTTAGCACCTTGCTTTTACTTGGCTTCATACCAGGTCTTGCCAGCACTTTCGTCCGCTTTCAAGGGAACAGAAAGTTCAATGGCAGATTCCATGATATTCTTCACCAGAGTTTTAACAGTCTCCAGTTCGTTTTCAGGTACTTCCAGCACAATTTCATCATGAACTTGCAGCAACATTCTGGTTTTAAAATTCCCATCTATCAGAGCTTGATCCAGCCGAATCATTGCAATTTTAAGAATGTCTGCGGCTGAGCCTTGAATCGGTGAATTGATAGCCGTCCGTTCCGCAAATCCTCGGACATTGAAGTTACGAGAATTGATGTCTGGAATCTCCCGACGACGATGAAAAAGGGTTTCTACATAGCCCTTGTCTCGCGCCTCTCGCACCACATTTTCCATATAGGCCTTGATACCCGGATAGCGCTCAAAATAAGTATCAATATAGGCCTTCGCTTCCTTACGACTAATGCCCAGATTGTTGGCAAGTCCAAAGTCAGAAATTCCGTAAACAACACCAAAGTTAACAGCTTTGGCATTGCGGCGGTCATTTGGTGTCACATCTTCTGGCTTTTCAATACCAAAAACCCGCATGGCTGTTGAAGTGTGAATATCTGCCCCGTGTCTGAAAGCCTCAATCAAATGCTCATCACCTGAAATATGCGCCAAAACCCGCAACTCAATTTGCGAATAATCGGAGCTAAGTAAGACACTGTTCTCCCACTCTGGCACAAAAGCCTTCCGAATCAAGCGCCCTTGCTCTAGGCGGATTGGGATATTTTGCAGATTAGGGTCAACACTTGATAGGCGTCCTGTCTGAGTCAAATCTTGAAGATAGCGAGTATGAATCTTTCCGTCCGCTAGAATCCAGTCCTGCAATCCCATGACATAAGTCGACTGAATCTTAGCAATTTGCCGATAGTCCAAAATCTTCTCCACAATTGGTGCGATTGGTGCCAAACGTTCCAATACATCTACTGCCGTAGAGTAGCCCGTTTTGGTTTTCTTAGTAAAAGACGTTGGCAAACCTAGTTTTTCAAAGAGAATACCCCCCAACTGTTTAGGCGAATTAATGTTAAACTCCTCACCAGCAAGCTCATAGATTTCCTGAGTTAGCCGAGTCAGAATTCTCTCATTTTCAGCCTGCATAGTTTGCAATGTTTCGCGTTCTACTTTGATACCAGCAATCTCCATTTTAGCCAGCACAAAGGCTAAAGGTTGCTCCATTTCGTACAGTAGATTGAGTTGGTCATGCCGACATAGCAAGTCTGTCATAGGCTTTTCCGTTTCAACGAGAACTGTGACTTTTCTGGCTAAATGGCTCAATAAAATAGCTTTTTCAGGCAGTGCCCGCTTAGCGCCTTTCCCATAAACCGCCTCATCTTCGGCGAGTTTGGTCTTGCCATAAAGACCGGCAATTGTTACGATTTCATTGTTATCAACGGTTGAAAGAAGGTACTTAGCTAAACGGCTATCAAATGCAGGTCGCGAAAGCTCAATGCCTAAGCGACTGAGCAAGACCTTGGAGCGTTTAAAATCATAAACCTTGAGGGCTGTGTTTCCCAAAAATTCTTTGAAAGCTGGTTGCTGCAAAAGGTTGATGTCCTGACTGGCATAAATCTGCTGTGCATTTCCCCACGCAAAGCCCACCATCTCGTCTATGTGGTAATTGTCCCCCAACATTTCAAAATAGAAAAAATCATCTTTACTGAGCATTTCTGGACGGACTTCCGTCACTTCCTCAAAAGCAATGTCAGCCTCCTCTTCTGGCTCTGCTTCTGTTTCTAGCGCTTGCTTAAATTGCTTAAAGCCCATTTCATCGTAAAATCTGCTTAATTGTTTGATATTCGGACCTTGATAGAGAATATCTTCCAAACCAATTTCGATTGGGGCTTGGGTATCAATGGTTGCAAGTGTTCTAGATAAGAAAGCAATGTCCTTGTCATTGATGAGATTTTCCTTCATCTTAGACTGCTTCATTTGGTCAATGTTGTTATAAATACCTTCCAGAGAGCCATATTCCAAAAGAAGCTTGAGTCCCGTTTTCTCACCGATTTTAGTCACTCCAGGGATATTGTCTGAGGAATCGCCCATAAGAGCCTTAAGGTCAATAAATTGTGTGGGTGTAATTCCCATTTTTTCCATGAGGTAGGCTGGTGTGAATTTCTCGAACTCAGCCACACCTTTTTTAGAAATTTCCACAATAGTATTATCATCGGCCAGCTGGATCAAATCCTTGTCTCCACTCACGATTGTCACATCGTAGGAAACAGCCGTGTTTTCAGCCATTTTATCCAAAGTACCGATAATGTCATCTGCCTCATACTGATCCAAATCATAATAGCAAATACCCAGCTTATCTAGCATTTCGCGAATAAAAGGCAGCTGCTCACGAAATTCCTCTGGCGTTTTAGCCCGACCACCCTTGTAATCAGCATACATCTCTGTCCGAAAGGTAGTCTTTCCCGCATCAAAAGCCACCAAGATATGAGTTGGCTGTACACGTTCTATCAAGTGATTCAGCATAAGATGGAAGCCGTAAATGGCATTGGTGTGAAGCCCAGACGGACTCTTGAATCGGTCAATTTGATTATACAGTGCAAAAAAAGCACGGAAAGCGACGGACGAACCGTCAATCAACAGTAATTTATTCTTGTTTTCCATAGGTTTATTATAACATGAAACCAAAAAAATTTTTTGATTAAGGATAATGGCAGCACACAAAAAGCCTAAGAAAATTTTCTTAAGCCTTTATACTATTTTGATACAACAACTTCTCCAAATGTTTCACTGCATCTGCAAAGTAATCCACTACACATACGTAGCTGCTTCTTGGACGGCCTTCGGAGCATGCGCCATACAGTAGGAAATATCGGATTTTTCAAAGACTACAAACTAACTAATAAAAATAAAGAATGAGATAACCCGAAATGTTCATTTTTCTAGTCTATCTCACTTTCATTTTATAAATCTAATACAAGCGAAAAGCTGCTACCTTGCCCATATTCGCTCTGAACGAAAATATCTCCACCCAGTTGATGTGCCAATTCACGCGCGATATAGAGTCCTAGACCGTGCCCGCCAGTTTTCATATTGCGAGAAGATTCTACCCGATAAAGTCGTTTAAATATTTTCTCCAAATCCTCTGACTTAATGCCCTGACCTTCATCTGCCACCGTTAAAGTCAAGCGCTTATTGTCAACCGCCGCATCAATAGTAAGCTTAGTGCCTGCTTCTGAATACTTAAAAGCATTGCTGACAAGATTGAGAATAATCCGCGAGAGTTTATCATAGTTGCTGATAATTTTTGCTGATTCTGGCTGCACTGAAATCTGAATATCTCGGTCTTCTTTATCAATCACCAATTGGAACTCCGACATAATATCAATCAAGAGCTTATCAAGGAAAATCTCTTCTTTTTCAAGCGGTACATCTGGCTGATTCATCGTATTCAGAGTGATAAAACTTAGCTCCTCGACCAGCTTATTCAACCGATCGGTCTGCCGACTGATGGTTTTGAGATAATACTGCTGCTCATCTGCCGCAATCACACCGTCTAGCATTCCTTCAACAGTTGCTTGAATAGATGTCAAAGGCGTTTTAATATCATGTGAAAGCTGAGCAATCATCAAGCCTTTTTCTTTTTCACTTTCTTCTAAAGAGGCAAATGTGTTTTGCAAATCAGTAGACATTTCATTAAAAGCATCTGCTAGCTCTTTAAATTCAGTAGGATTTTTAATGTCGTTCACCGTTTCAAATTTCTTGTCAGAGATTCCTTTTATGAGTTGTTTTAATTTATCCAAAGAAAGAAAGACACGGCTCAACAGCAAAAGGCTAACCAATGCCCCTGTAATACTAGCCAGAATGCTAATACCAATAATAAAATAAATATCACTTTTTGAAATCAGCATGGTGTTGACAGACCAGATGATTGCAACAACCGTGATCGTTGTGGAAATGAGGTATCCCACAATAATAAAGTGTTTTAATTTCATTTTAAACCTCTATCTTATACCCTAAGCCCCAGACGGTCTTAATCGTGGGTGTTTTTTCTGTACTGTATTTTGCTAAATCTTGCCGCAGAGCATGAATGTGTACGTTTAGCGTATTGGTGTCATCCACAAAATCTTCTCGCCAAACTTTTTCGTATAATTCTGTCTTTGAAAAGACCCGCTGAGGATTACTAGCAAGAATCCATAGTAGTTCAAACGATTTAAGGGTCATCATCAACGATTGTCCGTGCACTGTCACTTCGCGCGTTGCATGATTTATCTCTAAATCCCCTAGTTGGAGTTTTTCATCTGCTCCCACACTGCGGTGAATGCGCCGCAAGATATTATGCACCCGCAACACCAACTCCCGCGGACTGAAAGGTTTGGTAATAAAATCATCCGCCCCCATACTGAGAGAATAAATCTTATCTGGCTCAGATGTTTTAGCCGTGATAAAAAGGAAAGGCTGGTCTGGAGCAAGATATTGTACTTCCCCAATCAGATCATAGCCATCCATATTAGGCATCATAATATCTGTAATTATCAAATCAATTGAATATTTCTGAAACAACTCTAAAGCTTCTTGTCCATCATGCGCCACATTGACTTCATAACCTGCCTGTGTTAAATAACGCTTGTTAATCTCGGTAATCTCTACTTCATCATCTACTAACAAAATTCTCTTCGTCATTTTCTTACCTCTACTGTGAAAAATAGTGTTATACCACGAAAAAGTATAACACTATTTCTATACTTGATTCAAGCGTTATTGCTCACAAATGCGAGAATTACTTCTTTTCTCTGCGTTTCATGCCAACAAGTGCTAAAATAGCTGCTGCACTTAGGCCAAGAAGTCCTAAAACTGTTAAAGCAAGAGAAGATTTTTGACCTGTATTAGGAAGCGATTTTTTACTTGCCCTAGCTTGTCCACCTTTTGAAGTTGTTGCAGAAGGTGTGCCACCTTTATTTGAATGTTTGCTTCCGTCATGATCTGCTTTTTTACCTTGGCTTTGTGCCTGACCATTTTGATCTTGTTGAGATTGCCCATTAGAGTCCGCTTTCTTTTCACCTTTTAGGTTAATGGTCACAGATTTCGTCGCAATGACATTGCTTAAGTCTGCTTTGCCATCTTTTTCACCATAAACTGTGACTGTTGCTTTATAAGAATGCGTTCCATTAGCTTTCAATTGTTCTAACAAAGCTTTATCTTGCTTACCCGCCACATTGCCATCTAATGAAACTTGATAGAAATATTTGCCTTTGTCTAGACCTGCAAGTGGTAGGAGACCTGCATGGTTTTCTTTACCATTATCTGACCACGGTGCGCCATCTGAGGATTTCAACAAGAGACGGGTTAACATACCATCACCACCGAAGAGTTCGTACGGAATGACTTGGTTGACACCAGCTGTAAATGGTCCTGGATAGACTGCATTTGTTAAATAACTTGCAGGAACATCAATTTTATCTTTGATGTTATCTGCTACGGATTTTTTCACTTGGTCAGCAGTCGTAGTGCCGTTCAGATTCAAGTTCACTTGACGTGTTGCGATGACATTGTTCAAGTCTGCTTTACCATCTTTGGTTGCACCATAAACCGTTACCGTTGCGGTATAGCTGTGTGTTCCATTCGCTTTTAGTTGATCTAAAAGAGCTTTGCCTTGTTTACCTGCTGCATTGCCATTGAGTGACACTTGATAAAAATATTTACCTTTTGGAATGTTGGCAAAGGGTAGTAAGCCAGCGTGTTTTGCCGTGCCGTTATCTGACCATGGGGCGCCATTTGAAGATTTCAACAAGAGACGGGTTAACATACCGTCACCACCGAAGAGTTCGTACGGAATAACTTCATTCACGCCTGCTGTAAAGGGACCGGGGTGGTTAGCGTTTTGTAAGAAGGAAGCTGGTACATCGGTACTACCTTTGATGTTATCCGCTACAGATTGCTTAGCTTGAGCAAGAGATGGATCTTCTTGTGCTTTTTGACCATTCAAATTCAGATTTACTTGACGTGTTGCGATAACATTGTTCAAGTCTGCCTTACCATCTTTTGTTGCACCGTAAACCTTAACAGTCGCAGTGTAAGTATGAGTGCCGTTGGCCTTCAGTTGGTCTAAAAGCGCCTTACCTTGTTTACCTGCCGCATTACCATTGAGTGACACTTGGTAAAAGTATTTACCTTTTGGAATGTTGGCAAAGGGTAGTAAGCCAGCGTGTTTTGCCGTGCCGTTATCTGACCACGGTGCACCGTCTGAGGATTTCAACAAGAGACGTGTTAACATACCATCACCACCGAAGAGTTCGTACGGAATGACTTCATTCACCCCCGCTGTAAAGGGACCAGGGTGGTTCGCATTGGCTAGGAAGGAAGCCGGAACATCTGTACCGCCCTTGATATTATCCGCTACAGATTGCTTAGCTTGAGCAAGAGATGGATCTTCTTGCGCTTTTTGACCATTCAAATTCAGATTTACTTGACGTGTTGCGATAACATTGTTCAAATCAGCCTTGCCATCTTTTGTTGCACCGTAAACTGTGACTGTTGCAGTATAGCTGTGCGTACCGTTGGCTTTCAATTGATCCAAGAGCGCTTTACCTTGTTTGCCGGCCGCATTACCATTGAGTGATACTTGGTAGAAATATTTGCCTTTTGGAATGTTGGCAAAGGGTAGTAAGCCAGCGTGTTTTGCCGTGCCGTTATCTGACCACGGTGCACCGTCTGAGGATTTCAACAAGAGACGGGTTAACATACCATCACCACCGAAGAGTTCGTACGGAATGACTTCATTCACGCCTGCTGTAAAGGGACCGGGGTGGTTAGCGTTTTGTAAGAAGGAAGCTGGTACATCGGTACTACCTTTGATGTTATCCGCTACAGATTGCTTAGCTTGAGCAAGAGTTGAATCTTCTTGCGCTTTTGGAGCTACTTCTTTTACAACCGTTTCTGTCGCCTTTTGGATTTTTTTCGTAGCTTCTGCAACGGATTTGCCTACTTTATTTTCTTTTGTAACTTCTTGTTTTTCTTGCACCTTTTTATCTGGTGTTTGAGTTGTTTTGCCAGACAAATCTTGTGAGGGCTTCGTTGTACTTGGTATTTCTTTCTTTTCAGCTGACGAGCTTTCTGTTTGCCCTACTTTCGAATCAAGTATGGATTTACCAGAGTCTGTCGGACTATTTGACGGGGCTGTCGTGACCACCTTGTTTTGCGTACCAACTTGTGCATTTACAGGATTACTAATGAGAATAAAGAATCCACTTGCCACAACTACGGAAGCAACACCTACACTTAACCGACGGATAGACCATTTTGTATATTTTTCATTATTTGAACGATGATTTTTGTCAACCATATTATTTACTCCTTTGATTATCTTTAATGGTTGATTAAAGTTTACCAAGCTCTTATTAACTATCCGTAAGACAAAGTTAAAGTTTTTCTTAAATAAGCATTATTTCTTGCTTATTTATAGAATTTTCACATGTTGTGATATACTAGATTACATGAACAACATTTATTATTTTGTCCGTCACGCGCACTCAACTTACACACCTGACGAATGGACACGCCCTTTGTCACAAAAGGGACTCACTTCCCTCTCACAATTAAAAATATTAGAGAATAAGCCAATCTCTGCTATTTATTCTAGTCCTTACCAACGAGCAATTGAAACGATTGAGCCTTTGGCACTAACTTTTGGACTTCCGATTCAACTGGATAAGCGATTGATTGAACGAAAGCTAAGCAGTCAGCCGGTTTCCGACCAAACATTTGAAACTACACTCAAGCAACTTTAGCAAAATCCTGACAGTTCTCTTCCGAGCGGCGAATCAAATCTCATAGCTCAAAATCGAGCTCTATCATTTCTACAAGAATTAGAAGAAAATCACCAAGATGAACACATCATCATCAGTTCTCACGGCAATCTGATTTGTATCCTGCTCAGCTATTTTGATGGACAAATCCATTATGATTTTTGGAAACAACTGTCCATGCCCGCTATTTTGATATTAAAAGATGAAAAAGTATACTTGCAGTAAGATTCAAATCAACTTTATCTATCAGTCACAAATGATTTTTTCACTAGTGAAACTCCTAAACTATTCCTATTTAGTTTAGGAATTTTTATTTGACAAATGATTTTCCAAATCACTTCAAGCTCTTATACAGTTTCTTTCGCGTTCGTTTCTTCCATGAAAATGGTTCTTGCTCTCCTTTGGGCCGCTCTTGATTCTCAAAACCGCTCCCTTCCAAACTCGTAACTGAATTTTTGGCTAAGTTCCGAATGTAAGCCTTGGTTCTGTCTCGAATAAAGTCTTGCGGTGACTCACCATTTAATCGTAATAAGTTCGTATGAGGTTGCTAGATAAAGTAATAAAAATCCCCTGTCTCCACCAACCGATAACATAAATAATGAACTCCTTGCTTAACCACCCAACTATCTACCAAATACAACAATCGTTGCCGATACAACATTTTCTTTCCTTTAAGTATCTTCAAAGATGACGTTGAATAATAAATTGTTTCATGTTCTGTTTTCCGGATGAGAAGATAACTCCCTATCGGAAAAATATAGAGAAAGAAAATCAACTAAAATTCTCATCGTTTTGAACATCAAATTATGAGACTGCTCTTACCGTTTAAATAACCCATACAACTTGCAACTCTGAGTTTCGGAGGAATACTCACTAACATGTAAATATGATCCGAACCTACATTCGCTTCATGAATCGTCACTCCCTTACGCTCACACAAATCACAAATAATCTTGCCGATACTGGACTTGTATCTGCCATATATAATTTAGCGACTATATTTGGGTGCGAAAACGATATGATAACTACAATTCCAACGATTATGTGATAAACTTTCATTATCCTCTCTCATGAGGTACCTCCTTTATGATCTGATGGGGTGGTGGGGAAACCACTTCTATACTTATCATTTGGGGAGGGATTTTTATTACCTCGCTGGAGGCTCCACGGAACCACTAGCTATGCTAGTGGTTTTCGCAAGACAAAAAGAGAGAATCAGATTGATTCTCTCTAAGGTTTCATTATAATCCACTCATTACAATTGACAAAGTACCAATACTACTAAGGGAATGCTTATGATATTGCAAAAAAAGTAAATCTTATTTAATATTATTAAGATCTTTTAAGATGGTTAGGAATCCATTTACCGTCGGCGCCTACATAGTATTTTCCATTGTCTACCCAAGCGTTTCTAGCCATTTTACCATCTTGCCCGACCCAATAGGTATTGTCAATCCATTGGTTTTTTGCTGGAGTGCCGTCTGCTTTGTAGTAGAACCAATCACCTTTGGCATCCTTATGCCAACCAGGTTTATGAGCGTCTTTCACCCATTTACCATCAGCTCCTACATAGTATTTTCCGTTGTCAACCCAAGTGTTTCTAGCCATTTTACCATCTTGCCCGACCCAATAGGTATTGTCAATCCATTGATTTTTCGCTAGAGTGCCATCTGCTTTGTAATAGAACCAATCACCTTTAGCATCCCGTTCCCAACTATTCTTTTTCCCTTGAATATTGAAAACGAGTTTGACAATAGTATTTTCGGTAACTTTATTTTTTTTAGGTAATCTTAGAGTAATTGGAACAGTGTAGTTTCCTATTTTTTTAGGAGAACCGGTTATTTGTGAACCACCACCATTTTTCGTAACTTTTACTGTTAAGCCTTCTGGTAGCTGTTTTCGAACTTGCTCCCAGTCTATTTGAACATCTTTTCCATACCCTAAATAGATTGAAAAGTCTTTCCCGCGCTTAAGATTGAAAGTTTTTTGTTGATTTTCTTTTAGAACTGAAGTTGGTTCCACAAGATTGCTATCCTTGGTTAAGAGAACGGGTTTTTTATTAAGATAGGTATCATAAATAGCATCGTCTGGAGAGACTATAGTTTTGCCGCTTACTTCTTTCCCTGTTTTATCTGTATAATAATAGTGAGGGGATGTTGTAGGGGTGGTATAACTCACTTCTTGATATTTTGTACCGTCCTTATTTGTTTTTATTTCAATTTTATAAGGGGTACGCTCATTATCACCAATATTTAAACCACCTAGGTCAGCAAGAAAAAAGTGGAAATCTTTAGTTTCTTCATTATATCCATAAGTTCGTATCAATTTTTTGGATAAAATATCACCTTTCATATTTTTTAAAATTTCAGTGATATAATTTTGCCCTAATTGTCCTTTGAATGTTGTTCTATAAGTAAATAAAGGCTTTCCAGACTTAACTTCATCTTCTGTTTTCCAAACTTTGATAGTGATATCTTTGTTTATGTTGTTTTGTTTATGTTGCAACAACTTTGAAGTGTTTGAAGATGTGATTGCTGATACAGGAGTTGCAGACATTAAAAATGCTAAGCCGACTCCACCAATGATAAGTGTAGCTTTTTTCATTTTAGACATAGTAACATTTCCTTTGAATTTATAATATAATTTATTATATCATGTGTTTCAATTTGTTTTTTGCATTTTTTGTAAGTTATATGTAAAAATTATATTTAGCTAAGACGAGAATTTTTAATCAAATCTATAGTTGTTTGGTAATGAGGATGCTTTTCGATGATGACTATTATTTTAAGGCTGATTCTTACAATCACAAGCGAATCAAAACAAAATTAAAAGGATTGAGTCCTGTTCAATACAAAACTAAATCCTTTCAACAATTATTTTGGAGTCAGCACACAGTTTTCTGCTTCTTTTTCTGTAAGAATTCGTTACTTATCACTTTGATATTGGGAGTATCCTAATACATTATGTAGATGTTGCAAATCTTCTAGGCTGTCGATTTCGAAAATGCTGTTATGAGAAATGGATTGGATTTTAACGTTTAGGTTAGGGAGCTGCTCTAGAACGATATTATCCCAATAAATATCTGCATAATTTCCTAACTCAAATTTTTTTTCAATTGCTTCTTGTAATAAAGCACCATCTGTAGAATTCCAATAAGAAACTCCGCACATAATAGGTCCTTCTCCATCTTCAATAGTGATATCTGTCACAAAAGAATCACTATTGGTGTGAAGAACCCATTCTTGCTTAAAATTTGTTTTATAAGCAGAAAAATAAGTAGAAGTTTCTAGATTGTTTGACAAAAAATTATCAACTAAATAATTATCGGCATCAATAACATAAGTATTTGATAGATACTGTTTGACTAAATACATTGTATAAAAATTATTATAAATAGCATATTTGTCATTATGTACTAAAGTTACTTGATATTTATCTTTTAAAAATTCAAATTTTTCGGCTAAGTGACCTGTAACAATAATAATTTCATCTATGCCTTTTTCTCGTAAGAAATGGATTTGTCGTTCAATCAAGGTTTCGTCTCCTATCTTGATTAAAGATTTGGGAGTCGTTAGAGTAATTGGTCGGAGACGAGTTCCCATGCCAGCAGCTAAAATAATAGCTCTCATAGTAACCTACTTTCTGATTTATATAATGTTATGGTTCACTCTTTTGAGATGAAAAGAGTACCGATGATAATCATGATACTGCATAAAATCAATTTTAAGTCAAAATGTCCACCAATTAGGAAAATACTAAAAATAATAGCCCAGATGGAGTAGGTGACATTCATTCCGGTTGCTTTGACAGGTCCGATTGTATCAATAGCTTGATAGTAGAAAAGGTAGGATGTAGTACCGATAAGCGCTAAAGCGATGATAGGAAAAGTAATAGGACGACTTAATACGCTGTAAAAATTAAACAAAGCATGTCCTTCAAAAACGATAAAGAAAAAGTAAACGATACTGGATACCCATTGCCGTATGAACAGTGCTTCTTTTGGAGTAATATCATCTTTCATACCATAGGCGCAAATAACGCTTTCTGATGCCCAACCACCAGCACAAATACAGGCCGCGATGAAACCCCAAACTGCTTGTTCATTTAAAGAGTTAAGCTGAGAATATCCTAATATACTGATAGCTAGTACAGATAGAAGCAGTCCTATCCACCCTTTTTTGGTTAAATAATCCTTTAAAAATAGAGCTCCTAAAACGGCAGCCACAACTGGATATAGAGCGGAGATACTTGCAGTATATCCAGCTCCAATTGTATCAATGGCATATAAATAAGCACGCATGCCAATAGGACCGCCAAATAAAGCAGCAAACATTACAAATAAAGCACTTTTGAGTTTGAATTTTGAAATAGTCGTTCGTAGTTCACCTTTTATACCCTGCAAAATTGTTAAATATAAAGCAGAAAATAGATCATGGAAAAAAGCTAGAAGTAACGATGCAGCCACTAAACGTTTGTCAACCAATGAAAATGGAACGGCGAGTAACACCCATCCATTAAAGGCTGTATCTGCTCCCCATAGTAGTCCCGATAATAAACCACTGAAAATTCCTTTACGATAAGAGTTCATGATAATCCTCTCTTTTTTCTTGATACAAGGTCATATTTTTCCAAGCGCGCTCCAGACGGTCTTTTCCATAACTACCAAAGTTATCACCTCTACTTTCTTTAAAAATTGTCCAAGCTGACCAGACAAAATCAGAACAAATTTTATAAGCAAGAACTTTTAATTCAATCAGTGGAGGAAGTTCTTTGGTTTGATAGTAAGTTTCTAGTAACTGTTGCTCCTGAGCATTTGTAAAATTACATTCAATACTATGGTTCGCTAAGTCCCATACAGGGTCATTCATTCCAGAGTATTCCCAGTCAATTAAAAAAGGTTTTCCTTGATTATCTTTAACAAAATTTTCTGGTACAGTATCAATATGGCATGGTTTTTTTTCAATTCCCATTTTTAATAAATCTTTTTCCAAGGATAAAACGAGAGGTCGTAAGACCTGGTATCCTTCATAATAAGTGGCAGCCATTTCATCTGCTAAATGCTCATATTTTTCAATTTCTCTAAATACATTAAATTCATTGCTGAACTCCAAACCAGAGTGATGTAGTTTTCTCAGTAAATTAGTTGTTAATTTCATATTTTTAGGATAAGCCGCTGTCACTGGATTCAGTGTTTCTGCACCTGTGATAAATTGACTAATTTTAGTTCCTGTCTCAGCATCAAAATAAGTTGTCTCGACATCAAGTCCCAAAATTTGAGCAATGATGCTGTTTTCTTTTTCAGCTGTACGATCAATAAAGCGATCAGTCCCATTTCCAGCAATTCGGACGATAAAGGATTGTCCATTTAGAATGACCTTATAATTTTTATTGGTCATGCCACCGGCACTTTCTAATAAATCAATATCTTTATCTGTAACATCTAGTTTATCTTTTATGAACGTGCGAACAGTGTCAATTTCTAATCGTTTTTCTTTTTGAAGAATGCGTGGGTAAATGATTTGTGTGACAGATTTTATCTGTGATTGATCATCAATTTCTCCCCAGATAAAATCATCTACGCGGACATATCCTAAACGATAATCTCTAGCAACATCCATCATGATATACTCATAATTAACAAGAGGATTTTCATTTTTTGAAAAAATAGTTAACATTTTTTCAAAAAAAGGAAAAGAGAATTTAGACATTCCAATCATCTCTCCATCAATATGATTAAATTGATGGATATCTTTGCTTATCTTAGAAATTTGTTCTCCTTGAATTTCAACCATAGCTTCATCATAATTTTCTCGGACACTAGTAATTAAAATACTGCTAGTATCGTTAGAATGAAGAAGTCGTGTCAAGCCACGTTCTTCAAATACTAGATCTCCTTCAATCAGTAAAAAATCATCATTTATAAAGGATTTTGCTTTTGCTAAAGAGGCCATTGTTCCGGTCGTTTTAAATTGTTGATTAATAACTATGTGTATCTGAGGATATTTTTTTTCAATCGGAATTAGCATTTCTTTGGCAAAACCTACAACTAATACGATATTGGTAATACCTGATGAAATCAATAATTGAATACTTCTATCTAAAATGGTTTCATTATCTAGAGGTAATAATCCAACAGGAATATTAATTTCTTGTGCTTGTCCAGCTAATAGGATGACAGCATTCGTGATAACTTTTTTATCATTGCTCAATGAAATTTTTTTTTGCTGTTCTTCTCTTAAGAAACGTTCCAATAGCTGTAAGCCAGCTTCAGTCAAATGATAAATATTCTTTTTTCTCTTTTCGATTAACAAGTAGTTTTCTTCTTCTAATAATTTAAGGATATTGTTAATTTTTCCTAGAGAAATATTAGTTTTATCTGATATTTCTCGTTGAGACAAGTATCTATTTTGATTAAGTTCGTATAAAACAGTAAACAAGTCATTCATGGCGCACCTCCTTCGTTCATTTTTTGAACAATATGATTGTACTCTAATTTTTTACGCTTGTCAATAACTTGAAAATCTAAATAATCAAAAATCCTAAAGTGATGTTGACCAGCAAACTATTTTTTTTCTTATAAATAATGTATAATTATAATTGATTAAGCAAATGGAGAGGATACTTATATGAAAATAGCAGTAGCAGGTACAGGTTATGTTGGTTTATCTATCGCAGTTTTGTTAGCTCAGCATCATCAAGTAGTAGCAGTGGATATCATTCCTAAGAAGGTTGAATTGATCAATCAGAAACAGTCACCTATCCAAGATGATTATATAGAGAAATATCTGGCAGAAAAAGAATTGAACCTTTTGGCTACATTAAATGCAGAAAAAGCTTATCAGAATGCAGACTTTGTGGTCATTGCAGCTCCGACGAATTATGATCCAAAAAAGAATTTTTTTGATACATCTGCTGTAGAGTCTGTCATTAAAACAGTGCTAAAATACAACCCTGAGGCCATCATGGTGATTAAAAGTACCGTTCCTGTGGGCTATACCGAGTCAGCAAGGAAAAAATTTCAGACTGAAAACATCTTATTTAGTCCTGAATTTTTGCGTGAGTCAAAAGCACTTTATGATAACTTGTACCCAAGTCGAATTATTTTAGGAACAGATAAAAGCAATGAGCGTTTGATAAGTGCTGCTAAAACTTTTGCGGTTTTGCTTCAGGAAGGCGCTTTAAAGAAGGATATTGAGACATTGTATATGGGCTTTACAGAAGCTGAAGCGGTAAAGCTTTTTGCGAATACTTATCTTGCCCTGCGTGTATCTTATTTCAATGAGTTAGATACCTATTCTGAGATGAAGAATTTGGACACTCAAGCGATTATTAAGGGGGTGAGTTTAGACCCTCGTATTGGTGACCATTACAACAATCCTTCTTTTGGCTATGGTGGTTATTGCCTTCCGAAAGATACCAAGCAACTTCTTGCAAACTATTCTGACATTCCTCAGGATATGATGACAGCGATTGTACAAAGCAATCGTACAAGAAAAGATTATATTGCAGATCGAATTTTAGAGCTTGCAGGAGCTTATGTTGGTAATGAATCCTATGAGCCAGCTAAGGAACGAGAGATTACGGTAGGTGTTTACCGTTTGACAATGAAAAGCGACTCAGATAATTTTAGACAATCCTCTATTCAGGGGGTTATGAAACGTTTAAAAGCTAAAGGAGTTACAATTATTATTTATGAACCGACGCTTGAGGATGGTGTTACTTTCTTTGGCAGTCAGATAGTCAATGATTTTAAAAGATTTAAAGACCTTAGTCAAGTGATTATTGCCAATCGTTTTGATGAAACCTTAGAAGATGTAAAAGAAAAAGTTTACACCAGAGATATCTTTAAGAGAGATTGATTAAATTTATAAAGCTCTGTAATTACTGTAGTGGATAGATCCATGAGGAGTTATGGAGCTTTTTGAGTGTATAAAAAAAGCCCTATATGACTTATAATGAAAAGTGCCTAAACCATCATTAAAAGGATTCATATAGAACAACTTAAGAATACCACAGAATTATCATTGTGAAAATCTTTGACAAGAATTCTATTGAATATCGTGCTATGAAAAATCACTGGAAATTCCCGCAAAAGAATAAGTGGAAGTTCATGATCACTCTTTTATTCACACACAGTGAAACAGCCTCTAAATTCTTAGAAAGCTGATTCAAAGAATTCCCCAATGCTCAATAAACTTCGTTATCATTACGAAACCTAATAATAACTCCTTTTTCATTTTCAAGAAAGGACCGAACAAAAACTTTGATGGAGTAGTAAGTTACTTATTATCTTCTATTTAACTTACTATTCTTATCTACTTAAAAACTGTTCTAAATAGCCGATTTTAAATTTACTCTATTAACGAATGATTGCTTTTGAATTTAGTACTTTTAGTTCCACAGGATTAACCACTGTACTGCCCGCTGGAACATCATGTAAAACCATGGTTCCTGCTCCAATCTTAGAATTAGCACCAATTTTCACATTTCCTAAAATAAATGCATGAGCCCCTATAAAGCAGTTCTCACCTATGATAATTCTATCATCAACATCTTTAATCCCTAATGTTACATGATGTTGTATAGTCACATTGTCTTCAATTATAGCATTGCTACTTACAACTGTTCCTAACCCACGATGTTCAAAATTTACATTTTTCCCTATTTTAGCTTTACGTGGACACTCAAAACCATACAAAACTCTAAGTAGAAAAACTCCACCCTTTAATTTCCTACTCCAATTATATATAAAATAAAATAATCTCATAATTTCTTCTTTCTTTGCCTAGTAAACCATCATTTTTTATAAGCTTTAAAATAGTGATGCCCTACTCTATCCTTTTCTGGAGGTAAGGTCATATAATCTCCATATTCATGCCGAAGAACCTTATCAAACTCTTTAGGAATTCTAAATTCATATTTCTCAAAAGGAACCAAAATAGTCTCATCAAACCACTCACGCGGAAAGATATCTTTTTCTCCCCATGACAGCCAAATCACACAACCAACAAATTTACTGTTGTCATAATTTTTAACTCTCGCTAACTTATCTAATTGATTTTGAAAGTAATTTTTCCCAATCATTTTAGAGAAAAGATAAACTGGATATTTAATAACCTTCCTAACAGTTGATGTTGTCGTTTCAATAGCAAAATGTTCCCTAGTCGCTTGGTAGCAAAACGAGGATAAACGATCCCCCTTCATGCCAAAGGCAACCGCTTCCTGTTTAGTATCTCCCAATCCGTCATAAGGATATATATCGATAAAAACTCCCAATCCGAACGATTTCTCATTTTCCATCTTAATTCGATATCTTTGATCACTGATTCGAGTAATCATATACGGATATTCTAGGCACTCTTCACGATTAAATACTTTTAAATGTGGATAATCAGCTATGTTTTCCTTCAAATAATGTAATAGGCGATCATAATCTGGTCGTGGCATCATGATATCAACATCATCATCCCAAGGAATATATCCTTTATGTCTAACTGCACCAATTAAAGTCCCGTAAATCAAAGCATAGCGAAAATGTTGCTTTTCACAAATACTAGCAATCGTGTGTAAAATCTCCAACGATACTTCTTGCATCTCTCGAGTAGTTAGTTCTTTCATATCATCCCTCCCGATAATATCTTAATAAGATTCTATTCTTGCTAACAATTCCAAAATAGCTATTATCATTTTTGTCAAAATAAGTTTTTATAATAGGTGTTCGGTATTTCCAACTTTTCGTCTTCAAATTTATAAGTTAACTTATGAAATGGTGTTTGCTCAATAATCGCACGATATATTTTTTCATCGTACTCCTCAAACATACGCAACTGTAAAATATGAGGAGTTGAGTTGTTGAAAGGAACTACTTGATTCCAGTATTCAGGAAACTCTTCAATTGCTATTTGAAAGAAGTGATGAAAAATAAAATAATCAATGGCACTATTATGATTCCTCCAATAATCATAAAGCAAATCTTTTGTTATATTCAAAAGAGGATGATTAGAATAGCTAGCAGTAATAAACCAATTGGAGATTGCCAAGACTTGCCCATCAAGACCAGGTTTTAAGTTTTGAAATAAAAATAAATCAGAATCTAGCATATAGGAAGGAATGTCTGAACTCGAACAAAATACTGTCCCATCAATCCAAGTTCCACCATATTTGGTTAGCAATTCCAATCTTAATAAATCTGAAAGGTGCGCCTTTAAAATAGACCCCTGTTCTATTTTTTCTGTTATATAGTCTGGAAAAGTTACATACTGGTGGTAATTTTCATCTGTTAAAACAACCACTTCTCTATCAACCAGATGTTTTCGTACCGAAGCAATACACTCTTGAACTACATGGGGTGCATCATTTAAACCTTGAAACCAACAAATCCATATCTTTTTGGAAGAACTTCTATGTCGTTGATGATACACAAGTGAATACTGATTTTCTTCCCTAAATTTTTTAATAGTTAACCTATATTTCCTTCTCAATCTTGAAAGAACCACATTACTATTATTTAGACGAACTATTTCTAAAGATTTTTTTGAAAAACCAACCAACGGTAAAAGAGCTATCGTCCTAAAAAGAACTCTTGATCTGATTAAATCTTTTAGAATATCTCCACCTTTTGTCTTTATCAATTTTGCAAAAACGCTCATAAAAAAATTCCTTTCCATATTGAATAACGACAATCTTTTCTACCAAGTAATCTAAAATATTATCAGCTTCTTGCAAAATAGATTTTGGACTGTAACCACTTGTGCTATTCTTATTTTTTTCCTAAAACTACTTTTAATTTGGTCTTCATAAAAATTCTCTCACATATAAATAGTGAGATTATTGTACCTGCAAAAGCGAACAATAAAATCAGTTGCGAAGACAAGCCCAATTTATTAAAAATTGCTTTATAGATATTTATAAATATTTCATTTAAGCAGAGATAAACAATAGACCCCTCACCTATCTGTTTTACTAACTTTATCACAAAGGTTTGATTCAGGAAACTATTGCTCAACTTATAGGAAAATACAATTACAGTTGTTCCAAATAAGACAGAACCGTAAATAAATAGAAAAATATTATGAAAGGTTCCTGTACGCATGCTAACCAAACCATTAGACAGTATTAATGGTGCAGTTAAACAGGAAAGCAAAAGCAAAAACAAACTATATTTATCAGATAGAAGCTGTAAATAATGTTTTAATAGGTAACCATAAAAATAGAACAGCAAGCCTATGCTTGAAATCCCAAAAGCCCAAGGTAAAACTCCTTTATAATGAACTTCCATAAAAAAACCAAAAAGCACAAAAGGCATTACTTGAATGGCAATTACATACGGATTCTTATGCTTTTGATGAATAATTGCAAATAGCAAGCTGCACCACAATAACGAGGGTAAAAACCATAACGCACCAGCAATAGGCATGTTATTCGTATTGTCCCACATAGCAGCAACTAGTGGCTTCATAGCATGATTCAATGTTTGGGGCTTTAATTCTATAAACCATAAGACATAAGCTGGTACAAAGAAAAAAGCATAAGGAATTAACAATTTTTGAAATTTCCTTTTGATAGAGGTGAATGTTAATGAATTACCCTCTGACTTCACTAACAAGCCCGACAAAATAAAAAATAAGGGCATATGAAAAGAATAAATCAAAATCATTGGTGTTTTAGAGACAGGAATGTGTCCTAAAACCATCAAAAGAATACCGAAACCCTTGCAAATATCTATGTAATCTAATCTAAACTTTTCCTTCTTTTTAGAAATATTGCTCATTGCTATCAAAATTCCTCTTAACTTTTTAAAAATCTTTTCCCCACTTTTTCAATAAAGGACCTAATATATTTATTTTGAGTTTTCCGAAAATAAAACAAGGAACAGATAGAGTAAACAACCGCTCCAACAATAATCTGCATCAATAAGCCAACTGTTCTGCTTGGAATAAATTCTCCGACCAGAGAGACAATAGTGGCCATCAATAAACCAAAAGCACAGAATAGGAGTGTTTTTGAAATATATTGTTTAATGTCTAACTGCTTTCTAACATAGAATGCCTGGACAGCACAGACAGTAAATTCAGCAACAGCAGTTCCTACAGCCGCACCTAATGCTGCAAATCTGCTAATTAATAGGGCATTTGTTACTAAATTAATAACCGCTCCTGCAAAAATAGAAATGATATAAGGAACATCTAATCTTTTAGGAATCAGATATTGCATCCTAATAATATTAGCAAAAGCTACAAAGATAATGGATATCGATAGAGCTTGAATGAGATTCCCCGAAGCAATGAACTCATCCCCCCAAAACACAACCGCAAAATTGTGAGCCACTGCAAATATCCCAAAAGACATAGCACTGGTAAGGCACATTATGAATTCCATAGAAAGACCTATGTAATGCCTCTCACGTTCCGTATCTCCTTTAGTGACAAGATTAGACATTTTAGGAAGCATTACCGTCCCAAAAGAAGCTATTACACTAATTGGAATATTGATTGCACGTTCAGCATTTTCAAAAAAACCAACTTGTGCTTTAGTCGTCAGCAATCCTAACATAATCTTATCCATATACTTATACAAACTAACTGCTATCGCTGGAATAAACAAGGTAAGTAATGGCATAATATGGGTTCTCATACCTTGCCATGTTACTAGTCTAAGATTAAAATATTGCCGAATATATGGCCATAAGGCAAGTTGACTGAATAAGGAACCAGCTGCCATAATAAGACAGTAAAGCCAAATATCCTGTGGTTGATGAACAAAAAGAAAAACACATATTGTAGTCACAAACTTGACAATTAAATTAATTGTCACTGTCAGCTTAAATTTTTCTAATCCAAAAAAGAACCAACTGACATCAAAGAATGATGCCAGTACCCATATCCCTTGGATAAAGGCTGACAAATAATCCTCTTTTACAAAAAAAAGAAAATAGATATAATAAGCTACAACAGCCATAAAGGCAATAATACAATGAACTAATAACAACTCAGAAAATGTTTTAGTTAACTTTTTTTTATTATCGCGAACACCCGCTATTACTCGATTACCGTGATTAGCAATTCCAAGTAGTGCAACTAATGAAAAATAGTAGGCAATAGCATAAGTATAAGAGTAAACCCCTACTCCCTTTGCTCCTAAAACACGTGCTACATAAGGGGAAGTAACCAAAGGTAGGATGATGTTTGCAACTTGATATATACTTTGGTATGCAAAATTTTTCTTAACATTCGACATTAATTAGTTTTTTCCTCACAATTATCTAATAACTTGCAGTACAGATGATAAATTTCCTCTGCATTTTTTTTAGAAGTGAAATTCTTCATTGCAAATTCTTGACCATTTTTTGCTTTTACTTTCATTAAGGATTGATTTTCAATAATATAGTTCAGTTTTTTTGCCAAGTCCGCTTCATCATTTGGACAAAAAGTCAGTCCGGTCTCCGTTGTTAGGATTTCTGCCGTTCCACCACTATTACTTCCAAGTGCTGCACAACCTGCTAACATTGCTTCTATGGTGACTCTGCCGAATGCCTCGCATTTCGAAGCCATACAAAACACATCGTTCCTGCTATAGACTTCACTCATATCATCACATTGACCTAAAAGATTCACATACTTTTCGATGCCGTAAGAACGAGCAAGATCCAATATCTGATTATATTGAGTTTCTTGATAGGAACCTGCTAAATTTAGTGTAATAGACTTATCATACTCTGTTTTTAAACGACCAGCCGCTCTAATAAGTAATTCTTGACCTTTACCTGGACTAATGCGTCCAACACATAGAACACTAATGGGATTTGATTTAAAAATCTCTCTATCTGTATTGAGAAACTTTTCAATATCTATACCATTGTAAATCAAGCTAAACTTATTATTATCTATCTCATCTTTATATTTGTCATAAACAGCCTGAGAAACTGCAACAATTGCATCTGACTTATTCATCAATTGCAAATATGCTGTTCTCCTCCAAAATCTTCGATTGAAATCTTCCTCCATGAATTCTCTGATATGCCAAACATGCTTCACTTTGGCATACTTAGCAGCGTACATACCTATATAACTAACCGAAGTATTATCATGAACTATATCTATCTGATTGTCTTTCAAATATTTTGCGATTTTTCTAGCAGAAAATTTCAATATAAGATCCTTTACAGGCATCTTTATTTGCTCAATAAGACTTGGTTCTGCTAACATCATTCTAGAGTATGCACAGCTTTGCAATTGAATAAACGGAATATGATTTTCCTCTAACAAAGAGACTCCGTCTGCCGTTTTAGGTAAAGCTACGTGTGCCTCAACACCATGCTTTTTCAACATAATAGCAAGGGATACCAAACTCCTAAAAGCACCTGCTGTCTTGTGCCCTGCATTTTCAATAAATAATACTTTCATTTCTCTCCTAAACAACTTATAATTTATAGTCTTTTTTATAAGCAAAAAAACTTATAAATATAATAGCCAATACAAATCTACTATCTGAAAATTGGAAACGAACAAAAGAATATAATACTGAGTACAATATGAGACAAAATACGCTAAGCATTCTTGGATTATTAGTTCTTATGGCAGTCCAGAAACTTTGCGCAGAGATTGTTCCATATAAGAAACTACCGACTAGGATACCGCCATAACGGAAATCCGTGTATAAATTCCAAAACATAGAAACATAAGCATTTGCCGTAATTTTCGGACCTGGCCAAACCCATTGAACATCCGTCAGTTGAATCATATTATAAACAGCGTTTATATTGGTCGCACCCCATATTTTCAAAATATTGTTAAAGATATACTTAATGGGGAAAAGAAAGCCCATCAATGAGGCCTCACCATAGCCATGTAGCTCTACTTCTTGAACTGTTTTACTCCAAATTTCAAACATTCTAGGTGGAATGGCTAAATTTAAATAGATATTGGTTGACAAATCAACTCCGCGTGATATTGTTGTGATAACAAGTACTAAACTAGCTATGATTACGATAGCAAGCAACAAATATTTATACCTTTTCAATAATCTATTATTTTTAAAACTCAAAGAACGACTATTTCTAATAAATATCAATCCTACTATCAATATATATATGAATAACAATAAGAAGCCACTTCTATTGGCTGTAGACATCATTTTAAAAAGAAGCATCAGAACCGTTATCGTTATTAAGCGCTTATTTTTTTCTCCATAAAAGATATCTACTGCACAAATAGCTGGTAATGCAAAGGCAATCGGCTGGATAAATAATAAATTTATTGTATTTTCAATGGGATTACTCACGATAGTGTAGTCACTTGAACGCAGAAACTGTTGAATATACCGTAAATTAAAACTCCCACCATTCAAAAAAACTAGTATCAAATCTCTTAAAAAAAACAACATGCACACACTGGCACAAAACAATAATAGTTTGTATCTAGGAATGGCTACTTGATCTCTTAATGTAGCCCAACTCCCAAAAGTAAAACGAATTTTCAAGATTCTTTGAAAGATATAACCTAAAGTATATGCAACAACACCTATTATAATCCATCCTATAGTTTCATTCTGAGGATAATCTAATCTCGTTGTATTTGTCGAGAAAAACAAAACTGCCATCCAAACAAAACAAAAAACAGAAAGAGGGTTAATGACCGTTCTCTCTTCCCTCATCGCTACTAGAGCAACAATAAAACAGAAAGCAATTCCTATCTGCACTAGTGACATCTATCCATCTCCATCATCTATATTTATAATCTTCCCAAGAGAATAGCTAACCTAAAACTAATAGCTTGATTTAGTCGTCCAAAACTTAATCCTTTGTAAAAAGCCAATTTAAGTCGGTTTGTGAAACTTTTTTTATAATCCTTCGCCAAATTCAGTAAAGTTTTTGAATCACTGTCTAGGGAAGCTTGGTTTAAAATTATAAGTTCTTGACTAAATCTCTGCAAGTCAAAGAAGTCATTTGTTTGAAAAACTGTATTTAAATTTCTCTTAACTTTCCCTAAAAAAGAGGTATCAATTCCAAAAACATTATTTCCATGCTGTCTATACTTCATATGGCTATCAGAATCATAAAAGATTTTTCCGCCAACTGCTAAACATACTGCCGAAACATAATAATCGTGCATTGGAATATAATTTGGAATTTCTTTATGTTCAAAATAATTAGCAAAAGCCCTATTCAAAACCATGGTAGCCCCTTGAATATGCCCAGCAATCAGCACTCTACTAAGAGTGAATTTAGGAACATGCTTATACAAATACTCTCCGTCACCTTTTAATTCCTTATCGACCAACATAGAGTTACTACAATATATAGCTGGACCACCCTGTTGCTCGAGACTTTCAATAGCTACACTGAGTTTGTCTACATCCCACACATCGTCCTGATCTGCGAAGGCATAATAATCGTAAAATTTTTCACAGTGAATCAATAAATGCATGAATGATTTTGCAGACCTTAAATTTTCTCCTGTATACCAAGAAACTCGAGAATCTTTATTGCTATAATCTTCCAATATTTTGATAGTGCTATCTTTTGAACCATCATCTCTTATCAATAATCGAACTTCACAGTCCTCTTGGTTTAAAATGCTATCAACTTGCTCTTGTAAAAACTTCTCGCCATTATAAGTTGACATCATTACAAGCACTGTTGTCATTTCTTCTCCTTTGTGAATATTCTCTCATAGCTTTTAACAATCTTTTCCCACGTAAAAGCATTCGCAATTCTTTGGCTAGATTTCTCGTCCAATTCAGAAACGGCATCTTCATCAAATCGTTCCACTTCTTCAATCACACGCGTAAGCTCATCTTTTCTCCAATAAACCGCTCCAGCTTCACCTACTTCACGATTGAACCCAACATCTAACAAAAGATTTAACTTAGTGGAAGAAAGAGCTTCGAGTAGTGATGGATTAGTGCCACCTACTTCATGTCCATGGAGATAAGCAAAAGCATGCTCACGGATATACTTGAGCAACTCTTGGTCATAAACCGTCCCAACAAACTTGACACGTGGATCTTTGTCAAAACCAGTCTCTTGACGCAGTTTCTCATAAAACTTATTTTGCTCAACATTGGTAATCAAGACAAAATCTTTCTTAGAGTTAGACTTCATAAAGCCACGAATTATGGATTCATAATTATTTTCTGGGACGAAACGTCCAACTACAAGATAATATTCATTCTCACGAACACCTTTTTCATCATACCAAGAACGCACTTTTTCATCTGAGGATGTCAGTTGTGATCTAGTTATGTCAGTCCCATAAGCAATATAAGTTGTATTTGGTTGATAATGAGTATAATCCGTTTGGATATACTTTTCGATATTCTTACTATCACAAATCAAAAGGTCTGCGTGCTTCACCATAAGTCGCTCAGAATATTTCCAATATTTACGAACAGGTAAACTCCATTTAGCTCGCAGCCACTCATGTCCATCTGGATTAACCATCAAAGTGCCCCCAAAAGCTTTGATTTTTCTTTTTATAGTTGAAATAAATGGACCAATTCGGCAAGCTAGAATATAAAATATAGGTGCTTCGTCCTTGTTTTTCTTTGCTATTTCAATTGCCTTGTTGAGAGCAGCAATATCATAAGCGATTGCACGAGCCGGTCCAATATTCGGAACATCAATGTTAAAGCATGTGGCACCATTATGTTCAAAAACATCCTCTGTGATTCCAGACTTAGCTGAGTTTTCACGCATACAAGCGACATAATATTGAATGTCTTTATCCTTTTGAAACTCTGTTAATTTCTCTGCAAAAGTTTCAAATCCGCCATATTTAGCTGGTATTCCTTTAGAACCGATAATATAAACTGTTTTTCCCATTCTCTCTTCCATCATAAATAGAGAGGAGGAAGTAGAACTACTTCGCTCCGTCTTTCATTAGTACAACTTTAATTGTTTTGAGTAAGATTTTAATATCTGACCAAATGGTCCAACCGTCAATATAAGCGACATCCAGTTTGACGACTTCGTTAAAATCCGTAATGCTACTACGACCGCTGATTTGCCATAAGCCAGTGATTCCTGGTTTAAAGCTCAATCGCCGCTTTTGCTCTGGTGTGTATTGCTCATATTCGTCTTTGGTTGGTGGTCGTGTTCCGACAAGGCTCATATCGCCTTTGAGGACATTATAAAACTGCGGTAGTTCATCTAGACTGGTTTTCCGAATGAATTTTCCAATAGGTGTAATCCGTGGGTCATCATCCATTTTGAACATCCCGCCACTCATGGTATTATGTGCCATCAGCTCTTTTTTGCGCTCCTCGGCATCTACGTACATAGAGCGAAATTTGTAAAATTTAAAAATCCGACCGTTCTTTCCAACACGTTCTTGAACAAAAATTGCTGGTCCACCATCCTTACGAATCATTGGAACTAGGAAAATAGCTGCAATTCCACATATAAGAAGTCCAAAGAGAGAACCAATGACATCCAAAACTCTTTTGGCAATGATGTGGCTATAATTGTAGAAATTTGTTGAAAAAGTGACCACGCTAAAACCAGCAATTTCTTGAAGCTTCTTCTCACCAATTTGAAAATCCAAGGCGTTAATATTCACATTAACGGTGATTCCCATATTCTCAAACTGAACAACCAAATCTTCAATGGAATAGTAATCGCTCGGCAAGCTAATAAAAACTTCATCTACAACAGAGCGAGTTGCAAATTCGATGAGACGTTCTCTTGGTATCGTTTGGATTGTCGGATGTTGGTAACGCGAGTTATCAAATACTGAGATTGCTACTATACATTCATTAAATGTGCGCGCTTCGGTTAATTGCTCTAAAATTCTGTCTAAACGATTGGAAACCGTAATGATGAGTACTTTTTTACTACTTTTTAATCTTGGATGTACTTGTGCATAATATTGCTTGATCAATAGATTAATGCAATAAACACCCAAAGCATTCAACATGATAAAAAAGATGAGATTGCTACGGGATAATGAAAAGTTGCCTCCCAACATAAAAGAAGAAAATGTGATAATGACTGCATAAAAAACACTGTATTTCATTGTCTCGGTAAATTCAATTAAATAGCCACGTTGAAAAAAATGATAGTTATAATTGCTAATATAAAAAGCAACAATATGTAGCAACATTAACATCACAATATCTTTATTAGTTAGACTAAAGTTTGAAATTAAATTTATGATCGTAATCACAACAAAAACTGCAATTAGTTGAATAAAAGCAATTCCTGTTTTTTGCAACTCATTTCTATTTTCAAACATCCCTACTCCTAAATGCTAATCTCTACTTTTTCTTTCCGTAATTTCCGTAATTGCCATAATTTCCGTAAGAGCCATATTTTTCTAACTGTATATCATATTTATTTAGAATAACTCCCAAAAATGGCGTCCCGGTTTGTTCTAATTGTTCTTTTGCCTTTTGCAATGTTTTCCGTTTTACATTTCCTGACCCAACGACTAAAACGCTAGCATCACATTTTTGAGCAATGATAGCCGCATCAATGACCAGTCCAATCGGTGGGGTATCAACAACGATATAATCATAATGGTTTCTGAGAATATCAATCATGATTCCAAAGTTTTTACTTTGCAATAAAGCTGTTGGATTGGGTGAGACCTGTCCAGCTTCAATCACAAATAGATTGTCAATATTTGTTTCGCATAAACCATTGGACAAATCTGTCGCACCAGCTAGATAATCTGTTAAACCTGTGATTTTATCACGCGTTTTAAAAATCCCTGACATGACAGAGTTACGAATATCTGCGTCAATTAGTAAAGTATTATAGCCTGAACGCGCAAAAGCAATGGCTAGATTTGTAGAAGTCGTTGACTTCCCTTCACCAGACTGTACAGAAGTGACAGCAATGACCTTAATATTATCCCCACTAAGTTGAATATTGGTTCTTAAGGCATTGTAGTATTCTTCTGTTTTCTTTATTGTTTTTTCTTTATTTTTAGCTAATTCTAAACTCGGCATTGTTTTCCCCTCTTATAGTTTATTCATATTTGGCACAACTCCAAGAAGAGTAATTCCCAGCGCTTCTTCCACATCTTCTGGCTTTTTCACTCGGTCATCTAACACTTCAACGACAAGAATCACAACTGAGATTAAAACCCCGCCTGCAAGAAAACCAATCAAGGTATTGCGTCTAATATTTGGTGAAGACGGAGCATTTGGAATTTCTGCTTCTTCTAACGTTGTTACATCTGCTACTTTTGTAACAGCTATAATTTTTTCAGCCGCAACTTGACGAAGACTATTGGCAATACGAGCAGCTTCTTTTGCATCGCCATCTGAAACAGCTATTGAGACAATACGTGTATCGGTCGGAACAGTAACTGTGATCTTTTTAGCTAGTGCACTTGGCTGCATATTTAATTTCAAGTCAGAAATCACTTTAGCTAATACATCTTGCGATAAAATAATTTCCTTATAGTCTTTTACCAAGTAGGACCCAGCTTGCAAATCTTGGTTTGTCAATGTGGAATTATCACCGGGTTGCCGATTTACTACATAAATCCTTGTAGAACTAGTGTAGGTAGGTTTTATAATAAAGGTGCTATATCCTAAAGCGATAATAGCTATTACAAAAGCTGTCACAACGATGAGAAATTTTCGTCTCCACAAGGTCTTAACTAATGATAGAACATCAATTTCAACCGTCTGATTATCTTGATTTTTCATTTCTTCTCCTAAATTAATTCATCTTTTAATAATATTTCTTGATTTTCGCGAAATAGTGCATCAGCATATGCTTTGCCATACTTTTTAGAGATGATTTGGTACGCTTCTTGCATATAAGGAGGTCGTGGACCTAAATTGTGCATATCACTCGCCACAAAGTGCACTAAATCCTGTTCCATAAAGAATTGTGCCCGCTTCTTCATGAATTTATATTTTTCACCAAATAACTTCGGTTTGAGGACGCTGGAGCTGTTGATTTGCATATAACAACCCATATTAATCAAATCCTGCACTTTTTTCGTCTCATTCTCCAAGCAATGATAACGCTCAATATGAGCTACAACTGGTGTAATTCCTAAACGGAGCACATTGTTTAAAGCGCTGTGGATTTCTCTGTACGGAGTTGTCATACTAAATTCAATTAAAGCATAACTCGTTCCGCCTAAAGTTGGGATGATTTTCTTATCGAGTTTTTCTAAAATATCGCTGGTATAATAAATTTCAGCCCCATACAAAATAGTGAGATCGTCTGCTACTTCTTTAGCGATTTGCTGAACCTCATGAAAGTTTGCCGCGATTTTTTCTTCAGGAGTTTCAAACATTCCCTTTCTACGATGAGACGTTGAAATAATCGTTCGAACTCCTTGGCGATAACTTTCCGTCAAAAGCTCTCGCGTGTCTTGACGTGTCTTGGGACCGTCGTCCACATCAAATACAATATGCGAATGAATATCAATCAATCTCATTTACCTTCCATTACTTTCTGAATTGCTGCTTTAGTTGCATTCAAACTATCTTGATTTAATTCCATCATGTAAAGATTCGCATCTGGCATGGCATAAGACGGAAGTCCCGTACGACCTTCTCCCGTAACTGCCTGAGAAGTCACGGTATAACTACCACCAGATTCCAGTTGCGTGTTGATTAGGCTCATCATGGTTTCAAGACTCATATTGGTTTGAACTGAATCTTGTAGTCCTGAAATAATAGCATTGTAATTCTTCAAAGCGCGTGTTGAAGTCAATTTTTTAATAATAGCCGCAATGACCTTTTCTTGGTTTTTACCACGGTCATTATCACCACCACTCAATGAATAGCGTTCTCGCACAAAGCCTAGAGCTTGCTCAGAATTTAGATGAACATCTCCTACGCCAAAATGATAATTCCCGTGTAAACTTGTAAATTCTTGGTCATTATAAACATCAATTCCACCTAGCAAGTCCACCAATTTGAGGAAAGAAGTGAAATTAAGTCGGATATAATAGTTAGTTTTGATGCCGTAGAGATTTTCCAATGTGTGAATGGATGCTTCCACACCATAAATACCAGCGTGCGTCAATTTATCGTTTTGATTGTTGCCGCCATCAGCAATCGGTACGTAAGCATCACGCGGTGTTGTTGTTAACAACACTTTTTTCGTCTTGCGATTCACCGTCATGATGATATTTACATCCGAGCGAGATACAGACGAAACAGGACCATAGGTGTCAATGCCACTAACATAAATATTGAATACATCGTTATTTGTCGTTGGTGATTGAGCATTATCTATTTTTTTACTAATCTTGTAGGTATAGATTTTCTTAATTTTTGAAGCATAATCTGGATATTCATTTTCGATCACACTTTCAAAGACGCTATTTAACACCATAGCCTTCGCTTCGCCATTCATCAAAGACTTATAAGCTGCCAGATAAGACGAAGACTGATTAACTGTTAGATTGACTTTTTTTGTTTGCGCTAAGTTATCTGTCAATGCCTTGATATTTTTTTCGTCATTTGCTGTCGGAGCGAGGATGTTTTTGACCTGACTAATATCTTTGATATCGCTATTTTTCGGTACTACCACACTCATTTCATATTCAGAGTAGTTGGAAGTTGAATTTAAGCCATTAGACAAATCTAGCACTTCTTTAACCGCATACATCGCACCTGAACTTGCCAGAATCGCTAAAATAAGTATAATCGTCGTTGTGACACGCGCTTTGTTTTTAAAAATTAAAAAGCCAGTCCCTAGTGCTACAACTGCTAGCAAGATTGATACCAAAACATTCATGTACCGAAAGGCTAAAATGTTATATCGGAACATTGAAAAAATCAACAATGCTGCTAACAATGCAAAGATGACTAGTAAAGCAATATTTAAGATCCGATTGCTTTTCTTCTTAGAAGAGCGCGATCTTTTTTTGGCCATTTGAAACTCCTATGCAAAAATATCCATTTTATTATCCCTATTATAGCATAAAATAACTGAAAGTTAAACATTCTTTAAGAATTACAAAAACTTTAAATGATAAATGCGTTTTCTCTAAGCGCTTTAGTTATTATGCAAGCAAAAGAAAGTGAGAGAGAACTCAAAAACATTAAAAGAAGCGTTTCTCACTTTCTTATTTCTGGTCGAAACCATCGTCAATCGTACTCTCACACAATTGCCTAGATGTCTATGAAGTATAAAATACGAGCAAAGATACCAAGCAACCATTGATATTTTTTACTAACTCAAAAAGAGGCTGGAATCAAGTCCAACCTCTCACTTGTTCATTATTCTGTTTTATCTCGATTAACTTGTTCAAAACTTTCTGTGCCATCATTCAGTCTATCCCAAATGATCACTTTCCCAGCTTTGAGAGACTTTTGCACATCAATGATTCGTTGATTAGAAGAACCGCGAAATTGCAGCATGAGATTTTTCTTGGCTTTGTCAAACCGTCCATCAACAAGGATATCAATAAGACTCAGCAGTTCCAGCTTATCGGGTGTTTCCAACATCATTTCTTCCCATGTGTAGCCCGTCCAAGACCAAATATCTTTATTTGGCAATTCCTTACGAATCCGCTTAACCAAGGGAATGAGAATACCTGTATTGAGAAAAGGCTCTCCGCCAAGCAAGGTCAAACCTTGAACATAGGGCTCTGCCAAATCTTTCATGATTTGCTCTTCAAGCTCCTGCGTATAAGGAATCCCTGCATTAAAAGACCAAGTTGCTACATTGTAGCAGCCCTCGCAATGGAACATGCAGCCGCTAACATAGAGGGAATTACGCACCCCTTCGCCATCTACAAAATTAAAGGCTTTGTAGTCAATAATGCGACCCTTGCTTAACTCTTCGCTTTTCCACTCACCTGGCTTCGGTGTATTCCATGTCATTTTTCTACCCCAAATCTATCCAATAGCGCTCTTTCCCAGCTCGTACATCTTCCAACACTCCACCATTGGCCAAAATCACTGCTCGACTAGCAGCATTATCCATATCGCAAGTAATCAGAACGGGAGAGAGCGCTAATTTTTTGGCTTCAAGTAAAGCCAAGGCTAATTGTTGTTTACCATACCCTTTCCCCCGCTCACTAGGCCGAATGCCATAGCCAATATGCCCGCCCAACTCTAAGTAAAAATCATTTAGTGTCATACGAAGCCCTAAAAAACCTAATGCACGATCATCTGCAAAGGAAGCAAACAAAATAGCTGGAACACGCCCTTCTTTCAAATTCAGTCCTGCCTCTTGATCACGATTGATTTGCAACCAATCTTCGTAATTTTCTGCACATGCCCAAGTGCTTTCTACACCGCCATTCATGAGAAGCTCCTGCTCTTTGTATTCTGCAATCATTTCAAGTATCGCTTCTTTATCTGCCAATTCTGGTCTTCGTAATTCCATAAATTACTCCTAATTCAAATCTATCCAATAGCGTTCGGTGCCCTGTCGGATGTCTTCTAATATGCCCCCGTTTTTTAAAATAACTGCCCTACTAGCAGAATTGTCCTCCGCACAAGTAACTAGCACTCGGTGGATATTCTTTGAAGCAGCGACAAGAAGCCCTTCTTTCAACATAGCGGTCGCATAGCCCTTCCCCTGCATAGTTGGACGAACGCTATAACCAATATGACCGCCATGTCCGCGTAAATGTTCATTCAGACGCAAGCGTAAATTTAGAAAGCCAACAGCCTGTCCTTTATCAAAGGCAACAAACTGTATAGCCGGCACCCATATATTAGGAATATTGAGACCCATTTCCGCATCTTAGTTTCCAGCAATCCAATCTTCATAAACGAAATTTTCCTTGTCCCAAAAACCGCCATCGTGTGCAGCATTCGACCTTTCAAATTCTAGTATGAGGTCTATCACCGCCTCTTTATCTTCTAATCTTGGTCGTCTTAATTCCATTTTTCTCACCTTGATAGAAAGAGAGTGAGACTAGCTTCATGCAAACCTCACTCTTTCTCCTATTTTTTCTTTGTTTTTTGTAAGAATTGTTCTCGCAAATTTGCAACACGATCTTTTTTATTGACTCCGCCTTTGGAATGCTTTTCATGATAGCGTGCCACCTGCGCTTTGCCCTTATCGTCTAATTGATATTTTCCCATTAGAATTCCTACTTTTCTACATGATGCCCTTCAAATTTAATCGTCGAGCCGTTCATGTGTTTAACACGAGCTGAAATTTCCTTGTGGCGACCATTCACCATTGGACGAGCTTGAGGATTGCCAAGATAACCACAAGTCCGCTTGACAACATCAACTGTCTTAGGATCGCTATTGCCACAGTTTGGACAAGTAAATCCGCGCTCTGTTGGTGTGAAATCTCCTTCAAAATCGCATTTGTAGCAATGGTCAATCGGCGTATTGGTTCCTAGATAGCCCACACGGTCATAAGCGTAGTCCCAAACAGCTTCAAGCGCCTTTGGATTCTGTTGCAAAACAGGGTATTCACAATAGTGGATAAAGCCTCCCGACGCACCCGCTGCTGGGTAATCTTTTTCAAAGTCTAACTTTTCAAATGGTGTTGGATTCTTACGGACATCATAGTGGAAACTATTGGTGTAGTATTCCTTATCTGTAATATCTTTCACAAGACCAAATTTTTCTGTATCCAGACGACAGAAACGGTCGGTCAGACTTTCAGACGGTGTGGAATAAACAGAGAAGTGATAATCATATTGGTCAGACCACTCTTCGACACGGCGTTTCATTTCACGAACAATGTCTACTGTAAATTTCTTGGCTTCTGGATTATGTTCCCACTCACCACCATAAAAGACAGTCGCTACTTCATACAGGCCAATATAGCCGAGAGAAACCGTAGCTCTACGATGTTTAAAGAGTTGATCCACCTTATCATATTTGCCAAGACGTTTTCCAAAAGCACCGTATTGATAAAGAATAGGAGCATTGGCTGGTGTTGCTTCTTTTGTACGTTCCACACGATAGACAAGGGCATCTTCAGCGATGTTCATCCGTTCATTGAAGATTTCCCAGAATTTATCCATATTACCTTCAGATTCGAGGGCAATTCTTGGAAGGTTGACAGTTACAACCCCAAGATTCATACGACCAGAATTGACTTCTTGACCATTTTCATCTTTCCAACCTTGTAAGAAAGAACGACAACCCATTGGAACTTTGAAAGAACCTGTTAATTCCACAATCTTGTCGTAAGACAAGACATCTGGGTACATCCGTTTCGTAGCGCATTCCAAGGCCAACCGCTTAATGTCGTAGTTTGGACTACCAGGTTCTAAATTCAATCCACGCTTCAACGTGAAAATCAATTTAGGGAAGATAGCTGTACGGTGCTCAGAGCCAAGACCTTTGATGCGGATTTGAAGAATAGCTTTTTGAATTTCACGCTCAAAACGATTGGTTCCAAGTCCAAAACCAAGTGAAGTAAACGGCGTTTGTCCATTTGATGTAAACAAGGTATTGATTTCATACTCCAAAGATTGCATGGCATCATAAATGTCTTTTTTAGTCTTTGTCCAGGCAAACTCTTCTTGCTTTTCAGGAAGCACCCATTCACGCGCATCCTTCAAATGTTTTTCATAATTTTTTTCAGCGTAAGGCGCCAAAACTTCATCAATTCGATCAGCAGAGCAGCCACCATATTGGCTAGAAGCTACGTTTGCAATGATTTGAGAAATTTGCGCAGTCGCAGTTTGAATTGACTTCGGACTTTCTACCTCTGCATTTCCAATCTTGAAACCATTTCCCAACATGCCTTTGAAATCAATCAAACAGCAATTTGTCATTGGCGTATATGGACTGTAGTCCAAATCGTGATAGTGAATGTCTCCTTTTTGGTGCGCATTTGCCACATGTGGCGGTAACATTTGCAAACCGATTGATTTTCCAACAATCCCCGCTGTCAAATCTCGTTGAGTATTGAAAACGTCGCTATCTTTGTTTGCATTTTCATTGACAACTGCTTGATCTTTGTTGAGCAATTTGCCAATTGTGAAGTTGATATCTGTTGCTTTTGAGCGCGCAAAATCACGTTGAGTGCGGTAAGTAATATAGCTTTCTGCAATGGCATATTCATTGGCATTCAGTAATTCATGCTCAACGATATTCTGAATTTCATAAATTTTAACACCCGCAGGAAAACGTGCAATTACTTCTGCTACGATTTTATTGGTAATGCCTTCAAGTTTTGCTTCTAACAACGGAGTCATCGTCGTTACTTCTTGACTGGCTTTAACAAGCGCTTTGTAAATCTTATCTGCGTCAAAAGCCACACGACGACCGTCACGTTTTTCTACATAAATATCAGCAAATCCTTGTACTGTGTCTTCTTTTAATGCAATCATGAGCTCCTCCATTCGTATAAGACATATTATATCACTCCAACAAAAAAAATCAATATCTTGTGGTGAAAAACTTTATTTTTTGTTTCAAACACAAGATATTGATTTGTTATTTCAACTTATAGAGCTTGAAATGATTGAGTTTTAGGTCTGTCTGCTGATAATTTTCTTTTAATTGTTTTTTGATATCTTGCAGAAGAGACACTTGATTGTTGACTAAAATATAAGTTGGTGTCGTTTCTTTCAATCTATTCACTAGGGACATTTGATTTTCATCTGTTCCTTGATATAAGCTAGGCGTTAAAATCGGTACAGCAGATAGGCGCCCACTCGCTTGGTAAAGAGCTGCTGTTGTGTCCCAAGCATAGATTTTATCAGTAGTCTTTGATTTACTCTTGATATAATTTGCCGCAGAAATACGCTCACTTGTTTCGCCTGTCGATAAAACATACTGATTGACAAACGGAAAACCAATTAAATAAATCATGGCTAGAAGCGGTAAAAAAGCATTCTTTGTAATATAAGTTCCGAAAACAGACGAAGATTTTTGAACTCTACTGTGCCTTCCACCTCTATTGAACGACTGTTTCCCAAGCCACATACTGACTAGAACCATAAAAAATGGCAAAATCGGCAACAGTTGATAAGCTCCCCAATCTGGCAAAAAGAAAACAAACATAACAAGAAAGAGAGAGGCTAAAAAACTAAAGAGTTGTAGAAATCGCTCCAAAGAATTCGCTGGCAATGAAAAACTTCTCACCCAAGTCACAACTACGCCAAGCCCAATAATGAGTCCACCATAAAGCAAACCATTATACAACAAGTGCTGCCCTGAAAAATGCAGACTTTCCAACGGATAAAGAATCTGACTAATGGCGAGACCAAAACTACCATTTAAAACTGTATAATATCCCAAAGGATAAAACACAAGCGAAAAGCCTACAAGTGTAGCTAAAAATTGATAAAGACCACGTGCTTTTTTCTTTGCCCCAATATTATAGACTAACAAAGCAATGAAAGCCATCAGATAAAACACAAGACTTGTCATTGGATCCGTCATAAACATCAGCGCACCAAGAGCACCAAAACCAATAAAGCCTCTGTCACTGGCTTCTCCTGCCACGTAGCGCATCAGAAAGTATAGCGCACCAAATACAAAAGGAAAAGCAAAAATACTAGAGTATAAGCCGCCCCAGCCTAAAGCGAGCGTCAAACAATAGAATAAAGAAAGGATTTTGATAGAAGTGTTTTTTACAGCCGTTAATTGATATACGATTTTAAACAGATAAATTCCTGCAACAAACAAAGCCAAGCATTGCATCACCGCAAAGAAAATATTGCCAATGAAGAGACCCCCCGCCCAATTAGCTAGATAATAAAGTAGACCACTTGTTCCATAGATATTTCCATAAATAACCTGCCCTTGCGCCATTGCCCAACCTGCATATAAATTTTGAGATTGCAGGTTTGTGGCAAGATTAGTTAGCAATGGATTAGCGACACTCAAAACGCTCAATAATAAGCTCCACAAAAATAAAACGACAAAAGGAGTCGACGTTGGCTCTATAAAAATCGATTTTTTCTCGTTCTCTTCGTGAAGCGTCTCTGCTACTGTCTCTTTCATCTCTTGTTCAGGCGTTGTATCATACATAAAGATTCTCCTTGATATCAGTCTTATCTAGTATATCAAAATCTTCCTTATCTGTCAGCTTGATTCTGACAAGTTCTGCATCTTTTGCAAAAGTAAAGTATAGTATTCCAATTCTCGAAAACGATGATAACTTACAGCCACATACTCTTTCAAAAATTCCTTTTCTTCACGTGATAAACCTATAACCATTCTGCCTCCTTTTACTAGATTATTCGTAAAAAAGAAAAAATTCCTCTCATTGCAAGAAGAATTTTATAGCATCGGTGCAAATAATTCGACAATTTCTTTAATCAAGCGTTGATACCAGGTATTTTTAATGGTATCTTCATGTATTTCTTGTGAGGTTTCAAACAACTCCTCAAAATCTCGCTTCAAGTCAAACATAGAAGGCGTTTTATACATCAAAACAGCATTTTCATAGTGATGAACTAAGCTGCGGTAATCAAAATTGATTGTTCCGACAACACCAAAGTCATCATCAGCCACTACATGCTTACTGTGAATAAAGCCCGGTGTATATTCGTAAATCCGAACCCCAGCCGCCATTAAATCTGGATAAGCTCCTCGCGTAATGAGCTGAATGATTTTTTTATCTGGAATATAAGGTGTCACAATGCGGACATCTACCCCCCGCATAGCAGCATTTTTGATGTCTTCCGTCAAATCATAATCAATGATTAAATACGGCGTGGCAATATACACATAATCTGTCGCCTGACTGATTATATTTTGATAGACATTTTTACCCACTTGAGCTTTGTACATGGGCTTCGGTCCACTTCCGTACGGAATATAGAGCCCTGGCGCATCTACAGCTTTGTTATCCAAATGATAGCGATCGAAATCACTGATTTTCCCACGGTTGATATACCAGTTCATCAGAAACAGCCGTGTCAAGGCTTTTACAGCGCGCCCGTTCAGACGAATCCCACCGTCTTTCCAGTGACCAAATCGCTCGATGTGATTGATATATTCATCTGCCAGATTGATGCCACCAGTATAGCCAATCTGCCCGTCAACGACGAGAATTTTACGATGATCTCGATTATTATAAGCCACCGTCATCCGCGGAATCACTTTGTTAAACTTATGAGCGTCAATCCCCATAGCCTGCAATCGGCTGGTATAATCTCCCGGAAGAGTTGCCATACAGCCAATGTCATCATAGAGCATTTTCACTTCCACACCTTGGGCTGCCTTTTCACGCAGAATATCCAAAATACTATTCCACATGATACCTTCTTCCACAATGTAATATTCCAAAAAAATAAATTTTTCTGCTTTGCATAAATCTTCCAGCATTTTCTGGAACATCTCTTCTCCCAAAGGGAAAAATTGCGATTCCGTGCCGTCGTAAACATCCGCATTATGATCCATGCTGAGAAGCGACTTGATAATCCCGTAAGCTGATTTATCTGTTTTTTTCAAGTCTAACCGCAACTCATAGCTATTGTCCTCACGAAATTTCATCTGATCCATATTTTTTAGCTGTTTCAGTTCACTTCTGGATAATCGGCGCTCGCCAAACATCAAATAAAGCAAGGGGCCAATGACTGGAACAAACGCTACCAAGAGCCAAGTTACTTTACTTTCCGGTGTCATTGAACGATTGACAATCGCTAAAATCGTTGCCAAGCTGAATAAAATCACAAAGACAATCCATAAAGTAGGTGTCCAGCGACCAAGCCAAAAGAAAAACCAAAAAATGAGCGCAAGTTCTAGTAACATGATAATAATACTGAAACCATATTTTGACATCAATAGCTGAAATTTCCTAAGATTCATTTTCTCTCCCTGTTTTTACTTAGTACTAGTATAACGGGGATTTCCTAATAAATCAAGCCAGAATCACTCATTCTTCGATATTCAAAGTATTTTTTCATTAGAGCAAAAAAGAGTAAAAGAAAAGTTGTGGTTCGTAACCATCAACTTTTCCTCACTCCCTTATTCTAAGTGCTAACTGACATATTGCCTGTTCCCTTTTCACTTCCGCATGCTTCAACAATCTGGAGAGTGGCTAAAATTTGCTCCAGTCCCAGAAAGGCTATTGCTTCGTTAAAACAACTGCATCATTTTCTCCATTTTCTTGCTCAATATCCTCAATCGTTAACTGTTTGCCATCAATCATATAACGCTCAATGTCATCACCAATCGTCATTCGCTGATTTGTCGGATCAATGCTCACCTGTTTTACTTTCTCTTTACCGTTTGGCTCTTTTTCTGTCCACGTACCACTATTTCCTTTGATAACCAAAGTAATCTCATCTTCTTCGTCCATACCTTTATAAGTACCGTCTAATTTTTCTGACGAATTTTCTGCAATAGTTGGCGAATCACTACTCTCACTTGAGACTGTAGTCGATTGGCTGCTTGAGACAGATTGAGAAGACGGTGAAGTTTGGTTAGACTTGACGCACGACGCCAAAATGATAAGTCCTATCAGAAAAAATGTGACGTAACTGAATTTCTTTAAATGTGCCATTTTCCCCTCCTTTACCTGCATTTCTATTATACCATTCACCATTCTAATCAGTCAATTTCTTTCTCCAAAAGAAAAGCACGAACTTCCGCAATAAAATAAAGAGAACCTGTTACAAAAAGGAGCTGATTGTCATTAGCGCTTTTAATAAATTGTTCGATAAAGTCCTGATAAGAGGCAATGTAGAGACCATTTGTAAAGTCCTGTTCATTTGCTGCACCGTCATCCTCAAAAGTCGTTACAAACAACTGCACATGAGGCAATTCCTGCTGAAGATAAGACAGCATCCCCTGATAATTTTTGCGTTTCAAAGCACCGAATAAGAGAAAGATTTCTTTTTGTCCTTGCTGGCGAATAAACTCCACCAAACGTGACAAAGCGGGTAAATTGTGAGCCCCGTCCAAATAAATTCCTCTCTCAAAATATTCCAGTCTCCCTTCCCAATGGGTCTCTTGCAAAGCCTTGCGTATCCATTTTACTTGTGGTTGCCAATTTTGCTGTTTCATAAATAAAAGAAAACTTTGCAAAGCAACAGCTGCATTTTCTTCCTGATAAGTACCTTTGAGCCCCAGCTGTAAACCAACTATCATTTTATCTTGATTAGAAAATTGTCCTTTTGAAAATGAAAAATCCCTACCGTATTCATACAAAACAACTCCCAACTCATCTGCGCGCAATTCGCAGACCCTTCTGGCTTCTTCAGCCAGCGGCCCGATAACAGCTCGTTCCTTTTTCTTGAAAATTCCTGCTTTCTGCTCCGCAATTGCTACTATGGAGTCTCCTAATGTTTCTTGATGATCCAATCCTACAGACGTTACAACCGCAACATCTCCTATCACTACATTTGTTGCATCTAAAAGTCCACCAATTCCCACCTCAATTAAAGCCACATCTACCTGCTCTTCTTCGAAATACAATAAAGCTATGAGTGTTAAAATTTCAAAATAAGAAAGTGGGGCATGTGTTTGTCGAAGCTGTCTTTCCATTTTCCGAACTTGGCGTCCCAGTCGAACGAAATCTTCATCAGAAATGGGTTCATGGTTGATACAAATCCGATCGTGAACACTTGCCATGTGAGGTGACGTAAAAGTTCCCACTTTCTTTTCGTGCTGCACGAATAGCTGACTCATAAACGCAATCGTTGAGCCTTTCCCGTTCGTTCCTGTCACATGAATAATGGGATAATTTTCTTCCGGATGATCCAAAAGACTTATAGCCTGTCTCATTCGCTCTAAACCAGAGCGAAAGTTTAGTCCAATGCGACTTTCCAACCACATTTCAATTTCATTCATATTCTTCTCCCAGCAAAAAGGGAGTGAAACAGAACCAGATTTTGGTTCATGTCACACCCCACAACTCACTTGAATAGTTAGCACTCTTGCCCCACATAGGAATTAAACCAACCACTCATTCGTATACCATAAAATAACGATTCACACAGCCTTTCAATCTCTTCATTGTTTGTAATACGAAAAGCTAGTGTACGCAATTTTTATTCTTCCATAAAGCTATTGAAAACTTCTTCAATCATGTCCCATTCAGCATCTGAATCTTCTGGGATTGGTTGCAGATCGCCTTCTGTTCCGTCCTCATTTTCAGTAAACGAGTAGGCTTGAATTTCTACCTCACCATTTTCATCTTCTTCTGCGCTAGCTGGAATCAATAGAACGTAGTTTTTCCCAAATTCTTCTTTTCCATCAATGGTCAAGAGAATTTCAAACAAAGTTTCGTTTCCTTGCTCATCCACTAAAGTAATTAGTTCACGTTCTTCGTGTTCATGGTCATGGTTATGATCGTGTGCCATGTTTTCTCCTTTATTTATTAAAAATTTCGATCTAAATAATTTTGTAAAATGAGCTGCGCTGCGAGCTTATCAATCACTTTTTTCCGCTTCTTTCTGCTCACATCTGCCTGCTCAATCAACATTCTCTCCGCAGCTACTGTTGTTAGGCGCTCATCTTGGTATTCAACTGGCAAATGAAATAGCTGCTCAATCTTAGTCCCATAAGCCTGACTTGCTTCGACACGCGGACCACTTGTATTGTTCATATTTTTTGGGAGTCCTACAACGAACTTGTCAACCTTATATTCTTGGACAAGCCCATTCAAACGATCAAAACCAAATTCCCCTTTTTCTTCATCAATAGGAATAATTTCAAGTCCTTGAGCTGTAAAACCAAGTGGATCACTAACCGCGACACCAACCGTTTTTGAACCAACATCTAACCCCATAATTCTCATTAGAGATCAATGCCTTGCCCTTTCAAATAATAACGAACTAATTCTTCTACAATCTCATCACGTTCATATTTACGAATTTGATTTCGTGCATTATTATAGCGAGGTACATACGCAGGATCACCACTAAGCACGTATCCTACGATTTGGTTGATTGGGTTATAGCCCTTTTCATTCAGCGACACATAGACATCTTTCAATGTTTCACTAATCTCTTTTTTGTTTGAATCATCAAGATTAAAACGTACTGTCTCATCTGTAAATCCCACAATTACACCTTCTTTCACTAGAATACCTATATTATAGCACATTTCAAGGCTTTTCACAAATGAAAGGGGTTGAAAAAAGCTGAATAAATTCAGCTTTTTTTGTTTCATATACACCTATAAAATCATGGATTTGCAACTTCTTTAGCACCAGCTGCTTTGACAGATTCAATATATTGTTTGGGTGTTAAATTTTTGATAGTTGAAAACATAGAGCCATATGTATCCAGTTTTGATGCTTCATCAAGGTTGATTTTGCTCATATCAATATTGATCGTAACTTTAATAATATAGTCTTTTGTAACGTCTGTTTTAATATCAACACCGCCCAAAGACTTAAATTTATCCAATCCTGCAGCCTTTTCAAAAGCAGAAATCAAGTACGGCTTAGTGCTTTCTAAATCTTGACCCGCTAATGCACTCTTCATATTTTCAGGAAGTATTTGTTCAAGATTTATCACAAACTTCTTAAAGGTTTTTCCTTCATAAGAAATAGTTTGCGTAAGTGTTTGTTCAATCCCTTGGACAGTCTGTTTTTGTTGAAAAGACTTGGTCACAACAGAATCCTTTTTCACAACACTCGAACCAGTCTTACTATTCCCTGACTGATTCTGACCGGATTTTTGACCACAAGCTGTGAGTAGCAACAAACTTGCTCCTAACAAAACAACCGATTTTCTCATAAAAATATCCTCCTTGTATTTTAGAGCTTTATAAGAATAGTATACCATCTTTTGTAAGCGTTGTCAAAAATAGCCGTCTAAAAAATCAATTCGTGTTTAACAAGTTATTGATTGACTTCCGTTGCACCACTGGCAATCTGATCTTCAACATATTCTTTTGGTTTCATTTTTAAAAATTCTTTTAATTTCATATTCTTTAAATACTCAGTATTTGCGGCTTTATTAACATCCAAAACTTGAAAATCAAAAGTATGAATTCGCTTCAATTCTTGCTCATTTATAATTTCCAAAGAGGTCGAAAAACCTTCCAAACTTTTTGCTTGTGTAAATTTTTCATCTTCAGACAAAGATTTCTCCAATAATTTTTGCGCCTCAGCAACTCCAACTTCCGCAACTACTTTTTTCATTTCTTCTTTCATCGGCATGATTTGCTCAATCGTTAAACTTAAAAATTGATCGCCTTTGTAAGTAATTGTTTGTGTTTGTTGAACCCCTTCAGCTGTTTTAGGGAATGATAAGTTTTTTGTCACAACGGTTTCTTTTTCAGCACTTGCAATAACCGGCAACATATTATCAATTGATTGCTTGCTTGTTTTTGATTTTGTTTCCTTCTTTTGACTACATCCAGCTAAGATAGTAAGAATAATGGTTAATAGAATCAAGCTTCTTTTCATAATTAAACTCCTCCTCGTTTTTTATTTTACCACATTTCCAAACATAACAAACTGTAAAATAAAAAGAGCGGAAATTCCACTCTTTACAAGGCTGCACGTAAGCGTGCTTCTGTATTTTCAACGTTACGAACTGAACGAGGCAAGAATGCACGAATATCATCTTCTTTGTATCCCACTTGTAGGCGCTTGTCATCTACTAAAATAGGACTTTTCAAGATGCGTGGAGTTTCCATAATCAAGTCAATCACTTCATTCACACTTAATTCTTCAATATCTACACCTAAGCCTTTTGCATAACGATTTTTTGAAGAAACAATGCTTGCAACCCCATTTTCAGTTTTTGTTAGAATATCTAATAACTCTTCTTTTGTAATTCCTTCTTTACCAAGATTTTGTTCTTTATAAGTTAACTGGTGAGCATTGAGCCATGTTTTTGCTTTTTTACAACTAGTGCAACTTGAGACAGTATAAATTGTAATCATGTAAGTACTCCTTTCGCCACACGGTACTATTATCATACTATATTATACCACAAAATCCCTCCGTCTTGCGACCTATTTTCAAAAAATTATTCCTCAATCTCAATCGCGTTATCCAAGTCTAGCGTTACTTCCTCCACCTTGTTTGCTGATTTGGTTGCTTCTGCATTTTTTTCATCTTCGGCATCATCCTCAATCAAACCGTAATGCACTCGAACTTTATGATCAATTTCATCAAAAATTTCTGGATGATCCGCCAAGTATTTCTTAGCATTTTCAGACCCTTGACCAATCTTTTCATCATTATAAGAATACCAAGCACCCGCTTTTTTGATAATATCAAGGTCTGTCGCAATTTTAATCAACTCGCCTGTTTTAGAAATTCCTTCGCCATACATGATTTCTACGAAAGCTTCCTTGAATGGCGGAGCAACCTTATTCTTCACAACCTTAATCTTAGTTTCCTTACCAACATTGGTATCTTTTTCATCACCAGTTCCCTTGATTTGGGTATTTCCGCGAACATCCAAACGGACAGACGCATAGAATTTCAAGGCACGACCACCAGGTGTTGTTTCTGGATTTCCAAACATAATACCAACTTTTTCACGCAATTGGTTGATGAAAATCGCAATTGTCTTCGTTTTGTTAATAGAAGCAGACAATTTACGCATAGCTTGACTCATCATCCGCGCTTGCAAACCAACGTGACTATCTCCAATGTCTCCATCAATCTCAGCACGTGGTACGAGGGCTGCCACGGAGTCAATAACTACCAAATCTACCGCACCAGAGTCAATCAATTTCCCAGCAATCTCAAGACCTTGCTCACCAGAGTCTGGCTGAGAAAGTAAGAGTTCATCAATATTAACTCCAAGGGCTTGTGCATAAGCCGGGTCAAGAGCGTGTTCTGCATCAATAAAAGCTGCAATACCGCCTTCTTTTTGAGTTTGCGCTACTGCATGAAGAGCTACGGTCGTCTTACCAGAAGACTCTGGTCCATAGATTTCAATAATCCGCCCCTTTGGATACCCTCCTGCACCAAGAGCGATATCTAGCGCCAAGCTACCTGAACTCATGACTTGAACTTTTTGTTCAGCGCGCTCACCTAGGCGCATAATCGCTCCTTTACCAAAATCTTTTTCAATATTTTTAAGTGCAGTATCTAGCGCTTTTTGACGTTCCTCGCCAAATTTCTTTGAAATTTCTTCTAATTTTTTTTGTTTTTTTGCCATTTATTTCTCCTGTATAGTGATAAATTATTTTTTTGCCTATCTAATCATTATAGCATATTTTCGTTTTTTAATAAAGTTTTTCGCAGCAGATTGAAAGCATGCAGAACGGCTATTTTACGTACATCTGTCCGACTGCGACCGGCAATATTAACCTTAATAGACTGAACGTCTTCTGTGGTTGCTAGGCCGATATAAACTGTCCCTGCTGGATGTCCTTCTAAGCTGTCTGGACCTGCCACACCTGTCAAGCTCACCGCATAGTCACTAGCGGTCAATTTTCTTGCCTGCTCAGCCATTTTCTCAGCTGTAAAAGCTGAAACTACCCCATGCTTTTCCAAGCCTGCCAATGAAATGCCCAACATTCGGCTCTTTTCCTCCATACTGTAGGTAACAAAGCCACCACTAAAGACATTGGAGGCTCCAGCAAAGTTTGCCAAAGTTGCTTGAAAGAGTCCTGCAGTCAAACTTTCAGCTGCTGTGACAGTCTTTCCTGCTCTTCTCAACAGTTCAAAAGCTGTTTGTCCCAGAGAATTATCATCTCCATAAGCATAGAAAAGATCAGCTAAATGTTGTTTCTCAAAAGTTTGTACTGCTAAAATTTTCTTTTCTAAACGAGTAAACTTAACATCCGCTTCCTTTTGACTAGTAGCCTTGGTGGACAATCGCAAAGTTACTTCTCCCGTCTTAGCATAAGGAGCAATGGTCGGATCCGTTTGAGTATCAATTAAATCCCCTAAAAGGGTTACTAATTGACTTTCACCAATACCAAAGAAACGCAAAACTCTTGAATACAATTTTTGACCAGTTGCTAAGAGCGGAACCAGCTCATTATTTACCATAGGTTTTAATTCACTAGGCGGTCCAGGCAGAACGACATAAGTCACCCCACTGACTTCAATCACGCCCCCCACTGCAAGTCCGGTTTCGTTTTGGAGAGAGGTCGAGCCTTCCACTATCTGAGCTTGTCGCTCATTATTGGGTGTTCGCACATAGTCCGGTCGACTTGCGAAGAAGCGATCCAATTTCTCCGTAGCCATTCGGTCAAATACCAACCTACGATTTAAGAATTTTGACAAAGTCTGCTTAGTCAAGTCATCTTCTGTTGGACCTAATCCTCCAGTTAAGATGATCAAATTACTACGATTTCGAGCGATTTCTAAAATGGATAACAGACGAGCTTCATTATCTCCGACCGCTGTTTGGAAATACACATCTACTCCCAGACTCGCTAATTTTTCAGATAAAAATTGGGTGTTTGTATTGACAATTTGACCTGTCAGAATTTCAGTACCCACAGCAATAATTTCTGCTTTCATAAAACCTCCTACCTTACTATTCGCAATTGATTTTATTTTATCACAAAAAATCTTAAAAAAGTTGATTTTCATTTCAGGAAATAAAAAGAGCTGTCAAGTTCCTTGACAAACTTGTCAACATCATGTGGATAACTTTTGAAAATCTGTTTGTTATGGAGAATAACTGGATTGTTAGGCAAGATGCTATTGGCAAAGGAACTTTTTCTTTTTATAATAGATAAATTGTAAAATATAGTGCAACAAAAAAACTCATAGCGTTTCATTGGTGTAAACTGTAAGTAACCACACAAACAGAACCCGAGGAAAAACTATGAGCTACTACCATCTTACCATAACTGACCGA
>NZ_JBMHFC010000012.1:0-75074 GCF_049166725.1 Streptococcus atopicus
TGCGGATGCCTATTCATCCTGGCAGAGAGGAAGCAATGAAAACGCAAATGGCTTACTAAGAGAATATTTCCCAAAGAAAACAGATTTAGCCACTATCTCTGATGAGGATTTGAACAAGGCTTTATATGATATCAATCACCGACCACGAAAATGTTTAGGTTACAGAACTGCTTGTGAAGCTCTAGTGGATGAGTACGAGTAAATGTTGCACTTATTCTTGCAATTTATCCAATAAAAAACTCAACAATATCTGCTGAGTTTTTGTATGCTTAAAAAATGGCTTTAAAAATGCCGTAAATGATAAGCAAGACACCAAGTCCAATACGGTATTTCCCAAAGATTGTGAAGTCGTGCTTTTTCACATAGTCTGTCAAGAAGCGAATGACATAGAGACTGACCCCAAATGCAACGCCCATTGCCACAAGCAACAAGAAAAACTGACCAAATCCAAGTGTGTTTCCTTTGATAATAAATTTCAAAATCTTCCAACCACTGGCACCAAACATGACAGGAATTCCCAAAAAGAAAGTGAACTCTGTCACCACAGAACGACTGGTCCCATTTAAAAGCCCTCCTACAATCGTTGCTCCAGAGCGACTGGTACCAGGAAAGAGTGACAATACTTGAAATAACCCAATGTAGAGAGCAGTTTTATAAGGCAATCGATCTAAGCTGGTAATTGTCGGTTCTACGTTTTTATTGCGTTTTTCTAACAAAATAAAGGCAACACCATAAATTATTAACATACAAGCAACAGAAATGAAGTTATAAAAATGAGCATCAAACCAATCATCCAAAGGTAAGCCAATAATGGCAGCCGGCGCAGCTGCAATCACTACTTTTGCCCACAATTGCCATGTTTTCTGCACTTCACGCGCTGTCTTACCCGGTTTAAACGGATTTAATTTATCAAAATAAATCACCACAACCGCCAAAATCGCTCCTAATTGGATAACGACATTGAACATTTCCATAAAGGCAGCATTCTGATTTTTATACTTGATAAACTCCTGTATCAAAATCAAGTGACCTGTGCTAGAAATAGGCAACCACTCTGTAATTCCTTCCACAATCCCAAAGATGATGGATTTTAAAATTTCAATGATAAACATTTTCTTCTCCTAAGGTTGATTTGTTTCATTATAGCATAATTTCAAGTGAGAGAATAGAGACACTTTTTAAAAAGCACCGCCTCCACCTCCACCACCCCCACCAGTGAAGCCGCCTCCGCTGCTACCACCTGATGAAACAGTGAAGCTACTAGCTGAATTGGCTTCTGATCCATAACTAACAAAAGCATGTGAGCTCGCATGGAAATCATACACCATATCCTGATAAACAAAAGCATTCATTGATGGATTATCAATTGTGATTTTGCGTAGTTTCATCGTCTTAGTCACCTTATCTGCACAATTAAACATAGCAGCATAAACCAATAATCTGTTCCACAAAATCACTCCCTCTACTTCTGTATCCTTTAAATGAGCAATCTCATGCAGCATATTAGCAAAACTCTTCCAGTAATAATAGTTTTCTGCCCCTTCTTCATTTAAGACGCCATCACGCTTCACCATTTTGCATTTTCTCAAAAGGTAATACAGCATTCCTCCAGCAATGAAGAAGCTAACTACAAATTGATAAAATACGAGTCCATACTCCAAGAAAATCCAAGCTAAGATGCCAAGAGAAGCAAATACAATAAGATTCATAAGGAGCATTGAAAGATATAAACACAAGAGCTCCTTTTTAGCAACAGGGCGATAATTATTTGGCAATTGCTCACGCTCAATAATTTCATGTATATTTTCTGTAATAAGTTTTAAATAGCATTTTAATAGTTTTCTCACTCTATTGCCCGCACTACGAACAGCTTTCTCGCCACTATTATATATCTTATCGTCAATTTTAAAATCTGAAAACAAATTTTTCACAAGCAACTGCTTATTGTTTCCCATAGCCATTTTTAAAAATTCTTTTTCAAAATCAGCTAAACCCTTATCTGTCACTCTTTGTAATTTTGGTTGTTTCATATCATCTGTAAAAACAAGATTGCCTCGATCAATCAAATCTAATAAAGTAGCTTGGACAAGATTTTCAAATTTCAGAGATGTAGCTTGTCGCTCAGTCGGATCCAATTCTGTCAAATCTACTGAATAAACATTTGAAGCAATGACCATTGGTGGTAAATCTTGCGGTATTTCATACAAACGAGCATGCTTAGGAAACGTTACACGGGGTTTTATAGCGAACTGAAAGAGGCCATAAAAAGTTAGACTAATCAGACCAACTAGCACAAAAGCAAGTGGCAAGTCCCAGTCTACTAATCTCTGATATTTTTTTGTACTGGTAGCAACTTCCTTTTCAACTTGACGAAACTCTTGCAACTGATTGCGTTTTGTAACAGCTAAACTATTTTCAGGAACAGTTACTAGCGATCGATCCCAATATGCATGAAATTCTAGTTTTTTTCCTTTACAAATATTGCCCGCATGAATAAAGTAAGTGTTCCCAGAATGCGTCACCTGAGCTGGCTTCATAAAATAACCTGTATGAGCATACAATTCTGTCTGCTGAGAACTTTTCGGGACTGAAACCCGAAACTCCACATTGTTTAACTTCTTATCCCAGTTACTAATCGGAATCCAGTGCAACTCCACGATGTCATTGTGGACAAACAGCATATTTTTCAGTTTCCATGTAACCGCAATAGTCACACGATCTCCTTTGCTTCCAGCATTATAAATTTTATATTTATAGCCACCTGCAATGTAATCTTGAACAGCAGTAATATCATTCTTAGGCTGTCCATTTCTCAAAGCCAGAAAACTTGGTTTTCCTTCTACATCAAATCCTAGAGGCATGTTACCTGATGTCCCCAAAGTAATGATTTGTCCATTATAGTTACTGGAGAAATGGTAAGTGACTATTTCAATAAAAGTCGCTGTATTATCAGAATGAAGCTGCAAATTCCCTTTGTAGGATTCGATATCATAACTCACCGCCAAGACTCGTTGACTGAAGAGCAAACATGAGAAAAAAATTATGATGCTCCAAAAAAACTTTTTCATCTAGTAATCTCCTTATATTGATTGTCTTTATTATACCATTTTTCAAGTAAGGGTTTCCCCAATATTGAAAAACATGTCATTTTTCGGTACAATGAAAGGAAGCTATTTTTAGATGAGGAGAAAATATGAAGAAATTATTCTTATCTCTATTTGCACTTCTGCTGCTTAGTTTCGGATTTGCAAATAGAGCTCAAGCCGATGAATACTTGCGAATCGGAATGGAAGCGGCTTATGCACCGTTCAACTGGACGCAAGATGATGATAAAAATGGTGCCGTCAAAATCGAAGGCACCAACCAATATGCCAATGGTTATGACGTCCAAATCGCCAAACAAGTCGCAAAAGCATTGGGCAAAAAACCGTTAGTGGTCAAAACTTCTTGGAATGGATTGATTCCTGCATTGACATCAGGTAAATTAGATATGATTGTCGCTGGAATGAGTCCGACTGCCGAGCGGAAAAAGGAAATCGCATTTTCCAATAGTTATTATACCAGTGAGCCTGTGGTACTGGTCAACAAAGACGGGGCTTATGCTAATGCAAAAACGTTGAAGGACTTCAAAGGAGCAAAAATCACCTCTCAACAAGGTGTCTACCTCTACAATTTGATTTCCCAACTGACAGGCGCTAAGCAAGAAACTGCAATGGGCGACTTCGCTCAAATGCGCCAAGCACTTGAGTCAGGAGTGATAGACGGCTACATCTCTGAGCGTCCCGAAGCCCTCACAGCAGAATCTGCCAACTCGAAATTTAAAATGATTCAGTTCAAAAAAGGTTTTGATGTTAATGAAGAGGATGCTACGATTGCAATCGGAATGCGCAAAAACGACAAGCGTCTAGAACAAGTCAATGCTGCTATCACTAAAATCAGCGCCAAAGACCAAGTCGCTTTAATGGACAAGATGATTCAAAACCAACCTGTTGACACTGACGCCAGCAAAGACAAAACTACTTTCTTTGGACAAGTGACAAAGATTCTAAAAGACAACTGGCCACAATTTCTGCGTGGAGCTGGCTTAACCCTTCTCATCTCCATTACTGGCACAATTGCAGGACTCATCATTGGACTCTTAATCGGCGTCTACCGCACCGCTCCTACAGCCAAAAATAAAGCTCTAGCGATGTTACAAACCTTATTCGGCTGGTTCTTGAATGTCTACATCGAAATTTTCCGTGGAACACCTATGATTGTTCAATCGATGGTTATTTACTACGGAACAGCACAGGCATTTGGAGTTTCCATTGACCGTACAATCGCGGCTATCTTTATCGTTTCCATTAACACGGGTGCTTATATGAGTGAAATTGTCCGCGGAGGAATCTTCGCTGTTGATAAGGGGCAATTTGAAGCCGCAACTGCTCTGGGAATGACACATAACCAAACCATGCGCAAAGTTGTCCTTCCTCAAGTCGTACGCAATATTCTACCTGCTACAGGGAATGAATTTGTCATCAATATCAAAGATACTTCCGTACTGAATGTTATCTCCGTTGTTGAACTTTATTTCTCAGGAAATACTATTGCCACCCAAACTTACCAATATTTCCAAACCTTTACGATTATTGCCGTGATCTACTTTGTCCTAACATTTACGGTAACACGCATTCTCCGCTATGTAGAACGGCGTTTTGACACAGATGATTACACAACGGGCGCTAATCAAATGCAAACGAAAGGAATAAAGGCATGAGTGATACCATTTTAGAAATCAAGCATCTTAAAAAATCCTACGGACAAAATGAAGTCTTAAAAGATATTTCCCTTACTGTCCACTCCGGCGAAGTCATTTCTATCATCGGAAGCTCTGGTAGTGGAAAATCTACTTTCTTACGCTCTATCAATCTCCTTGAAGAGCCAAGTGGAGGAGAAATCCTTTATCGTGGTGAAAATGTACTAGAAGAAAACTATAACCTCACTCATTACCGTGAAAAACTCGGTATGGTGTTCCAAAGCTTTAACCTTTTTGAAAACCTTAATGTTCTTGAAAATACCATTGTCGCACAAACAACTGTTCTCAAGCGAGAACGAGTAGAGGCCGAAAAAATCGCCAAAGAAAATCTTGAAAAAGTTGGCATGGGACAACCTTACTGGCAAGCCAAACCAAAACAACTCTCTGGCGGACAAAAGCAACGGGTTGCTATTGCACGCGCCTTATCCATGAATCCAGATGCCATTTTATTTGACGAGCCAACCTCAGCGCTTGACCCTGAAATGGTCGGTGAAGTGCTGAGAATAATGAAAGACCTTGCTCAAGAGGGCTTAACCATGATTGTTGTCACGCACGAGATGGAGTTTGCGCGTGATGTCTCCAATCGTGTCATTTTCATGGACAAAGGCATCATTGCTGAAGAAGGCAAGCCTGAAGACATTTTTACTCACCCTAAGAAAGAACGCACAAAAGAATTTTTACAACGTTACTTACGATAATCCACAACCGACGGGAGTGGGACAAAAATCGGTAATTTCGAAGAAATTTGATTTTGTCGTCCCACCCCCGCACAGTTGAGTAGGGCTGTAAAGGTTGATTTATCAACCACATAGAACCCACTCACCACTGAGACTTGCAAGAAACTCATAAAAATCTGACGAGGTTAAGGACTTTTGTCCCAGTCTCGTCTTTATTTTCTCTTCAAAATCTTTAAGAAGTCAATTGAAAAACTAATTTTTATTCAAACAAAACAGAATGTTTGAATACACATTCATTAGAACATTTTCTTGTTAAAAATAAAACTCTAATTTTTAAGAATATTTTTTAAAATAGATTGTATTGTAGAAAGCGGTTTATCATTTTTCTGTAAAAATATTCATTTTTAAAAATTAGATAGGTAACGAATAAATAAACTTTCTGCTTTATAATTATTTGTTATTTCCATATAAAATCATACTATTTTACAATTGCAAACAAAAAAAGCAGGCTGATAGCCTGCTAAAAATACAACGATTAGTTTTCAAACTTTTCGTGGTTTTTATCGTAAAAATCAATCAATCCAAGAGCGGTTTCAAATGAAATATTTTTCACTTTAGCACGGCCTTGAGCAAGGGCAATGATAGACATTTCACGAGCGTTCGTTTCTTTACTGATACGATAACCCGTGATTTTTTTATCACGAACCCAGCTAACAACTGATTCTACTTTTTCAAAGTTAGATTTAGCCATTTCCTTCTCCTATTTTATTATTTCTAACTAAATATTGTAAAGGTTTTTGTTTGTTTTGTCAATGGAAAAGGCTGTCTATTTTGATGAATAAAACAATTCAGAATATTCTTTATTTAGCTTTGAGTGCAGATAATATTTGTGTTCGAATACTTTCCACTCCGTCAGGATTTGCTGGTAGGAAAATTGTATTATTTCCCTTATTGTCTGCAAAATTATTCAACGTGTCAAGGTATTGGTTGGTTAAAAGAATGGACATGATTTGTTCTTCCTTCAATTCAACATTCGCACCTTTTAATTCCTTAATTGAATCTGCCAATCCATCTACAATTGCTTTCCGTTGTTCGGCGATACCAACTCCATGAAGGCGATCTTTTTCAGCTTCTGCTTCCGCGGCTGTCACAATTTTAATCTTGTCAGCTTCAGCTAATTCTTGCGCAGCAACACGTTTCCGTTGGGCAGCGTTGATTTCATTCATTGATTGCTTGACTTCTGCATCTGGCTCAACTTTAGTAATCAAGGTTTTTACGATGATATAACCGTAAGTAGACATTTCTTCTGCTACCTGTTTTTGTACTTCAAGTGCAATTTCATCTTTTTTTTCAAACAATTCATCCAATGTCAATTTAGGAACAGATGAGCGCAAAGCATCTTCAATATAAGATTTGATTTGAGCTTCTGGACGAATCAATTTATAGTAAGCATCTGTTACGTTATTTTCATTAACACGGTATTGTGTAGCAACATTCATCATGACAAATACATTATCTTGTGTCTTCGTTTCAACCACAATCTCACTTTGCAAGAGGCGCAATTGCACACGCGCTGCGATATGATCAATACCAAATGGCAAACGCAAATGAATTCCACTATTACTTAACTTTTGATATTTCCCAAAACGTTCTATAATCGCTACAGACTGTTGACGAACGACATACAACGAGCTAAAAAGAATGAGAAACAGCACGACAATAATAATTGGCACTATTAAAAATAGCATAATATGAAACTCCTATCTTCTTTTTCAAAATTATAGCATACTTATAAGAGTTTATCAAACAAAAGCGATAAAAACTAGTTAAATCACTATGTTAAATTTCTCTTCAATATCTCACAATATCTAGTTTAGATCCAACCATTTTCTTGCGCAATTCGAACCGCTTCCAATCGATTTTCCGCTGCTAATTTCGTTAGAATGCTTGACATATAATTACGAACGGTACCATTTGACAGATAAAGCTTTTGAGCGATTTCTTTGCTAGACAGACCTCTTGCTGCCGCTTGCAAAACCAAAATTTCTTGATTGGACAAGGGATTTTTACTTGTCATCATGACTTCCATCAACTCAGGAGAATATTCTTTTTTTCCGCCTAACACAGTATGAATCGTTTTCATAAGGTCGGCTATACTGCGTTCTTTTAAGACATAAGCATCTACATCTGCTTTAATCGCTCGCTCAAAGTAACCAGGTCGTTTAAATGTGGTGACAATAACAACTTTGACAGTTAGCTGCTGCACCTTAACCCATTCCAACACATCTAAACCTGTCTGCTTAGGCATTTCCACATCTAAAATAGCCACGTCTATCTTTTGAGATTGCAACAGAGTCATTGCCTCCTGCCCATTAGAAGCTTGATGAACCGTTTCCACATCTGATTGCAGTTCTAGCAATTGACACAGAGCATCCCGTAGCATGCTTTGATCTTCGGCTACTAATAATTTCATTTGTATCCCTCCATTAGTAAGTTTACTCGAATCATAGTTGGCTGTTTATAACTTAAAACCTCTACTTGTCCAGACAATGCTTCCACACGCTCCCGAATGGAATGCAACTCTTTTCCTGTGACAATTTTGAAACCTTTCCCATTATCCTCAACATCTGTAATTAACCGATTTTTTTCAGAATACAAATGAATTTGGCAACTGCTTGCCTGAGCATGCTTGATGATATTCGTTGCTAATTCTAGTAAAACCATACTTAAACTTGATTGAATATTTGGTGCGATACTAGCAATATTGAGTTGATGCTGTACTTGTACCTGAATCCCACTCATTTCCAGCATAGCCTGAATAGTCACTAACTCCTCATCCAAGGTTCGTGTTTTTAGATTATCAATAATCCGTCGCACATCTGCCATAGACTGCTTGCTAATTTCATGCACTTCCTGCAATTCTTTACCAGCTTTCTCATAGGATTTCATTTGAAGAAACTGTTGTGCTAATTCTGTCTTGACACTGAGCATAGCAAATGTATGCCCTAGACTATCATGTAGGTCTCGTCCAATACGATTGCGCTCATTTTCAGCTAGGAACAGATTGAGTTGAGCATTCTGCTTTCTTTTTTCCTCCTGAAGCAATTCAGCCACCTGCATGCGATACAATCCGAAGGTCAATAAATCAGCAAATAAAAAGGTCGCAATCAAAAATATCAGATAGGATAAATCACTCGGATTTTTCAGAAAAATAGAAAACAGAATGATTGGCTGTAAGGTAAAAAAGGTCCAAAAGCGCCAAGATTTAAATGGAATTTCATTAAAGTGATAGATTAGTAGATTTGATAGATAAAAGATGTACCAAACAAAACTTGGATTTAGCCAAATAGAACTATAAAAAATGTAGGCAATCATTATCCACCAAGACAGCCACTGATGAAACGGATGATTATCGAGTAGAAGATTGTAATAAGCTCCGATAAAAAATGCTGTCCACAACAAGAGCAAAAGCGAGTAGTCCCCGCTGATGACCCCCGCTATTGGAAAGACAATAAAAACTAAAGCAATATGAAACAGATAGTGAATATTTTTTAGTTTTTTCCACATAAATTTATTTTACCTCAATCCGTTTTTTGAGTTGAAGAACCACTAGGCTGACACCGACTGTGTAAACCAGAACAATCAGTGCTGCAACAACATTAAACTCATGATGTTCCAAATAAGAAGATACAATCTGCATGAGTTGATAACTAGGAGTCAACTTACCGATTAGTTGGAGCCATTTTGGAAACATGGTCAAAGGAAACCAAAGACCACCCAGGACTGCCAAAGCCATATAGGCAATATTCCCCACAACAGACATAAGCTGAGCGCTGGGAAGCAAACTCACTAGTACTCCTATAGCAATGAAAACCAAACTTCCAAATAAAATAATTAGGGCGATGATTAACCAATCCATTGCAGGAAGATTGACTCCACGAACGAAATGTCCAACAGAAAATACAACGACTATGGAAAGAAGGAAAGTCAGTAAAGCACTGAAAAGTTTGGATATATAATATTCTATCATAGAAACAGGTGAGTGTTGAAGCATTTTTTGCCAATTATTAGTTTTATCAGACTGCAAGGTGCTTGGAATACTAAAGAAAGCACTGGACATAATACTAAAAACTGTCATAGAAAAGAGATAGGTTTGGAGTATAAGTGTAGGGGTGGCACTCCCAGACATCATACCTGAGAAAATTAGATAAAAGACACTAGGCAATCCAATAGACAATAGATAATAAGCCGCTTGGCGCTTCATTAAAATCAATTCAACCTTCATTAAACTTCTCATATTTTTCATGATACATCTCCTTTTACTCTTGCGTTGTCTCAAAAATACTATCCAATAGTGTCCGGTTGCGCACTTCTACTTCCTCAATCGTACAACCATTCTCTACCAAGACTTGCCACACTTGACCAGCCTTTCTAGTTGCAAAGGAGAGAGCATTTTGCTTGATTTCAATTTCGGTCACTTCAGGTAACCTTTCCAAAATAGCTTGGTAAGAAAGCGGAATAGTAAAGTATTTTTCTTGTTCTTCGCTACGCATAGCGTAAGGCGTCGTATCACGAATCAATTCACCCTTATGCAAAACCAAAATCCGATCTGCTGTATGTTCCACTTCCTCAATATAGTGAGAAGAGTAAATAATGGTCACCCCCTTTTTCTTCAACTCATCCACAATTTCCCAAAAATGCTGCCGAGTGGAAGTATCCATAGCAGAAGTCGGCTCATCTAAAAAGAGAATTTTAGGTCGGCCAATAAGAGCTAAAATAAAAGAAAACAACCGTTTTTGCCCACCAGATAATTTGCTGGCTAGCTGATCTTTTTGCTTATCCGTAAATGTCAAAAGGGCATCAACTTCTTGATTAGTTAAACTACGTGGGTAAATACTTTGAAAAAAGTTCAGTAGTTCTTTTACCTTCAAATCTGCCACAACTGTATTTTCTTGTGGTAAAATAGCAACAATCTGCTTTAATTGCTCATCTGTTGGCTTTAATCCTCGAACACTAGCCTGCCCACTTGTAAGAAATTTATCGCCTAGCAAACAATCCATGAGCGTTGTTTTCCCAGCTCCATTTGGACCAATCAACGCCACACATTCTCCCTCGTTAATAGTAAAAGAGATATCTTTCAAAATTTCTTTCCCACGAATCTTTTTAGATAAACGGTTCACCTCAATCAGCTTCATCTTTTTCTCCTCATTATTTCTTTGGTGGAAATACAACCCATGCAGAACTCCTAGCAATTGGCTCAGGAAAGTTTCTGGTCAACGATTAGATTACCACAAAGTTACTTGCAGCAAGAAGAATAAAACAGGTTGTAGACTCGGTTTCTAACTCTACATTTCCTCTTGTTACTTTCATTATATCTCAACTCTTTTATCGCCACTAGATGATTTTGTCATCACTCAACATGACAAATGTCATAAAAAAGACGACTCCATCGAGTCGCCCTTCGCAATAATTCTTCTGTTTTATTCAACACTAAAAAGGTATGGATAAACTGGCTGTCCGCCATTATGTATTTCTACTTCTACATCTTCAAATTTTTCAGTAATATCTTGCGCTAGTTCATTAGCCAAGTCTTCACTACCGTCTTCACCGATATAAATCGTTACAATCTCACTATCTACATCTAGCATTTTGCTAAAAGTTTCATTCAATGTCGTCAACATGTCTGGATTGGAAACAACAATTTTTCCATCCACCATACCAAGGTTATCGTTTTCATGAATTTCAAGACCATCAATCGTTGTATCACGAACAGCTGTCGTCACACTACCACTGACAACATCAGCAAGAACAGCAGTCATACGATCATGGTTGTCTTCAATGGATTTGCTTGGATCAAAAGCTAGCAAGCTAGTCAAACCTTGCGGAATCGTTCTTGTTTCAATCACTGCAGCAGGTTGTTCAATCACTTCCGCCGCTGATTGCGCCGCCATGAAAATATTTTTGTTGTTTGGCAGAATAATGATATGACGAGCATTCACATGTTCAACAGCCTTGATGAAATCTTCTGTTGAAGGATTCATCGTTTGCCCACCAGAAATGATATAATCTACACCTTGTGCTTTAAAGATGTCTGACAAGCCTTCTCCTGCAACAACTGCAATGATAGCATATTCTTTTTCTTCTATTGGTTGGCTACTTTCGCGCTCTTCTTTTTCAACCTGCGCTTCGTGTTGATTACGCATATTGTCTACTTTGACTTTGACAAGGCTTCCATATTTCAAACCTTCTTGCATGACCAAACCTGGGTCTTCCGTGTGAACATGAACTTTTACGATTTCATCATCGTTTACGACAAGAAGTGAGTCGCCCAGTTCATTCAAATAGTTGCGGAATTCATCATAGTCAAATTCTTTAACATACGTTGGACCTTTTTTCAAGGCTACCATGATTTCCGTACAATAACCATATTTGATGTCTTCTGTTGCCACATGACTAGCTACTGACTTATGGTGTTCTGCATTGATCATTTCTGTCATAGTTGCAGGCGTTGCTTGAAATTCTTCAGACGCAATGTATTCGCCTGTCAATGCTGACAAAAAGCCTTCATAAATGAAAACAAGACCTTGACCACCAGAGTCCACAACACCAACTTCTTTTAAGACCGGAAGCATGTCTGGTGTTTTAGCAAGAGCCACCTTAGCACTATCAAGAGCTGCTTTCATGACCTCAACAGCATCATCTGTCTCTTCTGCTTTTTTCTTAGCACCAATCGCAGCCCCGCGAGAAACAGTTAAAATCGTTCCTTCAACAGGCTTCATCACAGCTTTGTAAGCCACTTCAACTCCAGACTGAAAAGCAAGAGCTAAATCTTGTCCTGTTAATTCTTCCTTTTCTTTCACACTCTGAGAGAAACCACGGAAAAGCTGTGAAGTAATAACACCAGAATTCCCACGCGCCCCCATCAAGAGACCTTTAGCAAAAATTCCAGCCACTTCACCAACAGTAGAAGCAGATTTATCTGCAACTTCCTTTGCTCCATTTTCAATGGTCATTCCCATATTGGTACCTGTGTCACCATCCGGCACAGGAAAAACATTTAAAGAATTGACATATTCAGCCTGTTTATTCAAACGAGTAGATGCAGACTGCACCATTTCTTGAAATAAACTAGTAGTAATATTTGACACGATTATTCTCCTACAACTTTAATATTTTGGATATAGACATTTACTGTTTCAGCAGTAATTCCAAGCTGATTTTCAAGACTGAATTTCACACGCTCTTGAATATTTTTAGACACTTCGCTAATCTTGGTACCATAGCTCAAAACTGTATAAACATCAACAGCAATGCTACCTTCTTCCGTTGTTTTTACTACAACACCTTTCGCATAATTTTCTTTGCCTAATAAAGCTTGGAAATTATCTTTAATGGCATTTTTACTGGCCATTCCAACAACACCGAAAATTTCAGTTGCTGCCCCACCAACAATTGTCGCAATGACATCATCTGTCAGTTCGATTTGACCATCTTTTGTATTGATTTTTACAGTCATAGTTTCTACCTCAAAAGTATTTTATAGTTTATTTTACCATATTTTACGCGGACTGTAAAAGAGAGAGTACATAATTAGAAAGTATTCAGTCAATGTTTGGGGTTCCTTGTCGTAAAAAATCTATTTTCTTGTACAAAAAGAAAAAGGACCCCAGAGGTCCGATTCTTCATAAATTAAACGCGTTCAACTTTGCCTGATTTAAGGGCACGTGCTGAAGCCCAAACTTTCTTAGGTTTACCATCAACTAAGATTGTCACCTTTTGAAGATTTGGTTTCACAGTACGTTTTGTTTGGTTCATTGCGTGAGAGCGGTTGTTTCCTGATACAGTTTTACGACCTGTAAAGTAACATACTTTTGCCATTTATACTTGTCCTCCTGATTAGTTTCACGGGTTTTATACCACATACTGTAAAATTTTATCACAATTTCTATGATTTTGCAAGACTATTTTCTCTATATTTCAAAATTTAGCCAAGGCAGTCTAATCCGCCAGTCTTAAATATAGATAATTCCCAAACGACCGAAAGATACATCTCCCTTTACATAGAGGGTCTTGTCTTTCGCATTGATGTTACGGGGATTGGTAACTGTACCGAAAGCATTGTCTACATCCAACTCCACACGCCAATTACTAGGCACATATAACGTTGCATTCCCAAAAGATACATCAACATCAAAGGTAGCGGAATCGCCTTTTATCGTGGCATTGTCAAAATAAACTGTGGCATTACCAAAGGTACAATCTAGCGTTTCATAGGTAAAATCTTCCGAATTGATGTAGCGCGTACCACTTCCAAAATTAATATCCCCATTTATAATGCGATGAGCATTTGAACCACGATAAACACCCCAAATTCGTTTTGGTTTGAAAATCAAGCCAATACCAATAGAAGCCAGAATCCCTGCTAAGAAAATCGTTCCAGATGAGATTGGCAAAAAGTGATAGCTACTATTTGCAACGATTAAGGAAATAATGGCTAAAATAACCCCACCAGATAAATTTCCTCTCCAAAAATTTTCAATTGCAAAGTAAGCAAAGCCAAGCACAACAAGCATCGGCCAAAAATTGAAATCAATAAGCGGAATACCAAAATTTCCTTGTAGTAGTACCCAGCCTGCCAATACCAAAAGCCCCATTCCAAACAATGTTTTTCTCATAATATTTACCTCATTTCACTTAATTTTTCTTTTAAAAATTGAAAATAATGCCGAGACACATGCACCTGTTTATGAGTATCATAAAAGCGAATGCTACTAGTCCCTGAAAAAGACTTTTCCAACGAATAAATTGCTTTAATATTCGTAATCGTTGACTTAGAAATACGGCAGAAATAGCGTGGCAAGCATTCTTCCAGCTCATACAATTTCAGCTTTACTTCATAAGCATTATTTCGAGCATGTGCAAAAATCTTATTTCCCTCTGTCTCAAAAAAGAGAATATCCGCTAAATCAACATAGTATTCGCTCGTATCTTTGTAAAAAAGAATAGACGGCTTAGCAACTTCTTCCAGAGAATGCTGAACGCGCTCTATCTGCTCATCAAAGCGAGGTGCCTTAATGACAATTTCTGCTTCTTCTAGATTAGAATCTAGCTCTACTCGAATCTTCATAAACGCTCCCTCGTTTTTCTTTATTTTATTATAACAATTGGTTCGTGAAATTCAAGCGATTTTCAGTAAGTGGTTCCTTTCGAGACGCAAGTGGTTGTAAAATTTGGATATCCTACTTGTTTTTCATAAGCTGGTCAGATGCGATTAGCTTTTTTTACACAACAATGCTTAACAATAAACAAAAAGCCTTCAATCAATGAAGACCTTCAATGATGCCGATTATAGGGCTTGAACCTACGACCTACGCGTTACGAGTGCGTTGCTCTACCAACTGAGCTAAATCGGCATTCAACACATTCTTATTCTAACACGTCAAATTTTTTTGTCAAGAAGTTTTTAGGAAATTTTCTTGATTAAAACCATGCAGGGATTATGTGAATCCCACAGCCGAGGGAAGATTTCTAATTTTTTAAAACCTTGAGCCTGATAGAAAGCATTCGTTCTATCGTAGGTTGGATAATGACCCGGTGCCACTGTTTTGACTTGTAAATAGTCAACCTGTTGTCTTGCTGCCATTTCCAAGACCTTCACTAACTTTGATCCAATCCCTTGTCTATGATAGTCTTTCTTGATAGCTAGGCAGTCAATCTCTGCACAGTCTTCACTGGAATAGGACAAACTAATAAAACCAAGCGGATCATCACCTTCATAAGCTCCCCAGACACGAAGTTTCCCAGCCGCCTCAATATAGGCTTGAGTACTATCTGGAATACCAAACCACTCTGGTAAATCAGCCAAAATCTCAGCTGCAATCGCTAACTTCTGCTCCTCTTTCTTGATTTCTTTAATCTGAGCCATTCCTCTCTCCCATTCCTGCCAACAAATTTTTATCTTTTATGTATTTAACAATCAACAAAAATCCCGCACAAGGCGAGATTTTCTTGTTTATTTGGTAAGCCTAATTAAGCTTTACCTTCTGAACCGAATACGTCAATACGTTCTTCAACAGCTTCTGTAATGGCTTCAAAACCTGGTTTCAAGAATTTACGTGGGTCAAAGAGTTTCTTCTTATCGTATTCTGCTTCGTTTGCTTCGTATTCAGCAACGAATTTACGAGTAGCTTTTGCAAAAGCAATTTGACATTCAGTGTTTACATTTACTTTAGCAACACCCAATTTGATAGCTGCTTGGATTTGGTCATCAGGAATACCTGAACCACCGTGAAGTACGATTGGGAATCCAGGGACAGCTTCTGTCAATTTTTGCAAGTGGTCAAGGTGAAGACCTTTCCAGTTAGCTGGGTATGGTCCATGAATGTTACCAATACCTGCTGCAAGGAAGTCAATTCCAGTTTCAACCATTGCTTTTGCATCTTCGATTGGAGCTAATTCACCGTCACCGATGATACCGTCTTCTTCGCCACCGATTGTACCAACTTCAGCTTCTACTGACACGCCATTTGCATGCGCAAATTCAACAACTTTGCGAGCTTTTTCAAGGTTTTCTTCAACTGGAAGATGAGAACCATCAAACATAACTGAAGTGTAACCAACTTTGATACATTCAAGTGCATCTTCATAATGACCATGGTCAAGGTGAATAGCAACTGGTACAGTAATTCCCATTGATTCTACAAGGTTTTCGATGAGAAGTTTACATACTTTGTAACCGCCCATATATTTAGCAGCACCCATAGAAGTTTGGATAAGAACTGGAGCTTTTTTAGCTTCTGCTGCACGCAAGATAGCTTGAGTCCACTCAAGGTTGTTTGTATTAAATCCACCAACTGCATAACCATTGTCACGAGCTGCTTGGACAAATTTTTCTGCTGAAACGATTGCCATTAGTATTAGGCCTCCTATTTATTTTTATGGGTTTTCCCATTTACATTGTTTATTTTATCACTTTTTAGGAAAAAATACCAGCATTTCCTAATCTTTTAAGCGCTTTCTCTTATAAAACTGTTTTTCTTTCCTCACATTTCAAAAATAATGAAACAAAAAACCGGCCGAAGCCAGCTTACCTGATGCGGAGAGAGGGACTTGAACCCTCACGACCTAAAGCGGTCACAGGATCCTTAGTCCTGCGCGTCTGCCAATTCCGCCATCCCCGCGATTGGGTACCTTATTAGTATAACAGGATAGAAACTCCTTGTCAAGAAATTTTTTTGAAAAAATGTATCTATCAGCGCTTAAAATCACTCCCTAAAGCCAACTCTTATTTGAGACTTCTTCAATATAGGTTCTTTAGATAGGAACAACAAAAAGAAACTCCTACGAAGCTTATCGTTCATAGAAGTTTCTTACATTTGTTTTATTTCACATGATTTTCGTAGTCATCTTGCGCTTTTTTATTAGAGGTTTCTTTTTCTTTTAGCCATTTCTTTTTAGCACTTTCGTATTCTTTTGTTGTTACAATTTTGTCTTGCAGTTTGACATATTTGAAATAACTGCTTGAAGCACCTTTGATTCCAACTAATGAATAAGAACGGCTAAATGGAACTGTTTTCGTCACAGATGGTGTTCCTCCAAGAGAGAGGTTTGGCATTGTCAAGCCACTATCAATTAACCATGCTTGCGCCTCGGCATATTTTTCATAGCGTGTAGCTTCGTTGGTTTCAGCATTTGCTTCTGCTAGCATCTCTGTATATGTGTCCAGTCCAACTGCCTTGATCTTATCATTTTCTTGACCTGGTTCCAGACCAAAGTTTTGTAAACTACCACCATTTTTTATATTCAAAGTATCTAGATAAGTAGATGGGTCTTGATAGTCACCAGACCAACCACCATTATACAAATCATAGTCCTTTTGAGCAGCTGTATTAGCAAAATAACTGATATTATTTAATTCATCTGAACTCATTTGTTGAATATCAATGACAACATTTTCTGTGCCTAAGACAGACTCAACAGATTGTTTCATGGAACTTTCCGATTGAACACCAATTTTACTTGTCTGATCAGCTGGTACATCTAAGTGGATAGGAAACTGAACACCCTTTGCTTGCAGTTCTGCTTTAGCTTGAGCAAACTTTGCTTTAGCTTTTTCTGGGTTGTAATAAGCATCTTGTGCATCAGCCAAATTCATGTTTGACCATTCTGAGCCATAGTTTACCAGCTTAGAAGACACAACATCACCAAACGTTTTATCACCGATAGAAACAAATGTTGGTGGCACGAGTGTGTTCCGCAATACCTTTGTCGCTCCGTCTTTCCCATTACTTTGTGCACCATAAGAAGTACGATTATAGGCAAAGTTGATAGCTTGGCGGAAAGCTTTATTTAGCACCGCTTCTTGGGTCGCAGTCTTTTGAGCATCTGTTTTCTTCGATGTATGGTTATAGGACTGACGATTTAAGTTAAAGTTATAATAGTAGCTGGTCGCATCTTGCAAGCTATAGATGATATTGTTAGCATATTGTTTCTTAACAGAAGCAAAACTAGAGCTATTTGGATAAAGACGAGCTGCACTATAGGCACCATCTGTGAAGTTACGGATAAGGGCTTCTTGGTCAGAGCCGTCATAATATGTCAATTTAATGTTATCCAAATGAACATTCTTTTTATCATAGTAATGAGGATTTTTAGCAAATTCCATAGAAGACTTGGCTGTCAGAGACTTCAATAGATAAGGACCATTGTATAGAATGCTGGTTGGTTTTACAGAACCAAAATTTTTTCCTTGTGATTTCAAGAAATCTGCATTAACTGGGAAGAGGATATTATTGGTCGTTTTTGAATTCCAATAAGTCTCTGCACGGCTGAGTGTATACTGTACTGTATAGTCATCTAGAGCTTTTACTCCAACCGTTGAAAAATCTTTCGTTTCACCCTTGATGTAAGCATCTAAACCTTTGACAGAATCTTGAACGAGGTAAAGAGCTTCTGATTTATTATCTGCGGCGTATTTCAAGCCAGTTACAAAGTCTTGCGCTTTTACACTTGCGTACTCTTCACCTTCTGATGTGTACCATTTAGCATCTTTACGTAATTTATACGTATATGTCAAGCCATCTTTGGAGACTGTCCATGACTTAGCAAGCGCCGGAACTAAATTTCCGTACTGGTCATTTTCCAATAATCCATCAACTAAGTTAGTCACAACATCTGAAGTTGTCGCACGGTTCGCCATCAGATAATTTAGCGTGTCTGGATCTTGTGTATACACGTATGAATAAGTTGATGTGCTAGAAGCTGACTTGCCACAACCTGATAATAGGATTCCAGCGCTTAGCACAACTCCTGTTGCAATAATCCATTTTGATGATTTCATAGATAAACCTCCTCTAATGTCACATCTTGTTACATTGAATATTATACCGAAATAGTTTCAAAAAGTAAAGAGCTGTTTTTGACAGGAAATATTATTTATTCAAAATACTAGTAATTTGCTGCATAATATGATTAAAATAAGCTACAAAATACATAAAGAAGCAAAAATAATAAATTTATCTTTTGACTCAAATTGAATAAACATTCTTTTAAAGTTAAAAAATAAGCCATTCTACTTTATGAAGATAGCAACTACTCTCCCCCTTCAACTAAATATTGAACCTATTATACACTTTTTTCGTATAAGTACAAGAAAAATCATGATTTTTTAATATATTTTTCGGATTTTCTGCTATTTAAAAACAAAAAAAGAGACATCCAGAGCTAAAATTTACATTTTTTAGTTTCTAACCCCATCTCTCAGAGGGGTGGTTATTCAGCAATCTAGAAGGCTAGTGAGGTAGGGACGAAGTTTTCGTCACAAAAAAGCGAGGCAGAAATAATATTGTCCCCACCTCGTTTCTCTTATAAATATAAAATTGCAAGTGTTAGTAAGCTAGCTACAAGACCAATTCCCCAGAAAAAGAAATCGACCTTCCATTCACTCCAAGCTTTACCATGCCCTGATAGACCTCCCAGTTCAAAATGGTGATGAACTGGTGTCATCCGAAAAATACGTTTGCCGCCGGTCAATTTGAAATAAGAAACCTGCATCATAACCGAAGTTGTTTCAAAGACATAGACAATTCCAATGATGAGCAGCGTCCATTCTTGATGAAGCGCCATCGAAATGGCTGCTAACATACCACCAAGTGCTAAGCTCCCTACATCACCCATAAAAATTTTAGCTGGTTTATGATTGAAAATGAAGAAGGCAAGCAGACCGCCAATCATACTCAAAATGACAATTAAAATATCAAAACGATGCTGAACAGTCGCAATAACTGCATAAGCTGCTAAGCTGATTGTAACAGAAATGCTAGCTAACCCATCAATACCATCTGTTAAATTGACTGCGTTGGAAAAACCGACCAGCCAAAAGAGGGTAAAAGCGATATAAAGATAACCTAAATGAACTGGGAAACCAAAAACATTGAGTAAGTCACCGCCACCATGAGTATCAAAGAAAAAGTAAAAAACAATACCACCAATAATTTGAAGAACTAATTTTTGTTTGGGATTTAAGCCTTCATTTATTTTGCGAAAAATCTTTAAAAAGTCATCCAAGAAACCAACAATACCGTACAAAACAAGAATAAACAATATCATCAAAGCAGCGCTTGAGAGTTCTCTTGATATAAGTGCAATCACAAAACTGGACAAAACGGAAGCTACCAAGAAAACAGTCCCACCCATGGTTGGAGTTCCCGCTTTTGCTTGGTGCTGCTTCACATCCTCGTGCATTTGTTGCCCAGAAATATGAGCTTTATGATAAAAACGAATAAAAGCAGGTATTCCAACCAGAGTTAGAATAAAGGTCACAACACCTGCGACGATAGCTTGTAACATGCTAATCTCCTAATGTAATTGTTATTTCTTTTATTTTCTTGAGTGATGCGTTGGTTTTGACACTTTGGGCAACGACCTTAGAGCCTTTACCCTTAACATGCACTTTTATGCCCAACCATTCACCGAATGTTTCAGCATTTTTCTTGGTCCAACCGTACATATCCGGCATTTCAGTAAAGTGATCTGTTAAGACAAGGATTTGCTGATTGGATTTCAGTGCTTCACCTGTTCTTACAGAAACTTTCTTAATATTTTTACCAGTACCTAGGATAATAGGTTGTACAAGATTGCGTCGTAACTCATCTGCTAAATCACCAGGGCTGGTATTTTTAGTAGATGGCATTTTATAAGTTATTTCTTTTGAAACTGACTTTAAAACAGGTGATTGCGTCGTCAAGTTCAACGTATCCTTCATCGCTGCAGCTTCTTCTAACACCGGATTGACCACCTCTTTCCAGAAGATTGGTTGGAAAGATTCTGAGGGCTGTTTCAGAGTTACATACATGATAAAATCAGGATTTTCTGCTGGTGTCATTGCCACAACAGAATAGATGTAATCATTTGCCCCTGTCAGATAACCACTGCCATTTTCTCCGGCAATTTGTGCTGTACCGGATTTAACTGCCACATTTTGATTAGGCACTTTGATAATCGGACCTTCTGCCTTGCTATATAATGTTCCGTAAATAGGATCTGTACCGACAGTCACCATATGGTCTCTCGTTGACTTAGCAGCATCTTTGGAAACGGGGTGCCCGACAATTTCTGTAGAAGCCTTACGCGCACTCCCACTTTTGGAATCATAAATTGCACTGATGAATTTTGGTTCAACCATTACACCGTCGTTAGCGATGGAAGAAAAAGCACGTAACATTTGTATCTGAGTAACTGAAATCCCTTGACCAAAAGCACTCATTGCATAAGTAACGATATTATCTGCCGGAAGACCACCGTAATCTTCATAATTCATTCCAAAGCGTGTAGGTAGTCCAAATTTAAACTTGCTAAGATAGTCTAGCCATTTTTCGTCACCCATTTTTTTCTCAAGAGAAGCCATTCCCACATTACTAGAAAGAGCAAAGCCTTGAGCATAGGTTAATGTCTGTCCTTCAGAAAGTCCCATGTTGACATTCCAGTCTCGAATCGTTACATCCGCAATTTGTAAGCCACTATTATTATACGTTTCATTTTCTGGGAAAGTGTTATTGTCTATAGCTGCAGCTAGTGTCATAACCTTCATCGTTGAGCCAGGTTCATACTGATTTTGATAGAGAGCACTAGACCAAGCGAAGTCTTTTGTCAGATCTTGCTTTGTATCAGCATCAAAACTTGGACGCTGCGTCGTTGCAAGGATTTCTCCAGTTTTTGCACTAACTAATGTGGCACTGGCATAAGTTCCCTTAGCTTTTTCCACAAAAGCATTCATCCGCGTTTCAAGGAAAGACTGTAGGTCTGAGGATAAGGTTGTATAAACATCTTTTCCATCTTGTGTTTGCCTTGAAACCTTGTCTGATCCCGGTACTATATTTCCGTTTTTATCTTTTTCATAGGTGATGACACCATTTGTTCCGGCTAACGTCTTGTTTAAAGCAGCTTCTAAACCTGTTGTTCCAACAAGTGTTTTACTACCATCTTTATTTTCTTGTAACTGAGCCAATCCAACAAAAACAGAAGCAAAATTCCCATTTTTATAGCTTCTATTTGGACTAGTTGTGAAATCAACTCCCTTTACTTTCGCTTTTTTCAATTCCTCACGAATAGTATTCATATTGCTATAACTGATACCATTCCCTTGAGCACCAAACGAAACTTGTTGTAATTTTTTTCGAGATAGTTGTTTTTTGACGTAGTCCTTGTCCATACCAAGATACTTGTTAAATACATCAGCTACCTTATCGTATTGAGATTCTTCTACATAGAGAATTTCTCCTGTTGCTGACTTATAACTTTTATCAATAACAGCATAAACATTATAGGAAGTCGCGTCTTCAGCTATTGGCAAACCATTACGGTCATAAATAGTTCCACGTTTAGCTGGGACGATCTTTGTGATTTGATGCACTTGACTTGCCTGTTCAGCTAAATTCACGCCAAACTTCTTTCCCGTTCCAATGATAATTGCAAAATTGATTAGGAAAACAAAAAAGACAAAAACCGTCAAAACGCTTAGATTTTTCCCTACTCGTCTACGGTTGTAACCAGGATTCCTACGATTTTTCAAAGCATGGTTTAAAATTCGTCTTCTGAGTCCATTCATGCTCTACTCCGCCGTTCTGATATTTTCATTATTCTGAGTCATTTCCTGTGAACTTGCTAATTTTGACAAACGTTCACTACGAATCAATTCGTTTACTTCTTGTTTAGCATCATCTAGTTCTGTGCGCTTTGCTTCAATTTTTGAATTGACAGTCGTTAAATCACGTTGCACCTGCAATAATTTTGTTTGCATAAAGACAACACTGGTTGCTAAGATAACCGCTGTCAAGACTATAGCGCCATAAAATGCCTTTTCAACACGAGAAAATCTTTGGATACGCGCCTGAAGTATCTGACTAGTCGTTCTTTGTCTATTATTTGCCATCTCAATCCTCACTTATGTACTTTTTGCGCTACACGCAGCTTGGCTGAATGCGCGCGATTATTGTTATCTAGTTCTTCTTTACTTGGTAAAATAGGTTTCCGAGTGACCAACTTCATTTTAGGCTGTAATTCCTCTGGAATAAACGGCAACCCTTTCGGTACTTCTACTGTTGAGGCTACTTTAAAAAGTTGCTTGGTCAAGCGGTCTTCTAACGAATGAAAGGTAATCACCGAAATACGCCCATCAACTGCTAACAAATCCATCGCCTGTTGAATGGACTCGTCTGCCGCTCCCAACTCATCATTGACCTCAATACGAATAGCTTGAAAAATCTGTTTAGCTGGGTGACCTTTTTTCTTTAATTCCTTGGCAGGCTTAGCAGATTTGATAATCTCTGCCAACTCCGTAGTGGTCTCAATCGGTTTCTTTTCACGCATTTGCTCAATTTTCCGAGCAATTTGCTTTGAAAATTTATCTTCTCCATACTTGAAGAAAATCCGCACCAAATCGTGATAGCTGTATTGATTGACTACTGCATAAGCCGTCAACTTTGCATCCTGATTCATCCGCATGTCAAGCGGAGCATCCTGTTTATAGGAAAACCCACGCTTGCGCTCATCCAATTGCGGACTAGAAACCCCTAAATCATAACAAATGCCATCAATTTCTTCAACACCTAGCTCATGCAAACGTTCCTTTAAATGACGAAAATTATCATTGATAAAGGTCACCATTCCTCGCGCTACATAAAGCGCTAAGTGTTTTTGAGCATAATCAATAGCGGTCTGATCTTGATCAAAAGCATATAAATGACCGTTTTTTCCTAATTTACTCAAAAGATATTCGCTATGCCCTGCCCCACCTAATGTCGCATCAACATAGACTCCATTTGGTTTTATATCAAGTTGATCAATGGTTTCGTGCAGAAGAACTGTTACATGATGAAATTCATTTGTCATATCTTTACTATTATACCACAAAGATTTAAAAAAAGAATTTTAGAATCATGTAAAGTTTTTGTCAATTATACTTGACATATCAGCCAAGGATTTTTATAATAAAATCACAAACGTCAGTTATATTTGACATCAAAATAAGGAGAAATGCATGAATCGCGTGAGAGAATTCCGAAATAGTCTTGGGCTATCACAATTAGAACTTGCTAAAAAGATCGGCGTTTCACGACAAACGATTAACATGATTGAAAACAACAAATATAATCCCACACTAGAACTTTGCATTAACCTAGCACTAGCTTTGAAGACAGACCTAAACACACTTTTTTGGAACAAGTAAAAAATAGAAAGACTAAATTCAAATGAATCTTCAACAATACAAAAAAATTATCTTACCTCTTCTAGCTATTCTCCTTATCATTTCCTTCTACTTTTTCTTCATCTTAACAGATCCAATCTTGTTCTGGGTAGATGTGGCAGTGATTGCTGGTTGCATATTTTTCGGTCGAAAACTTTTAAAGAAGGACTAGACTTCTTGCGCCTTCCTTCTCGTCTTTTAAGCTGCTTTGTGGTAAAATAAAGTCATTATTCTATGAAGGAAATTACAAATGTCACGTTTCTTATCCAGATTATCTCCTGCTAGGCGCATTTTATTGAGCTTTGCTCTTGTAATTGTGGTGGGCTCTCTTCTTTTAAATCTGTCTTTTATGCAGACAGCGACCTCTAAAGCTAATTATTTTGATCACCTCTTTACGTCAGTTTCAATGGTTTGTGTGACGGGACTTTTTACGCAGTCTGTTGCAGATACTTACAATGTTTGGGGACAGATTATCTGTATGCTCCTCATTCAGATTGGCGGATTGGGGCTGATTAGCTTTATTGGGCTGATTTATGTACGTTCCAATCAAAAACTCAGTTTTTCCAATCGTACTACTTTACAAGAAAGTCTTAGTCGAGATGAGACAAATTCTATTCGCGACTTTCTTCGCTCCATTTTTCTTATTACTTTCAGCATTGAAGCTCTTGGAGCATTTATCCTCAGTTTTCGCTTTGTCCCCATTTTAGGATGGGGAAAAGGACTTCTAACCTCCATTTTCCTTGCTATCTCTGCATTTTGTAATGCTGGATTTGACAACTTAGGAAGCACTAGCTTATTGGCATACAAAACAGATGCCTTGGTCAATTTGACCATTGCTGCCTTGATTATCATGGGAGGCTTGGGTTTTTCAGTTTGGTTTGACTTAAAAACAAATATCCAGACAAAAGGACATAAGCAAAAATTGCGCTTTCACACAAAATTGGTCCTTGCTTTAACAGCTCTCATCTTAATCAGTGGAACCTGCTTGACATTTCTAACAGAATACCAAAATACAGCTACGATTGGTCAACTTCCCTTTGAAAAGAAACTTTTAGTCAGCTTCTTTCAAACCGTCACCATGCGGACAGCTGGATTTGCAACAATTGACTATACACAAGCTCGCCCAGTAACCCTGCTCCTTTACATCATTCAGATGTTTCTAGGAGGTGCTCCCGGAGGAACGGCAGGGGGACTGAAAATCACTACTTTTTTGGTCGTATTAGCCTTTGCCCGAACGGAAATCCTTGGCTTGCCTCATACTAATTTTGGCCACCATACGTTTTCTCCCTCTACCATTCAAAAAGCCTTTAGTGTCTTGATTGTCTTTACAACAACCTTTATCATTGGCTTGACTTTTTTGACTATGGTCGCTGATAATGGACATCGTTTTATTTACTTAATGTTTGAAGCCATGTCTGCTCTTGGAACGGTGGGCGTAACGGCAAATCTAACACCTACTTTAAACCATGCCGCCTTAACGGTGATTATGTTTTTGATGTTTATCGGACGTATCGGACCATTGACCTTAATTGTCAGTCTTTCCAATCGAAAACCGAAGAAAAAAGACACAATTAAATTTACCAATGCAAATATTATTATTGGATAGGAAGGAATTTTATGGATAAACGAACAATCGGTATACTGGGGCTGGGAGTTTTCGGTCGCAGTATCATTAACACACTTCGCAAATACAACTGCGATATTATAGCTGTCGATGACCATGAAGATGTCATCAATCATTTTGAACCCATTTTAGCGCGAGGTGTGGTCGGCGATATTACAGACCATGATTTGCTTCAGGCGGCAGGGATTGATACCTGTGATACGGTAGTGGTCGCTACTGGAGACAATCTAGAATCGAGTGTCCTTGCTGTTATGCACTGCAAATCGTTAGGCGTTGAAAAGGTGATTGCCAAGGTGAAAAGTAAGACAACCAGAGAAGTCTTGCTAAAGGTCGGAGCAGACCGCTGCATCTCCCCTGAGCGTGAAACAGGGATTTCACTTGCAAAAAATATCCTGCATCAAGCTACGACTGACGTCATTGAACTAGATAAAAATGTATCTATTATTGAATTTTATCCACCTCAGTCTTGGATTGGTAAAAATTTAGCCCAATTAAAACTTCGTCAAAACCACAACCTCAATATCATTGGCTTTCGAGAAACACCCGACGGTGTTCTCAATATTGATACATCACCTGACTATACCTTTAAAAAGGACGAACTGTTGATGGCGGTTATTGACAGTCAAACATTTGACCACTTTGAAGATATTACAAAATAGATGAAAACATCGCTGAGAATTTTTCTCAGCGATGTTTTGTTACCTTTATTACGAATTTGGATCATCCAAACTTCGACCGTGCAAGCCTTTTTCACGTTGGACTTGACGGAGCTTTTCCGGTGTGATGTCATTACCCTCTTCATCCACAATTTTAATCCCTTCAATGTGGTGGCGAACGCTACGACGATAGCCTTCAATGTATTCTTCACGCAATTTAGCTTGCTCTACTTTTTCTTCTGGCGTTAGGCCAACTGTTTTTTTCTTTTTGGCAAGTTCGTTGATACGTTCGATTTTCTTTGGTTCCATTTTTCCCTCCTTGGATTATTTTGTATTGATTTGGTTAAATTGTGCCACTTTTTTGGCTTTCGTCATTAAGGCAGCTAAGAGTGCCAAACGATTTGCTCGGATTGCTTCATCTTCAGCCATAACCATAGTATTGTCAAAGAAAGCGTCAATCACTGGACTTAAAGCGAAGAGTTGCTCAATATTATCTGCTAAGTCATCAGATAACGTTAAGTTTTCTACTGCTGCATGAAGGGCTTTTTCTTCGGCATTTTCAAAGAGGCTCTCGTCCACAACACTAGCCGTTTCTGCTTTTTCTGCCAAGTTAAAGACACGTGCTAAACTTTCGACCGACGATTTGAAAGAATCTTCTTGTGCTTTTTCTGCCAAAAGACTTGCTGCTTCAACCAAGTCCCGCACAACAAACGTTGAACTATTTAAAACAGAAGACACGATATCTTTTGGAACATCGCTGTCCATCATTTTTTCAATACGTGCACGGAAGAAATCAAGCACTTGTTCTTTATTGCTATATGTGAGACTGTCAAATTGCAGCGCATAGAGCTGTTCTATCAATTCATCTAAAGCAACGTGCCAACCAAATTTATCAAGAATGCGCACGACACCTTGCGTTGCTCTACGAAGAGCATAAGGGTCATTTGAACCGCTTGGAATGAGTCCGACCGAGAAGAAAGAAAGAATCGTATCCATCTTGTCTGCAATAGCTAAAATTGCACCAACTTTCGTGTCTGGCAATTCACCGTCACTGGCAGTTGGCAAATAATGCTCCCGAATGGCTTTAGCTACTGCTGTGTTTTCTCCTGCAAGCAGGGCATATTTTTCACCCATGATACCTTGCAGCTCATCAAACTCACCAACCATACCAGTCAACAAATCAAACTTGTAAATAGCTGCAGCTCGCGCTACGTCTTTCATTTCTTGCTTAGATAACTGAGCTTTTTCTGCTAAAAGAGCTGCAATCTTTGCTGTTCGCTCCATGTGCTCTGCTAGAGAACCTATTTTTTCATGGAAGGTCACATTTTTCAATTTTTCAACCAAATCAGAAATAACCAATCGTTGGTCTTCGCGCCAGAAAAATTCTGCATCTTCCAAACGAGCTACCAAAACTTTCTGATTTCCTTTGACCACATTTTCAAGATGTTCTGTATTTCCGTTGCGTACCGATACAAAATATGGAAGAAGTTTGCCATTTTCGTTACGAACAACAAAGTAGCGTTGATTGACTTTCATGGAAGTCACAAGAACTTCCTCAGGTACATCTAGATAACGCTCGTCAAAACGCCCGATAAAAGCGGTTGGGTATTCAATCAAATTCAGCACTTCGTCCAGCAAATCTTCGTCAATCTCCACATGAACATTGTGCATTCTCTCAATTTCTTTGATTTGATCCAAAATCATGTTTTCCCGTTCCATTGGACTAGCAATGACAAAAACTTTGCGCAAGTCCTCTTCGTAAGAATCTGCTGACTGAATCTTCACTTCATGGCCGAGAAAACGATGCCCCCGACTTGTCCGTCCACTTTCAATATCGAACAAATTCATCAAAAAGGACTCATCATCCAACAACACAGTTAGGGTATGAACGGGGCGAATATATTCAAATGTATTGGTGCCCCAGTGCATATTGACCGGAAAGCTCAGAGAGGTCAGCACATCGGCAACTCCGTCAATCAATTCCTCAACAGGTTTTCCGATTTCTTGCTTGGTGACATAGACATATTCTTCGCCTTTGACTTCACGAAAAGTGATATCTTCAACAGTCAAGCCTTTTCCACGAACAAAACCTTGCGCGGCTTTAGTGAAATTTCCATCTGCATCCAAAGCAATCTTCTTACTTGGTCCTTTAAAATCTTCTGTTAAATCTGTTTGCTTTTCACTTAGATTGGACACGCGCACAGCCAAGCGACGAGGAGTTGAAAACATTTCAATCTTATCAAAAGTCAAACGATTGTCTGTTAAAAAGACTGCCATTTTATCTCGTAATTGCTTCATGCTTGCTGTCACGACATAGGCTGGCATTTCTTCTAGCCCTAACTCAACCAATAAATTCTTCGTCATTTTATTTCTCCTCAGTCAATAATTTCTCACGTGTTGCTTCATCCAATAATGGATAACCCAACCGTCTGCGCTCTGCCACAAAAGTTTTAGCAACAATACGCGCCAAATTGCGAATCCGCGCAATGTAGCCTGCACGTTCTGTCACAGAAACAGCTCCACGAGCATCCAACAAATTAAAGGTATGAGAGCATTTCAGCACATAATCGTAAGCAGGATGGACGAGATTGTATTCTAAACAGCGCTTCGCTTCTGCTTCAAAATGATCAAAATTTGCTAAAAGCAAGGCTTGATCGCTCACTTCAAAACTGTATTTTGAATGCTCAAATTCTGGTTGGCGGAAAATTTCTCCGTATTTCACGCCATCAGCCCATTCAATATCATAAACAGAATCCACCTCTTGGATATAAGATGCCAGACGCTCCAAACCATAGGTAACTTCAGATGTCACTGGGTTGGTAGGCAAACCACCGACCTGTTGGAAATAAGTAAACTGCGTGATTTCCATACCGTCAAGCCATACTTCCCAACCTAGACCTGCAGAACCTGTTGAAGGATTTTCCCAATTATCCTCTACAAAGCGAATATCATGTTCCAACGGATCAATTCCCAATAACTCCAAAGACTGCAAGTAAAGTTCTTGAATATTGCTTGGAGATGGCTTCATGACCACCTGAAATTGATGGTGTTGGTAAAGGCGATTAGGATTTTCACCGTAACGTCCATCTGCTGGACGACGTGAAGGCTCTACATAAGCCGCATTCCACGGCTCAGGACCAATGGCACGCAAGAAAGTATAAGGACTCATGGTACCAGCGCCTTTTTCATTGTCGTAAGCCTGCATGAGCATACAACCCTGATCATTCCAGAACTGTTGCAACGTTAAAATAATTTCTTGGAAGGTTAACTTCTTCGACATAATGTACTCCATTCTTTTTATAATAATATTCTTGCGGCCTGAGTTTGTCAGTTTAGCTGATAAACAAAAAGCAGAACTGCACTTGACACGATACCTATACAGATTTGCATAGGGGCGTCAAAACGCGGTTCCACCCTAGTTTATTACTTCATTGTTAATATGGCCTTAAGATAACATCAAGGACTAAAATTTACCGAAAGCGCCCGTTCATACTTTATTTCACCCGACTTCCACTATCTCAGGCTCGCTTGAGAAATGCCATAAGACTTTCTTTCTGACTAGTATTATAGCAAAAAAGGGCAATCTTGTCCAGACTTACTCCAACTTCATAGAATTAAAAACATACATAAAGAAATCTTGACTGACCTCAAAATGCCCGTAGCGTAGCTGGCTGGCATAGTTTTTCCAGTCTGGGTGCTGCCTGGCAGTTCCAATCGGACAAGGCCGGACAGATTTGTAATACTCAACATCCCGCCTGAAAGGGATAAAATCTGGTGCCATTTCAAATTGATAAACCTCGTCACCTGTCATTTTACCCACAGCTGTGAAAGCCTGCAGTTTTTGATCAGAATCAAGATCAATTTTAGGACTGTAGTAGAGTAGGTAATCGCCTTTTTTCATGCGTTTTAAAGGACCGCCCTTCCCATGACAAACCTGGCAAAAACCACCAGTAACACCACGTTTAACATGATTTTCTGAAACAACACCAACCCAGAACTTAACCATCGTTTTCCTCCAATTTTAGTAAAAGCCGATTAAAATCTGACACCTGACTGCCCAGCTGGCCAAAGTAGGTTTGGTCAATTGCCTCAACGAGAGGCAAAGCCTCCTCGCAAAGGAGAGATAGTTGATAAATTTGTTTCACTCCAGATATCCTGGTAATTTGTAAATCTAGTCTTAGGTACTTTTTTCATCTTTTATTCACCAATCGCCCATTCTTTTGACAGTAAATTTGGAATTTCATCTGGTTTCACAGGAACATAATTTGGTTGTATAGTCCGACTAAATTTAGGCCGCTGAAATATCTCTTTACTTAATTGTATCAATTTATCATGTTGAAGGATTCTCTCACTAATTTGTTTAGATAGAAAATAATGTTCAGTGTAGGCAAATAAAACATAATTCAAAAATTTTTTCACTTTGTTTGAATTCTCACTATTAAATTGATGCCTGAGACTCCTATATTTTTTATTTTTCTTGTGATAAAAGGTTAAAACAAGTGTTTGTTTTTTTAACGGGAATATAACTAAATGTAACCCTTCCATTCTCACATCAGGAGAAAAATCATAAATGTCATTTACTGGATATCCATACATATCGGACTTTAATGTAACTGAAACTTGAGTTGCAATCGGGACAACATATGGAAGCAACTCTTTATATATAATTTGATATGCCCCTTTTGAATTATCTATGATTTCTTTTTTATGAAGTTCTATATCAAAATGAAAATCTCTTAAATCTAAATCATGTTGCTCCATTAACATGTCAATTCCAAAGATCCTATCTTCCATTTGCTTATATAGTTCCTTCTCCTGACTCCTTTTAGCAACATTTAATAATTCATCTTTTAAAGCAATTTCAGCTAACATTTTATCTGTTATGTCACCCAATAAAGATTCTTCAGACTCATAATCTTTAAAGAAAGTATTATCACAATTATCACATATGTATTTAAAAGTTCCGGAATTATTTATTCCTTTTTCTATATCAAAAAAATCAATATCTTCAAACGACATAAGCATTGTAGATTGGACTATTTTCCCGTTCTCAGCAAGATTTTTTAGGACAAACTGAGGTACTGAATGTGAATTGCAAAGATTCGTAATTTCTTTATCACAAAGCAGACATCTTTTAGGCCTTGATCTTTTTCTTGCCTCATAAATACGTTTAGATAACTCTTTTTTAAATTCAATATTAACTATACTAATCACTCCCCTTTTTCATAAATTAGAAATCAAAATATTATTTTTAATTTTAGTCATTATAAAATAACTTAACTGCTTGGTAATGATTTCTTCTTCCATTTTATCTCCTGAGTTCTTAACCAGCATTGTTTGATAAATACACTTCACATTATATCAGTTATTATATAATCCATAAAGTTTTTATGCAATAAAATTCTCTGGATATTCCTAAAAATTCATTTTTTTGTTAATAATATGGTTTCCTTCACATTCCTTAGCCAATGTCTATTAAGCACCAAAAATCCCCTAGAAATTACAATTCTAAGGGATTATTCTTTATCCTGCTACTTCCGGTACTTGTTCCGGTTTAGTTTTCTTATTTGGGCTGGCCAGGCGGCGCTTGCTGTCTCGGATGGTGTTGAGATCCTTGAGGAGTTTGGCAAAGTGGGCTTTCTCTGGATAAGCTTCTGCGGAGGCTGCAGTATAGCGCATAAAGAGGTCATAAGTGCGGGAGATTTCCGTGCGCAGCTGCTTGGTCTTACCGACTTCCTTGCTAGACTTGGCTGCACGCGCTAGGGCTTCAGCCTTATCGTAGTCTTCCTGAGCAGTCGTCACTGCGCTAATCACTGGTGAGAGTCCCAAAGTAATTACTGCCGCGTTGTAGGGCTCTTCCTTGAGGGTTTTGAGGAGACTCTTGATCTCGGCAGTTGCGACATCGTTGGTATGCTTAGTGATATCCTTGTACTTGGCAAGGACTGGAGCCAGCGTCTCATGTGCTTGCTTGAACTTCGCTTCCTTTATTTTGGCAAACCCTCTATGTAGGGTAAAGAGTCCGACTAAGGCACTGTCCCGCTCCTTATCTACTCCTGCCAGACTCGTGCTCTGTTTCTTTTCCACACTGGCTAGCTGTTTTTGGAACTCTTCTAGCTTGCTCGCAAAGGGCTCCAAGTGTGTGCTATACGTCTCTTCGTTCTTATTTGCCTTAACAAAGTCTGTGATGATTTGATGAGAATCCGTCATCAGACTTTCAAACTCACGGTGAGTAAAATTGCTATAGGTCAGGGGGCGAATGGTGTAGTTAGTAGTCATAATAAAACCTCTCCAATAATTTGATGAACTAAGTATACCATGCGGCGAGAAATCTTTTACACGGCTATCCTAAAATGATATTTTTATCCCTGAAATGGCATTTTTTCAAAATCGAAGACATAAAATATCCCCACCTGATGACTTCTTCACTTTCAGATGGGGATTATCTTTCTTTATAAGATGAGCTATTCGAGCATTTAACACTTAGAATGCATGGAACTTTTTGTAAATGCTATTATTCGACCTTTAGAACACTTGGAATTTTTAGCAAACTACATCATATGACAGGTAGAAAGCATGGAATTTTTTATAAACAGGACTATTCGAAAGCTAGATTGTCTAAAAATTTTAGTGAACGCTAGTGTTCAGTATTTAGATTGATTGGACATTTTGATAAAGGTTACGTTTCTAAACGTTGATGATTCCTATTTTCCTCTATCTTCCCACTCTCAATGGCTCGATGACTTCCTCGATCAGTCGAGTGTATGCTTCTTTGATTTCTTTTTTGTAGCGCAGAGGATTGAGGGCATCGCTCACTTCTGTCTTGTAGTCTTGGTAGCGTTGGCTATGGTTGAGCTGGCTTTCACCGGCTTGCTTTTTAGCTCCCTTGCGATAGTTATCAATCAGATAGCGAAGTTCATCTGCTCCGACATACCACTTTTTAGCAAAAGCCTGAACATGTCGGGCAATAACCGATTGAATCATCTGCTCTAAGATATAAGAGACGGACTGACTGCGATAGTTGTCAGGATCTGTTTGGATTTCCTGCCAGAGATCGGCGATGATTTGAGCTAGACCTGGATTGGTTTTACTGAGGCTGGCGATATAGTCATCAACAGCTTGGATATCCTTTGGACTCAACTCCCGACTATCTGCATCCTCTTGGGGGATAAAAGTCTGGATGAGGGAGAGGATATAGCTGTAGTTGATTTCATCGACATGGACAGATTCCAACTCATAGAGGATGTCCAGGGGCTCGTCCTCTTCTTCTCCATCCTTACGGAGCTTGAGCTCTGCTAGGATATTCTGATACAGGCCTAGATAGTCTTCCAGACTCTCATCGCTGAGACCAGTCTCCTGATAAAGCATATCCTTGTCATACTCTGCATAGACCTGGATAGAAGCCAGATACTTGTCCAGCTGCTGATAACTTTTAGCTAGCTTCTTCAGCAAGGCCGTTGGGGCACTTTCGATAGTCAGTCCTTCTTCGGAGTTACTGGATAGCTGCCTCTGAAAATCAGCCAAAGCTCGGTCAAAGTTAGCCTTCTCCTCCGACCATTCTGGAGCTAGTACTTGATTTTCCCCACCATTAGAGTAGAGGCGCAGGGCATCATCCACCGCAACTTTAAAGGCCAGCGGCTTTTGAAAAGTCATGACATGTCCATAGGACTTACGCTGGTCAAAGATTCGGTTAGTCCGGCTGAAAGCCTGAATCAGATCCTGTGGCTGCATCGGCTTTCTATCAATGTAGAGCGTCGATAGACAAGGAGCATCAAAGCCTGTCAGAAGTCTATTGACGACAATGACCAAGTCCAGCTGCTCATCCCGATAGAGATACTTCTCTTTCTTTCTAGCTAGGCGTTCATTGACATCGGTATTGAAACTCCAAAGAGTTGATAGATTATAGTGAGTGCCAAACTCCTGATTGTAGTCTTCCAAAGCCTGTTTCATCTTATCCTGATTGACAGAGGATTCCTCTTCATTCTCCGTCACTGAGTAGGTGATGGTAAACTTAGGAAAGTCAGGCAGCATGCGCCTCGTCCGTTCAGAAATCTGAATGCGAGTCTGGCCTTCCTTAACTCGCTTAAGCAGGTCATAGTAGCGCTGAGCCTGATGGATAGACTTGACAGTCAGGATAGCATTGTAGGTCCGCCCGACACCATTTTCGAGTCCCAGTTGACGCTGACTTTTATTAAGAATGGCATCTAGCACTTCCAACATATGGTCTTCATGCTCATAGACGCTGTCAGGGATGTCTTCTTCTACTGTATCTGTGATAAGGGTATTGCGATAATCTACCTTGAAGCCGAGCACGGCATTGTCATGGATGGCTTCTTTGACCGTATATTCATGCAGTCGATCACCATACTGCTGCTGGGTAGTCTGGGCTAAGTCCCCTACTTGCTTGCGCTTATTTTCCCCAAAGATAGGTGTCCCAGTAAAGCCATACCACAGTGAATAGACAAAGAACTCTCTGAGAGACTTCTGAGCCTGCGGTGTGACAGCCCGGTGGCACTCATCTACGACAAAAGCCACTCTAAGCTCTTTGATTTTCTTATATTCCTGCCGGTAATGCCCTTCTTCAAACTTGCGCAACATGACATTAATCTTCTGAATGGTCGTGACGACCAGTCCTTTATGATCAGCAGAGAGACGGCGGACCAACTCTTTGGTATTGTCCGTTTCATCAATGTCAATGACATCATTGGCTGCATAAGATAGAAAGCTAGAGGTGGTCTGGTCATCTAGATCTCTGCGATCCACAACAAAGATGGTCTTTTGAATTGCAGGGATTTGCAGGAGATTACGAGCCACCTTATAGGAGGTCAGCATCTTACCAGATCCCGTCGTGTGCCAGATATAGCCCGACTCCTGACGCAGGAAAGCTTCCCGGACAGCTTCGATAGCATGCACCTGATAGGGCCGCAGTAAAATAAGTGCCTTTCTAACATCATCAATGACCGAATACTGCATGACCATCTGATGGGCACGTGGAATAGAGAGTACCTGCTCCACAAAGGCAAAAAGGTCTGTAACCAGCTGGTTCTGGCTGTCGACCCACTTGGTCAGAAACTGTGCATTGAGCTTATTTTCTTTTGCAGCTGCGATATAGCGAGTGTCGATGACATTGGATACGACAAACATCTGTAGGCTGGAGTAAATCCCACGAAACTTTCCTTCTTTGTCGTATTTCTGGATTTGCCGAAAAGCATTCAAAAAAGGCTCCTGACGACTTTTCAGCTCAATATGAATCATAGGTAGCCCATTGATAAGCAGAGTCACATCCAGACGGCGATTCGGATCCATAGGATAGGCCTTGTCGCGCTCCACTTGATGGACAATCTCATAGCTGGACTTGCCACCTGCTACATTGTCTCGCCAGATAACTGAGAGGCGAATCGTTCCAAGTCTGGCATCCTCCCGTTGCACCTGGACTTTAGCAATACCATTCTCGCCTGCCAACCATTTAGCTGCTTCATAGTAGTTGACAAAGTTAAGCTGATTCTTGATTTGCTCCTTCTCCTACTCAGTCAGTAGCTGATCTTTCAAGGCAGGTAGATTATTTTGCTCTAGCTTGGCAAAGAAATTCTCCCACAGCTGCTCCTCTGTCCGCAACTCCTGACGATAAGTCCACTGACTTTCTCCACTTGTCAGTCGCTCAATCAGCTGCTTTTCGATTTCTAATTCTGCAATTGATTTCATGCCATAATATCCCATTATTCTTAAGTTAATATAGTTTCATTATAGCATAGATATCACTATTTTAAACGAAGAAATTTATCCAAAGGATTCTAAAAACTCCTGCAAGACGAGTTTCTTGCAGGAGTTTCTACGTTAATTAAGTATTCATATATTATGCTTCGTATCGTTTTTCACCATCCAGATAAGTTGCAACGAGTTCTAAATCCTTGTCCAAAACGATAAAGTCCGCATCGTGACCTTCTTTGATTTGACCACAAACATCATCAATGTGGACTGATTTTGCTGGATTGAGCGTTGCCATCATAACTGCTTCATGTGGGTTGGCAATGCCCCATTTGACAACGTTCTTTAGTCCGTCTTTCAATTTCAAGATAGAGCCCGCGAGGTTGCCTGTTGATTTGAGACGAGCAGTTCCGTTGGCGACCACTACTGGAAATTCGCCCAGCATATAATCTCCGTCTTCCAAACCGCCTGCAGTCATACAATCTGTAATGAGTGCTATATTTTCATGTCCTTTTTGCTTCATCAAAATATCACAGGCTTTCGGATCAACATGGTGGCCGTCACAAATCAATTCTGCATAAGTATGAGGCAGCTCATACATAGCTCCGACCATGCCAAGTTCTCGGTGGGTCAATCCACGCATTCCATTATAAGCATGAACCCAGACACTAGCACCCGCGTCCACAGCTACTTTTGCTTCTTCAAAAGTCGCATTTGAGTGCCCCAGCGCAACCGTTACGCCTTCATCTGTAATAGTGCGGACAAAGTCTTCCACACCTTCTCGTTCTGGCGCTAAAGCGATTTTATTGAGCAGACCATTTGAAGCTTTTTGCCAAGCGCGAAATTCATCCATTCGAGGATCTTTCATGTAAATTGGATTTTGAGCTCCTTTGTATTTTTCTGTGAAATACGGACCTTCAAAATATAGCCCACGAATCTTAGCACCTGTTGCTTCTTGGTAATGATCACCAATATTTTCGGTCACAGCTAGCAGTAATTCAAAACTTGAGGTCAAGGTTGTCGGTAAAAAACTGGTGACTCCTGTTGACAATAAGCCTTCACTCATAATGTGAAGCGTTCCTTCGATATTATTATCCATCACATCAACACCACCAAAGCCATGAATATGGGTATCTACCAATCCCGGTGCAATAGAATAACCTGTGTAATCTATCACATCTGAATCTGCTGGAATTTCCTTGGACCATTTTCCAAATTTGCCATCGACCAATTCCAGATAGCCACCTTGACGAATACCGTGGGGATAGAAAAATTGATCAGCTTGAATGTATTTAGGCATAATAAAACCTCCTTCATTCGATGAGAGTTTATATTAAGTTACAATTTCTAGCAACTGTAATTGATATTTTGAGGCACTCTCACATTTATTCATTATGTCCCTTTTATTATACCGCTTTCTTCTTTTTTTGTAAATGGTATAGACCTATTTTGTGTATTTTAAATCATCAAAAAACAAACTACATCAGCAGTCTGTTTCTCAATCTTAAATTTGTTCCGCTTGCACTTTCTCCGCCAAGTTCATGGCATGGTCTGCGACTCTCGTATAGTGAGAGATGATATCAATGAAGTTCACCCCAGCCTGCGTAGAGCATTCACCTCTGTTCAAGCGATGAATATGTGTTTTGCGCAATCTGCGTTCCATTTTATCAATCGCTTCATGCTTAGCCACCAAACTATTGGCCAATTCAATATCATTATCTTCTACAGACTTCAATGATTCTTTTATGAAGCTGAGTGTCATATTGTAAATCAAATCCAACTCTTGCAAAGCTGCTGGAGAAAATTCTACTTTTTTACGGCGAATATAGTCTGTCAAGTTAATCAATGCCTCGCCATGGTCTCCAATTCTTTCCAAATCGCGTGAAGAGTCCAAAATATTGGTCAAGACTTCACTTTCTTTTTGACTCAGAGGCTCACTGGATAAATCGATCAGATAGCGCGTCAAATCTTCATCAATCTTATTGATAGCTTCTTCTGTTTTATGCCCTTTATCTGCTGATTTTTCAGTGTTATTTACAATATAATCATAAGCTAGCTCAAATGAGCGCATTGCATAACTTCCTAAATGCAGCAATTCTTTTTTTGCATTTCCTAAAGCAAGCGATGGAGCTTGTTTAATCAAAATCACATCCAAATAAAGCGGCTCGTATTTCACGACTTCATCTTCACCTGGGATCAACTTCGTTACCAAAGTAGCCAGCAAGCCAATGAATGGAAACTGAATAATGGTATTGGTGACATTAAAAGTTCCGTGAGCAAAAGCAATGGTCATTTCTGGACTTAAATGGAGAGCTGTTTGAAACCACTGAATCAAGCTTGTAAATGGTCCTAACACAATCAAACACAAAATGGTACCAACCACGTTAAACATTACATGAGCACCTGCCACACGTTTTGCTGCAATATTGGCACCTAAGGACGCAATAATCGCTGTAATCGTTGTCCCGATATTATCCCCAAAAAGAACTGGCAAAGCTCCTTTTAGCTCAATCAAGCCACTTGCATACAGATTCTGTAAAATTCCAATGGTCGCGGACGAAGCCTGAATGAGCAATGTAATTCCTGTTCCTACAAACACACCAAGGACTGGATTTCCACTTAACTTTATCATGTATTCACGGAAAGCGTCTAAATCTTTCAATGGCTCCATAGCGCCACTCATCAGATTTAAAGCAAAGAAAATCCCACCGACCCCAAATAAGACACGACCAATATTATTGATAGAGCGCTTTTTGGTAAAGAAGAGACAGACTGCTCCTAAAAAGAGAATGGGTAAGGCATAATCACCTAGCTTAAAACCAATAATAAAGGAGGTCACTGTCGTTCCGATATTGGCTCCCATGACAATACCAATCGCTTGCTTCAAAGTCAATAGTCCAGCGCTTACCAATCCAACCGTAATAACTGTCACACCTGAACTGGACTGAATGAGAGCTGTTAGACCAATCCCAACTAGAACACCAAAAAATGGATTGCTTGTATATTTGTCAATAAAATAACGAAGCCGATCACCTGCAGCCTGCTGCAAGCCATCCCCCATCATCCTAATACTATATAGGAAAAGTCCTAAACCGCCTAAAAAGCTAAATATAATTTGCTGCCAATTGATGGACATCTTTTTCCCTCCGAAAAATATGTAGCGGATTATCTCCTTTTCTATTTTAATGGATAAGTGTAAAAGTAACAAGCCTTTTTTAGCATTTTTATCAAAAAAAGAAAGAAAAATAGAATTTCCTTTCTTTTTAAATATATTGATATAGCTAAAATCACATTTTATTTTTGTTCTAAATCGCGGAGCATTTGGTCAATTTTATTCCCGTATTCAATGGATTCATCTTTGATAAATGTCAAATCAGGAATTTTATACATCTTCAAGTTGTGACCCAATTCACGTTTGATCGTTCCTTTGGCTTTTTCTAAACCAATTTGAGCTTTTTCTTGCTCAGAAGCAAGCTTGCTCATCAGCGTGTAGTACACTTTTGCCATTGACAAGTCACCCAACATTTGCACATCTGTAATGGTAATTCCTTGAACACGCGGATCACGAACTTTTTTTTGCAAAATTTCATTGACTTCACGTTTGATTTCCATGCCCACACGATCCACACGAAATTGATTTGCCATGATATCTCCTTTCACTTACTTTAGAAAAAGGTTGAGGCAGACTTTAATGAACCATAGCCTGTCTCTTTTCCATTCATATTTTATTTTGTGATTTCTTCCATGATGTAGGCTTCAATCATGTCGTCAACCTTGATGTCATTGTAGTTCTCAACCATGAGACCACCTTCTTGCCCATTGCCAACTTCTTTCACATCATCCTTATAATGTTTAAGGCTAGCAAGCGCACCATCAAAGATGACAACACCATCACGAATCACACGAACCTTAGAATCACGAGTTACTTTACCGCTAACCACCATAAAGCCACCAATGGTACCGACTTTAGAAACCTTGAAGGTTTCACGGATAACAGCTTCACCGATAATTTTTTCTTCGTATTCTGGATCCAACATCCCTTTCATGGCATCTTCTACTTCTTCGATGACTTTATAAATAATGCTGTGAAGACGAATTTCGACATCATCGGCTTCTGCTTGTTGACGAGCTTGTGGGGTAGGACGAACGTTGAAACCAATGATAAAGGCATTTGAAGCTTCGGCAAGAGTCACGTCAGACTCGTTAATAGCACCAACTGCTGAGTGAACAATCGTGACTTTAACGCCTTCTACTTCAATCTTTTGAAGGGAAGCTGTCAAGGCTTCGGCAGAACCTTGCACATCTGCTTTGATAATAACATTGACAGACTTGACTTCACCTGCTTTAAGGGTATCAAAGAGATTTTCAAGACTAACACGGTGAGTTGCTTGACGTTGCTTCATGAGAGCACGTTTTGCACGTTCTTCACCAGCTGCACGCGCTGCTTTTTCATCTTCATACACTGCAAAATGATCACCAGCCATTGGTGTTTCATTTAGACCCGTGATAGATACTGGTGTAGACGGTCCAGCAACTTTCACTCGGCGTCCACGGTCATTGGTCATGGCACGTACACGTCCAAAGGTATTTCCGACAACGATTGGATCCTGCACATTCAAAGTACCTTGTTGAACGAGCAGAGTTGCCACCGCACCTTTCCCTTTATCCAAGCGCGCTTCGATAACCGTACCAATTGCGCGAACATTCGGATCGGCTTTTAATTCTTGAATTTCGGCTACAAGGAGAACTGTTTCGAGCAACTCCTCAATATTTTGATTGAATTTCGCTGAGATTTCAACGAATTCAGAATCACCGCCCCAAGCAGTTGACATAACGCCATATTCAGCCAATTCACCGATAACCCGTTCAGGGTTGGCACCTGGCTTATCAATCTTGTTAATCGCTACAATAATAGGGACATTTGCTGCTTTTGAGTGGTTAATGGCTTCAATCGTTTGAGGCATTACCCCGTCATCTGCTGCCACGACAAGAATCGTAATATCTGTGACAGAAGCACCACGTGCCCGCATAGAAGTAAAGGCCGCATGCCCTGGCGTATCTAAGAAAGTAATTTTCTTACCATTTTCTTCAATCTGGTAAGCACCAATATGTTGTGTAATACCACCTGCTTCACCTGTGGCAACACGAGAATTACGCAAGGTATCCAAAAGCGTTGTTTTCCCGTGGTCAACGTGTCCCATAATGGTCACAACCGGTGGACGCTCTACCAAGGCATCTGGATCAAGATAATCATCATCCACAAAGAAGCGATCAATATCTGCATTGTCCACTTCAACTTTAGCATGAGCTTCAATACCATAATCCACCATGAGTAGTTCAATGGTGTCACCATCTAACGATTGGTTTTGGGTCGCCATGACTCCCATCATAAAGAGTTTCTTGACAATTTCAGCTGGTTCGCGCTTAATCCGCTTTGCAATCTCTGCAACGGTCATGCCTTCTGTATATTCAAACTCTTTTGGCAATTCATGGAATTTACGTTCTGTAACCGGTTTTGGAGTTTGGTTATTGTTCCGATTATTCTTGCCTTTTTTATTTTTCTTGTTATGATTCCAATTACTATTCTTTTGATTTCTCACTTGATTTTGACTGCTTCGATTCTTTTGTTGTTTTCTTGGACCATCTTCTTCACGATCAAAGTCATCGCGTTTCTTGTCTGGTCGAGCTTGTTTTTTCCGACGAGTATCAACTGCGGGAGTTTGACTCGCTTCAGGAGCAACTTGGGGCTGTGGAGCTGGCTTTGTTGCTTCCACGATAGGAGCTGCTGCTTGAAATAATTCTTCTACAGGTTCTTTCCGTTTATTCTGCTCGCGTTGAGCTGCTTTCGCAGCCTGAGCTTGTTTGAAACGTTCTTCACTACCACGAGCATATTCAGCATTTTGTTCAGCTTTCAGAGCTGCTGCACGTGCTTTAAAATCAATGCGTGGCCCTTGATTCGTTTGAGGGCGATTTTGATTTGTAGCATGTGAACGATTTTGCTCTTGACGACGATTATCTTGGTTGCGATGATTGCGATTGTCACGTTGCTCGCCACGATTCCCACGGCCATTTCGGTTTTGGTTGTTTCGATCATTACGCGGATTGCGCTCTTCTCGATTTCGCTTCTCAACATTTTGTTGTTTTTGCGGACGATTGTCTCGCTGTTTATTCCGTCGTTCTGCTTGCTCTTTTGCTCTTGCCTCTCGTTCAGCCTTAAAATTACGACTTTTTGGTTTTGCAGGCGCCGACTTCATTTCCACTTCCGACTTTTGCGTCGGAGCTACTGCCTTCTGCTCTGCTTTCTTCTCAGCCTCGGTCGTTTCTTTCACTGCCGTTGAAGCTGACGGTTGCTCTTTAGGCAACGATTGAGTCGGCTTTTGAGTCGTTTCTTTTTTAGGAGCTGCTGCTTGAGAAAAGCTAGCTGTGATACGTGTTGCTATTTCACTTTCCACGCTGCTGGCATGACTTTTTACCTCAATACCAAGCTCTTTTGCACGCGCCACAATTTCCTTGCTTTCTTTCCCCAGTTCTTTCGCGATTTCGTACAATCTTACTTTAGACAAATCTTGTCCTCCTCTTCTATTCCATAAGAGACCTCATTTTCTTTGTAAATCCAGCATCAGTGATGGCAAGCACTTTTCTTGCCTTGCCTACTGCGGTGCTTAATTCCAGTGTTGAAAACACGGTTGATACTTCTACTTTGTAATAATGACTTTTATCAGTAATTTTCTTGGTCAAATTTGGAGCAGCATCATTGGCTAAAAAGACTAACTTTGCTTTCTTATCTTGTATTGCCTTAACAACCAGTTCTTCACCTGATATGATGCGACCTGCTCGTTGTGCCAATCCAAGTAAACTGGCTAATTTTTGTTTATTCAAGACCAAGCTCTCTTCTTTTAACTTTATGATCCACGTAAGCAATCAGCTCATCGTAAAAATCGTCTTCCACTTCCATATTAAAACTGCGATTAAAGACTCGTTTTTGCTTAGCTTGAAGCGCTTCTTCATTATCAAGTTTGATATAAGCTCCACGTCCGTTTGCCTTGCCTGTTGGATCAATGAAAATTTGACCTTCTTTGTTTTTGACAATGCGGAGTAAATCACGCTTGTCAATGACTTCGTTAGAAACTACTGATTTTCGTAAAGGGATTTTTCTTGTTTTTGCCATTCTTTCCCTCCTTTAGTCTGCTGCTTCAACTTCACTTTCTACAAATTCTGCTTCTACAGGACTTTCAACTGCTGTAAATTCTTCTGCTTCTTCAGCAAATCCGCCAAGCTCACCAGCTTCTTCCATAGCTTCAAATTCACTTGCAGATTTAATGTCAATTCTGTAACCTGTCAAATGAGCTGCCAAGCGTACGTTTTGTCCGCGACGACCGATTGCAAGAGACAATTTGTTATCTGGCACAACGACAAGAGCATGCTTGCTATCTTGACTGTCAAAGATGACTTGATCCACTTCTGCCGGAGCAATCGCATTGTAGATGAATTCAGCAGGATCTGCTACCCACTCAATCACATCGATGTTTTCTTCAATAGGAATCATACGATCTGATTTTGCATCATACTTAGCAGGATGAAACTTGCTAGTGATTTTCTTGATGTTTGCGCCACCACGTCCAACGATTGTACCAATTGCATCTACATTTGGGTTGTGACTGCGTACCGCAACCTTGGTTCGATCACCTGCTTCACGAGAAACGCTCATAATTTCAACCGTTCCATCATAAACTTCAGGAATTTCTTGCTCCATCAAGCGTTTGATCATCTCTGGATGACTACGGCTAACAAAAACATTTACACCACGAGGATTGTCCTCAACCTTATAAACAAAAACTTCAATGCGGTCGTGTGAAGCAAAGACTTCTCCAGGGATTTGGTCTTGTTTAGACAACTGCGCTTCAATGCTGCCAAGATTGACATAGATGAAACGATTGTCAAAACGTTCGACTGTTCCTGACATGATTTCATTTTCATGCTCTTTGTACTTATTGTAGGTAATCGCCCGCGTTTGCTTGCGCATCTTTTCCATAATTGTTTGCTTAGCAGATTGAGCTGCTACCCGACCAAATTCAGCCGGCGCTTCTTCAAATTTGATTTTATCACCAAGCTCATAAGCTGAGCTAATGGCAAGAGCATCTTTTAAGCTGATTTCCAAACGGCTATCAAAAACTTCGTCCACCACCTCACGAACTGTATAGACACGAAAATCACCTGTTTTTTCATTAAATTCAATGGCCGCACTATCTGACTGACCATAACGGCGACGATAAGCGGAGCGTAAGGATTCTGTCACTGCTTCGATAATGTCTTCTTTTTTGATTCCTTTATCTTCTTCCAAAATGCGGAAGGCCTCTAGCATTTCTTTACTCATGTTTTTTTCGCTTTTGTAAAAACAAAAGCAATCCTTTCTTTTTTCTTACTAAAATTTTACTGCTAATCTTGCTTTGGATACTAGCTTGTAAGGAATTTGAACAACTTTCTTACGCGTCTTATCCATATATTCCATTGTTACACTATCTTCCTCAAAAGAAAGCAATGTTCCTTCAAAGGTTTTACTTTTATCAACTGCTTGATACAGACTAACATGGATATATTGCCCAACTGCATCTGCTAATTGTTCTTTCGTTTTCAGCGGACGTTCCAACCCTGGGCTCGTCACCTCAAGGAAATACTGCTCAGGAAAAGGATCCGGCTTAATCGTGTCCAAAAGCGGACTGATGATGTCCGTCAAATCTGCCGTATCATTTACGGTAATCCCTCCCGGCTTATCTACAAAAATACTGAGAACATGGTCGCTCCCCATCTTACCATACTCAATATCCACTAATTCATACGGTTCTTGGATGACTGGCTCGACAACCTCTTTTACCAATTCTACAATCGTTGCGATAAGACTACACCTCCTCACAGATAAGAGGCGAAGATACTTCCTCGCCTCTCTTTCATATTCGTTACTTGTATTATAGCATAAGAAAAAATAAAATGCAAGAAAATATATTCCTGTATTTTATTTGATGCTACACTTATCAATCGTAAGAAAATTGATTGATTTCAGCATTGTGGTTGACAGATAATTCTAAAAAGAATTGACTATAAAGTCAAATAGAATAACCTACAATCAAAATCACTCCTCATAAAGGTTTTTTATTTCGAAATTAAATAGCAAATAATTGACCTACAAGATAAGTTACTGTCATAGTCAAAAGTCCAATGACTAAGTTTCGAATCATGGCATTTTTTATCGGGGCTTTTCCTAACTTGGCACTGGTGTATCCCGTTCCCAATAGTGATAAAGCAACGATGACTACTGTCGCCGGAATTCTATAACTAGCAGAAAAGAAGACAATGCTCAGCATGGGAAAGATAGCTCCTGCTACAAAAGCGATAAAGCTGGAGATTGCTGCATGCCAAGGATTAGTAAATTCTTCCACTTCAATACCATACTTTTCCGCTACCAAAGCTTTGAGAGGATACTTTAAAAAAGCTCGATTGGTTAAAAGCTGGGCAGAAGTCTCACACTCGCCATTCTGGATATAAGCTGCATAGAGCGACTGCCTAGCAATATCTGGATTTTTCATTAAAAGATCTCGCTCTCTAACAACTGCGGCCTCCTCCGTATCCTTTTGAGTGGAAACAGATACATATTCACCACCTGCCATGGAAAAAGCTCCCGCAAAGACTGCTGCTAACCCAGAAAGAAAGATAATCCAAATACTTTCTGTCGCACTTGCTACCCCTATTACCACACCCGCGATAGAAATAATACCATCATTGGCCCCCAATACTCCAGCTCGCAAAATATTAAGCCGACCACTAAAATTCTTATCAATCTCTTGTTCTCTCATCATCGTCAACCTTCTCTTTATTTAGAATTATTATAAATAAAAACTTAATCAAGCACAAGAGAAAAGAACAAAATGAGAAAAGTTCTACTATTTTAATAAAATTTCTTGAACATCTACTTGGACAGCAACGTTTTACTTTTTAGCAAACTCAAAACAAGACCATTCTACCAAATCACACACATATATATTTATGATAAAAGGTCATCCGATTGATACCACAATCTTCTACACTGTCCATCGTAAATTTTGTTAATAGCTTTTATAACAAAATGTTTAAATGAAGCTTCTAAAGTTCATTTTGTCGCTTGAGATATTCTTTTGCTCCTCTTGTTTTTTAGCAATCTTTTCTCCTGAAAATCAGAAAAGGGAGTGGAGGCTGGGACAGAAGTCCGACCTCAAATATAAAAAGCGAACAAAACTAGTTTTCTGGTAATCAGAATTCTGCTTTATTCGCTTTTCGCATTTAATTATAGATTTGAAGGGCTTAATAATTAAGATTTTTAAAAATTGAAATCTTTTTGTCCCAAACTCACCCCCGCAAGGGTGCTTAAACAGTTATCAAGCTGTTTAAGGTTGCAGATGAAGAAAACGAAGTTTTCGTCAAAGGTGCTCTTCCGAGCCTGAAAAGCGAATGAAGAGCCCAATCACCTACTGCGTTATTCGTTTAGTACTAAATCTGATAGAAGCTGGGACACTTTTTGCCCAGCCTCTTTCAATTATCTATTTCACCTTAAAACTCTGCCTCAACCCGATAGATGACTTGACCTTTGTTGGCAAATTTTTGCTCATATTCCGTCATCACATTATTCTCAAAGTCGCTCGCGTGCAAATCCAACCAAACGCCATTTAGTTTCATGCCGTATTGAGAAAAGCTCACCAAGCTATATTCAAAGAGGCCACGATTATCTGTTTTGAAATGAATCTCTCCATGTTCTGGTAAAATTTGCTTAAAGGTATCGAGAAAAGATTTGTAGGTCAAGCGCCGTTTTTCATGGCGTTTCTTGGGCCAAGGATCAGAAAAATTCAGATACAAACGATCAATCTCTCCATTTTCAAAGTAGTTGGTCAAATCAGAACCATCTACCCAAAGGAGCTTGATATTGGGAACATCAGCTACTAAAACCTTATCCAAGGCGTAACTCAAAACAGATTTTTGAATATCAATTCCGATATAGTTAATTTCTGGATGAGCTTTTGCCATTTCTGAAACAAACGCACCTTTCCCACTTCCCACTTCAATATGAATAGGGTGCTTATTCCCAAAAATCTCATGCCACTTGCCCTTTGCTTCAGCAGGATTTAAAATCACATATTGCGGGTTTGCTTCTAGTAATTCCGTTGCGCCTTTGCGATTTCTAACTCTCATGACACCTTTCTTCCGTATTTTGAGCGGAAGTTGCGCAAGGCATAAATCTCCCGATTCACATTTTCCAAGTCTGCATTTTCATAATACTTCGCAATCTGACATAGGTAAGCATACTGACCATACCAGTATAATTTCTTCAATACCGTTTCATTATAGCGATAGCCATAGTAGGTCAACCATTCTTTCCAACGCACCTCTGGAATATAATGGCTTAATATATGAGCCACATCAAACATACGATCTGTCAATCGAACAGAATCCCAATCTACTAAATACACCAATCCACTATCTGTCTCAATCCAGTTACTATGACGCACATCGCCATGCACAATCGTTGCATGATCCTCGCGAAATTGTGGTAAATGACTACGCATATCATTTAAAATCGACCGTAAGTAATGATTATTTCCAATTGCCAATGGTGCGTGTTCTAACCAAGATTCCAATAAATCTGCTGGCGTCTCCAAGGAATAACCCAACCGACGCAACTGTGTCATCAAAGGACGTGAACGATGCAGCCGTGTCAAAATATTTACAATTTGTTTTTTGTCCATTTCAGTCGGCGTCAAAATTTTTCCTGATAGCCATTCCTGTGCACTCATGACATTGCCGTCTGCCATGCGACGACTCCACAATAATTGCGGTGCGATTTGTTCTCTAGCCAAACCTACTAAGATTGGGGTCGTGTTCATCTTGACGAAAACGCGCGCCCCATCTGGATAGGTGCCCATGTAGGCTTTCCCACTTTTACCTGCAATTGGTGTCAGAGTTAGCTCATTATCAACCAAGTCCATTGTTCCCCTCCGTAAAAAGTTTCCTATCTATTTTACTAATTTTACTTCCTTTAGTCAACCAAACTTCTTAATTTGAATGGTAAATAAATGACATAGAGTAGCAATGTGATTCCTATCATAAAAAGCAAAGCTACTCTATCTTGGAAAAACAGCAAAGCCATCATTGTTTCCACAAAAATCATGCTGTAGCCAATAAGAGCAATCACTTGTTTCACTCCTTTTAACTTTGAGTTGATTTCTAAAGGGAATAAGAACGTCAAATATTGGTAATCAAAGGCATGGTACAAGGCTGTCAACTGAAATAGCAGGAGATAATTTAACAATGCCACAAATATGGCAGCAATCCACGATTGACTGATAAAACCAATTCCCAAAAGAGACAGAAACAGCAACCGTATAGTCAAGGCAAGAAAATCACCATTGCGCAAATAAGAACGCAAATACATATTTTGCCAAGTAGTCGACTGTCTTTTTGGTAGAATATTCGTCAAACCATCAAGATATGCTCGGCGTTTTACGCTATTGGAAATTCCCTTAACATTGGTAAAGAGAGCAAAGAAACGCAGAATCGTCTGTTTTCGTCTTTCTTCGTAAGCAATGAGATAGCCCCAATTCACTCCTGCACCTTGGTAAAATTTCTGGCTTTTTTGCAAAAAGATAAACCATTTTGCTAGCAACATAAGAAAAACAAGAATAAACCAGCCCCAAAGCGGCATGCCTAAAGCAAGAAGAAGCGGTGCTAATAGTAACAACGCAACGGTTTGAAGCAAGGCCCATAATCGATAAGATGAACGCATTTGTTCTTGTAAGTAGCTGTTTAGTTCCTCTTCTTTGACCAATAAAAATAGACTATCTGGTTTTTCCATATATGTTGCGATTCGTCCCAGAGGCAACAATAAAATCAAAAGAACTGCTAAAGCAAGAATGATTGGCAGGTGATTTGAAGGTAAATTTCGCAACAACTGACTGTATTGAACAGCTAAAAAGCCAGTAAAAACTAATAAAAAGAGGACAAAATGGTCGTTAAAAACATAGCGCGAATACTTCAAACATTGATTGCGAAATACTTGTTTGCGCTTTTGAAACAGTTCTCTCATAGGCTCGCCTCTTCTGTCAAAGCTAGATAAATGTCATTGAGACTAGCTTCTGGCATGGCAAATTCTGCTCGTAATTCTGCTAAATTGCCTTTAGCTCGGATTTCTCCCTTATGCAATATCACGAATGAATCACACATCTTTTCTGCCGAATCCAGCACATGCGTACTCATGAGAATTGACTTGCCTTTTGCCTTTTCATCCTCCAAAAGCTCTATCAAGTCAGCAATGGCAACTGGATCAAGTCCCAAAAATGGTTCATCAACGATAAAAAGGCTGGGGTCAACCACAAATGCACAGATAATCATGACTTTTTGCTTCATTCCTTTAGAAAAATGCACCGGAAACCAATCTAATTTTTCTTTCAAGCGAAACATGGTCAATAATTTCTCCACGCGCGCAAAAGCCACCTTTTGCTCCACATCATAAGCCATAGCAACCGTTTCAATATGCTCGCGCAGCGTTAATTCCTCATACAAACTAGGTGTTTCCGGAATAAAACCAATTTTCTTACGATAAGCCGTAGGACTATCTTGCAGTTTGGCACCGTCAATTAAAATTTCACCTTTATAAGGAGTTAAAAGTCCGATAATTTCATTGATTGTAGTGGATTTACCCGCACCATTCAAACCAATCAACCCCACCAGTTCCCCATTTCCTACTGTGAAACTGATGTCTTTTAAAACAGGGATATTCACATAACCCCCTGTAAGCCCTTTTATTTCTAACATATTTTCTCCAAATTCTGGTATAATGTTCTTATATTATAACAAAATCTAGCAAAGTAGAGGTAAATTTGATGGCAGATTGCATTTTTTGTAAAATTATTGCAGGAGAAATTCCAGCTTCTAAAGTATATGAAGACGATGAAATTCTAGCATTTTTAGACATCTCACAAGTAACACCCGGACATACCTTGGTTGTCCCTAAAAAACATTTCCGCAACATGCTTGAAATGGACGGTGAAGCTGCCAGTCAACTCTTTGCACGCATTCCAGATATTGCTCGTAAAGTGATGAAGGCGACTGGTGCAAAGGGAATGAATATCATCAATAACAACGAAGAAATTGCCGGTCAATCTGTCTTCCATACACATGTCCATTTAGCACCACGCTATACAGAAAATGATGATTTAAAACTGACTTTCGTGGCGCACGAACCAAACTTCCCTGCTCTTGCAGAATTAGCTGAAAAAATTTCAAAAGCATAAGGAGAAACCATGAAACTTAGTAATCTATTGTTATTCACCGGTGCAGCTGCAGCCAGCTTTTGCCTTGTTAAAAATAGAGAAGAACTCATGAACGAGGCTGTTGAAAGTTATGAGCTAATGGACAGAATTCAAGACAATCTACAAAATATTCAACGAAATCTCCAAGCCGTTCAAGAGCAAAAAGACAATCTCCAAACAATTTCACAGGATTTGACTTACCAATTCAAACTTTTTGAGCAAGACACTACTGCTCGACTTCAGCAAATTCAAGACATCTGGAACACTCGCATCAACTAAGAAATAAAAAAGAATTTAGACACACGCTAAATTCTTTTTTATCATGTCATTGTCCGTATTGACCGTAATACTGTCCATTTTGATCTGTTCCATAAGAATTGCTTGAATACGCAGAAGAATCAGCAGCACCAGTTGTTGTGCCATTTCCTGACTGACTGGAACTAGGAGCAGCACTGCCATACAATTCTTCATATAAAACCGCATTGGTTTCCAATTCAGTCACTTCGTCCAAGCCAAGCGATTTTCTCAGAATATTTTGCATTTCCAACATATGCTCCGAAGTGACGATTTGGTAAGAACCCCCATCTGCTAAGGTGGCATCTTCACCTTTTAATTGCTTGCTTTCAATCTTTTTGAAAGCATCTTGGTAACCTAATAATTGCGGAATACTGCCAGAAGACAACTCTACATTGGTCTGCATATTGTTGCTAACAGCTTTTAAAATAGCTTGATAATGGCTGACACTATTTAAACTCAGCACTTTTTGGACTACTTTTTGAATGACTTCTCGTTGACGCTTTTGACGGCCATAATCCCCTTCTGGATCTTGATAACGCATGCGAGAATAAACCAACGCCTGATCTCCGTTGATGTGTTGCTTACCTGGTTCAACAACTGCTTTGTATTCTGGTTCATTTTCTTCAATCGAAATAGGGAAACCAAGTGTGTTATTGACCGTGATACCGCCAACAGCATCAACCAATTGTACCAGACCTTTCATATTGATAAGCACATAGCGGTCAATGTGAATATTCATCATCTTTTGCACTGTGGAAATAGCTAGCTCAGCTCCACCATTTGCATAAGCCGCATTGAGCTTTGCTTGCATGGTTTCGTTGCCATTTTTTATATTGGTGAGAATATCCCGCTCCAAACTCATCATCGTAGTCTTTTTCGTCTTAGGATTGACCGTCATGAGAATCATGGAATCACTATTTCCAGCCCACCGATCTGAGCGTGAACCACTACCCGTATCCACTCCCATTAAGAGCAAGGTAAGTGGTTTGGTAGCTGCAATAACATCTGTATCTTTCCCAAAGCTCTTGTAAGTCTTAGACAATACATCCGTTGATTGGTTATAAATCGTAAATCCATAAACGCCTAGTCCTGTAACCGTTACAAGACACAAGCTTAAAAACATTAAGATAATTTTTTTTAACATATTATTCTAATCTATCAGTTTTCCCATTAGGTAAACATCAAGAAATTTCCCTTCTGCAAGATAGGCTCCTCTTTTTTGAATGCCCTCAATCTCAAACCCAAACGCCTGATACAAATGAACAGCACGCTTATTTCTGACTTGTACAGTTAATTCTAATCGTCGAATCACTCCAGAATTCTCTGCCCAGTCTATCGCTTCTTCTAGAAGAAATTTCCCTAAGCCTTGATTCCAAAATGCTCTTTTAACCACGATAAAGACCTGTCCAATATGTCGAATCCGCTCATGAAAATCAGCTGTAATGCTTACAAGACCAGCAATTTCATTATCTAATAGTGCAATTAGATAAATCTGGTTATCTGACGCAGCTTGATGTTGAATGAAAGAGCTCATCTGCTCTTCTGTCATCAAAATCCCTGCAGCATCTAATGTCATGTAATCTGATTCTTTTCCAACTTGATTAAGAAAATCAATTAAAGATTTGGCGTCTTGAGGTTCTGCTTCTCTTATAACTAGCTCTAACTCAGTCATTGACAAATTCCTCAAGCAGTTTCTCAGCTCGATGTCCTTTTGCATCAAAGACCAATTCTCGACCATCACTTTTTCTTAAAATTGTCAATTTGAGATAGTCACTTGGCAAACTATCTCCCAACAATTCGCCCCATTCAATAACCGTCACTCCATCTCCAAAGAGAAAATCGTCTAAATCAATAGAATCTGGATCTTCTCCAATGCGATAAACGTCCAAATGATAAAGCGGCAGGCGTCCATCATATTCTCGTACAATAGTATAGGTCGGACTTTTGATCATTTGTTTGATACCCAGTCCACGTGCTAACCCTTTGGTGAAGGTTGTTTTCCCAGCACCCAAGTCACCCGTTAAAATCAAAACATCTTGCTTCTGGAGTAAAGCGCCTAATTTCTCGCCCCACACCATTAACTCATCTTCATTATGGCTAAACATTTTATTATTATATCAAAATTTTTCTATTTCTGCTGAAATTTAACAAAAGAAAAGCTAGCTCCAAAGAACTAGCAATTTTTCAATCATTAAGCTAAAGCTAGACTGATAAAGTTTAAGATAAACAAAGCATCCAATACCCAGATAATTGGGTGAACTTCCTTGGCTTCACCTTTGATGATTTTCACAAATGCATACATGATGAATCCTGCAGCAATACCATGAGTAATACTGTAAGTAAAGCCCATGAAAACGGATGTAAAGAAGGCTGGTACTGCTTCTGATAAATCGTCCCATTCGATATCTTTCATACTGGAAAGCATCATAATTCCGACAATGATAAGAATAGGAGCTACTGCTACTGTTGGGACAATAGCAAGAAGTGGACTAAAGAAACTTGAAATAGCAAACAAAGCCGCAACGACAAGTGCTGTTAAACCTGTACGACCACCGGCTTCAATCCCAGCTGCACTTTCTACATAAGTCGTGACATTTGAAGTTCCTGCAATCGCACCAATCGTTGTCCCAACCATGTCTGAAAACAGCGCCTTGTCCATTTTAGTCTGAAGCCCAGACGAATCTTTAGCAGCTTCTTCATCTGCAATATTAAAGATACCTGCTTTACGACCAGTACTAATCAAAGTTCCAATATTATCAAAAATATCTGTTAATGAAAAGGCCAAAATAGCAAGAAGTACTTCTGGAATGCGAGCTGGTTTTGCAAATAAAGCCAGCAAGCCATCTTTACCTAGTGCCGCACCAAAAATCTTTCCTAAATCCTGAACAGCAGCACCGATATTATTGGAAGCAAAATTGATTTTTGAAAGGTCTACGACCCCTACCAAAATGGCTACGATTGTGGTTGCCGCAATGGAGAGAACAATCCCTCCGCGAATGCGTTTGAGAACAAAGAAAATGGTGATGAAAATTCCAAACAAAGCTACAAGAACAGCTGGATTGTTAAAATCTACCAAGCCCGGCGTTGCCATTCCATTAGCTGTAATAGCTGCTTGTGCTTTATCAGCGCCTTTTCCCGCAACAGTATATGTTCCCGGATCGATTGAAAATTTCAAAAGTCCTGCTTTTTTCACTCCGATATAAGCTAGGAAAATCCCAATCCCACCAGAAATAGCGTATTTCAAACTCTCTGGAATTGCATGAATAATGATTGTGCGAACCTTGGTCAACGTGACAATAATACTAATAATCCCGCAGAGGAAAACCATTGCCAGCGCCTCTTGCCATGTATAACCAAGTGCAAATACAACGGTATAAGTAAAGAAAGCATTCAGTCCCATACCAGGTGCCTGAGCATAAGGAATATTGGCATACAAAGCCATCATCAGCGTCCCTGCAACAGTCCCAATGATAGTCGCTAAGAAAACACCTTGTGCTGGCATGCCTGTTTGACTGAGCATTTCAGGATTGACAAAGAGAATATAACTCATCGCAAAGAAAGTGGTTAAACCAGCAAGAACTTCTGTACGAACAGTCGTACCGTTCTCTTTTAGTTTAAAAAACTTATTCATTTTTAAAATCTCCTTAAATTTTACGAACGATAATAGATATAATATCACAAAACATTCATGATTTCAACAGAAGTTTTAAAAACAAACAAATTAATTCAATGTTTTATACAGAAAATCTTTATTTAGACTGATTTTTACTCAAAAAGACCAAGGACATGATTTGAATAAAGGTAAACCCTAAAATGAATAGCAGGCGCTCCCTCTGCAAAGCAGCTGTCAATCGCTCAAAGACTAATGTAGGATGACTGACTAGATCCCAAGAATTGAGCCGATCATAGCGACCAATATAAATTGCGAGACTCGATAAAAATGAGACGGCTCCAATAACCAAATATTCCAGCCACCATCTGAGCTTCAAATAGCCAGAAATCAAATTCCAGCTCTCTATTCCGCATAGAACCCCGAAGAAAATACTTGGAACAAAGGCCATAAAAAGATGCAGACTTTCTCGGTTCCACAAGGTGTCACTCACCCAGTGCATGTGTACCAAGTCCGTAATCATATAGAACGTATTGGGATAAAACACCAGCCAAAGAATCGCTACAGGTAAGAAAAACCATTTTTTCTTAAATTGAATGGCTATAAAAGCCGCATCATAGGCAACCAAAGCTAGAAACATATTCCAAATCAAATCTGGACCTTTTGTCAAAATTCCTTCAGCATAAATGATAGCAGAAATAATCGCAAAGAAAATATGAATGATAATTGTTTTACGCATACTCGATTTCCTCCTTCGTTATATAAGAAAACATTATATCACAAATTCTGCACTTTCATCTTAAAATCTGCTATAATAGAAAACAGCACAAATGAAAGAGTAGACTATGACAAAAAAAGTAATTGCAGTAGATTTAGACGGAACCTTGCTCAATTCTGACAGCAAACTATCTGAATTTACAAAAGAAACCATTAAAAAAATTTCTAAAAAAGGACATCATGTTGTCATCACAACCGGACGCCCTTATCGAATGGCTCGGGAATTTTATAAAGAATTGGAACTGCACACTCCAATGATCAACTTTAATGGCTCTTTGACCCATATCCCGGAGAAAAAGTGGCAACAGGAAAGATGTATCACCTTAGATAAAGAATATCTATTAGACATTGTCAAAAGGAAGGAAGAGATTGAAGCAGACTTCATTGCTGGAGAATATCGGAAGAAATTTTATATCACAGCCCCCAATGAAACGATTGCCGACCCGAAATTATTTGGTGTAGAATCTTTTCAACCTGAAAATCAATTTAATCCAGAATTGGTTACCAAAAATCCCAACTGTATCCTTTTGCAAACGCATACCAATGATAAATACGCTTTAGCGGATGAGTTGAATCAATTTTATCAACAACAATTATCTATCAACACTTGGGGCGGTCCGCTCAATATCCTTGAATGCACTCCAAAAGGCGTCAACAAAGCTTTTGCTTTGAAACATTTATTAGAGGTTCTGAACGTGGAGCGAAAAGATTTGATTGCTTTTGGTGACGAGCACAATGATACAGAGATGTTAGCTTTTGCCGGTACTGGCTATGCCATGAAAAACGCTAGCCAAACACTTCTTCCTTACGCAGATGAGCAACTGCCGCTGACCAATGATCAAGACGGAGTCGCTCATCAATTATTGAAACTATTTTTATAATGAGACTTAGAGTTGGACAGGTTTTCTGCCTGACTCTTTAATATTTACACGTAATCTTCCCAGATTTCATTTTTCTACGACTGATTGTGCACTAGCAATCATGGGGCGGTCTCATCAGCTGTTGATTTTCAATTATTTCCTATCAGTTTATTTATGCTATAAATTGAATATTATAAATTTTGTTTTTTAAATTTAAAATGTTTCTAGATTTTTTATTGATTTTCCTCTTTCTTATTTAATAATTCATGTAGATAGAATTATTTTTTCAAAATTTTCATTATTTTTCCAATCGTTTTTCAAGGTTAATATATTGTTTAAATGGCTAGTTTTGTCCGTTTACAATCTGTCAAAAATATGAAAGATTTTGATTTTTTTAGCTCAAACTATTGCATTTTTCATGAAAACGTTTTATACTTAAGTAGTCTTAAATTTTTCTTAAACTTAAGTCAAACATTTTATAAGGAGGAAAGACAATAATGAGTATCGGAATCATTATTGCAAGCCATGGTGAATTTGCTGCTGGTATTCATCAATCAGGTTCTATGATTTTTGGTGAACAAGAAAAAGTTCAAGTTGTAACTTTTATGCCAAATGAAGGTCCTGATGATTTGTATGCTAAGTTCAATGACGCTGTGGCTGCTTTTGACGCGAACGATGAAGTTCTAGTTTTGGCTGACCTGTGGAGTGGTTCTCCATTTAACCAAGCTAGCCGCGTAATGGGTGAAAATCCTGACCGTAAGTTCGCGATCATTACAGGTTTGAATCTGCCAATGTTGATTCAAGCTTATACTGAACGAATGATGGATGCCAATGCTGGCGTTGACGCTGTTGTCGCAAACATCATCAAAGAAGCGAAGGATGGAGTGAAAGCTCTTCCTGAAGAACTAAATCCTGTAGCTGAGGTAACAAGTGCACCAGCTGCACCAACTGCTCAAGCTGCTATTCCAGAAGGAACCGTTATCGGCGATGGCAAGTTGAAAATCAATCTTGCTCGTATTGATACACGTCTTCTCCACGGTCAAGTTGCAACTGCTTGGACACCAGATTCTAAAGCAGACCGTATCATCGTTGCTTCTGACTCCGTATCAGCTGATAAACTTCGTAAAGAGTTGATCAAACAAGCTGCTCCTGGTAATGTCAAAGCAAATGTTGTCCCAATTGACAAATTGATTGCGGTAGCAAAAGACCCTCGTTTTGGTAACACACATGCACTGATTCTTTTTGAAACTCCTCAAGATGCACTTCGTGCTGTTGAAGGCGGTGTCGAAATCAAAACACTCAATGTTGGCTCAATGGCTCACTCAACTGGTAAAACAATGGTCAATAACGTTTTGTCAATGGACAAAGATGATGTTGCAACCTTTGAAAAATTGCGTGACCTCGGAGTGGAATTTGACGTACGTAAAGTGCCAAATGACTCCAAAAAAGATTTGTTTGACTTAATTAAAAAAGCCAACGTTCAATAATGGAAAGGATTTAGAATATGTCAATTATTTCTATGATTTTAGTGGTCTTCGTTGCCTTTCTTGCTGGACTTGAAGGAATCTTGGACCAATTTCAATTCCACCAACCACTTGTTGCTTGTACCCTTATCGGTCTAGTAACAGGACACTTGGAAGCAGGTGTCATCCTTGGTGGTACACTTCAAATGATTGCTCTTGGTTGGGCAAACATTGGTGCTGCAGTTGCTCCTGATGCTGCACTTGCTTCTGTAGCATCTGCAATCATCATGGTACAAGGTGGCGACTTCACTGATAAAGGTATCAGTTTCGCTTATACAACTGCTATCCCTCTTGCAGTTGCAGGTCTCTTCCTTACAATGATTGTTCGTACAATTTCAGTAGGTCTTGTTCACGGTGCTGATGCTGCTGCTAAAGAAGGTAACATCGGTGCTGTAGAACGTACTCACTTAGTTGCACTTCTTCTTCAAGGTCTTCGTATTGCTATTCCTGCTGCTCTTCTTCTTGCAGTTCCAACATCAGTCGTTCAAGGTGTCTTGAATGCTATGCCTGCTTGGTTGTCAGGTGGTATGGCTGTCGGTGGTGGTATGGTCGTTGCCGTTGGTTACGCGATGGTTATCAACATGATGGCAACTCGCGAAGTATGGCCATTCTTTGCTATCGGTTTTGCACTTGCAGCTTTATCAAACCTTACTCTTATTGCTATGGGTACTATTGGTGTCGCAATTGCCTTGATTTACATCAACCTTTCTAAAAAAGGCGGAAATGGTGGCGGCGGTTCTGCTACATCAAATGACCCAATTGGTGATATTTTAGAAGACTACTAAGAAAGGAGCTACTAATACCATGACAGAAAAAATTCAATTATCAAAATCAGATCGTCAAAAAGTTTGGTGGCGTTCAACTTTCTTGCAAGGTTCTTGGAACTATGAACGGATGCAAAACTTAGGTTGGGCGTACGCACTTATCCCAGCTATCAAAAAACTTTACACTTCTAAAGAAGACCGTGCTGCGGCCCTTGAACGTCACTTGGAATTCTTTAATACTCACCCATACGTAGCTGCTCCTATCATTGGTGTGACACTCGCCCTTGAAGAAGAAAAGGCTAACGGGGCTGAAATTGACAACACTGCTATCCAAGGGGTTAAAATCGGTATGATGGGACCTCTTGCTGGTATCGGTGACCCAGTCTTCTGGTTTACCGTTCGTCCTATCCTCGGTGCTCTTGGTGCCTCACTTGCTATGGCAGGTAACGTGATGGGGCCAATCCTCTTCTTCGTACTTTGGAATCTTATCCGTATGGCCTTCTTATGGTACACTCAAGAACTTGGCTACAAAGCTGGTTCTGAAATTACAAAAGACATGTCAGGTGGTATCCTTCAAGACATCACCAAAGGAGCTTCAATCCTTGGTATGTTCATCATCGCCGTTCTTGTTGAACGTTGGGTAAATATTGCCTTTACGGTAGGACTTCCTTCTAAGACTTTGTCTAAAGGTGCCTACATTGAATTCCCTAAAGGAAATATTACTGGTCAACAATTACATGATATCCTTGGTCAAGTAAATAGTGGTCTTGGACTTGATAAAATACAAGCTCAAACACTTCAAGGACAGTTAGATGCTTTAATTCCTGGCTTGATGGGGCTTCTTCTTACATTCCTATGTATGTGGTTGCTTAAGAAGAAAGTTTCTCCAATCACAATTATCATCGGTCTCTTCATCGTTGGTATTGTGGCACGCTTCTTCGGAATCATGTAAATAACAAAAAGAAGGTTTCGGCCTTCTTTTTTATTGACAATAAATGTGCTATAATAGGGAGGATAATAGATAAACGAGGATTGAACATGGCACAGTCACAAAATACAAAAATTGATTTTCAAACAACAGGAACTTCTTATCTGGGAATTGGAGGGAAAGTTGGAAAATTCTTAGTTGGAGATAAAGCGCTCGAATTTTATGCAGATGCCAATGTCGAAGACTATATTCAAATCCCTTGGGATACTATCCATCAAATCGGCGCCAATGTGTCTGGCAAACGAATTAGTCGTCATTTTGAAGTCTTTACCAATAAAGGAAAATTCCTTTTCGCTTCAAAAGATGCTGGAACTATTTTGAAACATGCTCGAAATCATATCGGCAATGAAAAGGTCATTAAATTACCGACACTGATTCAAACAATTGGTCAATTTTTTAAAAATCTATTTGCAAAAAAATAAGAATTCTTGTATAATCATAGGAAACGGATAAGTAAATCTAGTATCTCTTTCAGAAAGTCTGCGGCAGCTGTGAGCAGATAGGGAGCTAGCTTGAAATTCTACCGTGATATTAATTTCATAAACAATCAAGTGCACTTATGTGAAGTTGGATGGGACCGTGGCTCTGCCACTCCAACACTTTCATAGGTGTATTTTTATTTCAGGAGGTTCTGATGTTAGATATTAAACGCATTCGCACAGATTTTGATATCATCGCAAAAAAATTAGCTACTCGTGGCGTTGACGCTGCAACACTTGATAAAATGAAAGAGTTTGATAGCAAACGCCGTGAACTCTTGGTCAAGGTTGAAAATTTAAAAGCAGAGCGTAACACGGTTTCAGCAGAAATTGCCCAAGCGAAACGTAATAAAGACAATGCTGATGATAAAATTGCTGCCATGCAAACATTATCTGCTGAAGTTAAAGCATTAGACGCAGAGTTAGCAGAAATTGACGCTACATTAACCGAGTTTACAACGACTTTGCCAAATATTCCTCACGATAGTGTGCCGGTAGGTGCTGACGAAGACGATAATGTAGAAGTTCGCCGTTGGGGGACGCCACGTGTGTTTGACTTTGATGTAAAAGCTCACTGGGATCTTGGTGAAAATCTTGATATTCTCGACTGGGAACGCGGGGCAAAAGTAACCGGCGCTCGCTTCCTCTTTTACAAAGGATTAGGAGCTCGTCTAGAACGCGCTATTTATAATTTCATGTTAGACGAGCATCAAAAAGAGGGCTACACAGAAGTCATTCCTCCTTACATGGTTAATCACGATTCTATGTTTGGGACTGGTCAATATCCAAAATTCAAAGAAGATACGTTTGAATTGAGCGATACAAATTACGTTCTCATTCCAACTGCTGAAGTTCCTTTGACAAACTACTACCGTGGGGAAATTTTAGACGGAAAAGACTTGCCAATCTACTTCACAGCCATGAGTCCGTCTTTCCGTTCTGAAGCTGGTTCTGCCGGTCGTGACACCCGTGGTTTGATTCGTTTGCATCAATTCCACAAAGTGGAAATGGTCAAATTTGCCAAACCAGAGCATTCTTATGAAGAATTAGAAAAAATGACCGCTAACGCCGAAAATATCCTTCAGAAATTAAATCTTCCTTACCGCGTTGTTGCACTTTCTACAGGGGATATGGGCTTCTCTGCAGCGAAGACCTACGACTTGGAAGTCTGGATTCCAGCACAGAATACCTACCGTGAAATTTCTAGCTGTTCCAATACCGAAGATTTCCAAGCTCGTCGTGCCCAAATCCGTTACCGTGACGAAGCAGATGGCAAGGTCAAACTCCTACACACTTTGAATGGATCCGGTCTTGCAGTTGGTCGTACCGTTGCAGCTATTCTTGAAAATTATCAAAATGAAGACGGCTCCGTCACTATTCCAGAAGTACTTCGTCCATACATGGGCGGTGTGAAAATGATTGCTCCAAAATAACATAAAAACTCTGAGATTTTCAAATCATCTCAGAGTTTTCTTATCTCTTCATTTGATTGTTTCGCTTTTTAATCATTGCACTTCGAACCACACTTATCACAGTTGGGAGCAAGGTGACAATGACAATTCCCAAAATAATCGCTGAAAAATGAGTTTTCACAAAGGGGATATTCCCAAAAAGATAGCCTGCCCCTGTCGCAATCAAAGACCAAGACAAAGCTGCGATAAAAGCTCGTTTCAGAAAAGACTGAACTGGGAATTGGCTAATGCCTGCTACAAATGGTACAAAGGTACGAATAATGGGAATATAGCGTCCTAAAATAATAGAAGTAGAACCATGTTTTTCAAAATACACTTCTGCTTCTTTGATATTTTCTGCTTTTATCAATTTACTGAAAAATTTATAATGTACAAATCGATAACCCAAGGTTCTGCCAATGAAGAAATTACAGGTATCGCCAGCAAAAGCTCCCACAAAAAATAGAAGCATAAAAAGTAGAACATTAAAATGCATTGCTGGATTAGCTGATAGAGCGCCTGCAGCAAAAAGTAAGCTGTCTCCCGGCAGGAATGGAAATACTACCGCAGCTGTCTCAATAAAAATTACCAAAAACAAAATCAAATACGTCCAGCCACCTACAGCATGAGCAATATTATAAATGTGTGCATCAATATGCAAGATAAAATCAATAATAAACATCTCTTCTCCTTTTGTCCATTCTCTATTATAGCAGAAAATATTACAGAAAAGCGTATTTTAAAAATAAAAAAACAGAAGTGAACGGTACAAGCCAACCCACTTCTGATTTTTATTAGTATTTTCGAAATCGTTGGTAACGTGCTTCTAAAAGTTGTTCAAGTGGTAGCTGAGACAAATTTGCTAATTCAGCAACTATTTCTTGCTTCACAGCATACAATAAATCCTGATTGCTAAGCCCTGCTTCTGGAATCACCTTGTCCACTACTCCCATATCAAGAAGCTCATGAGAAGTGATTTTCATGAGTTCTGCAGCTTCCATAGCACGACTGCCGTCTTTCCACAAGATAGAAGCAAAACCTTCGGGACTAAGCACCGCGTAAATTGAATTTTCTAGCATCCAGACCTTGTCTGCAACAGCTAAAGCTAGCGCTCCTCCAGATCCGCCTTCACCGATAATAATAGCGATAATCGGCACCTTTAAATCGCTCATCTCTAGCAAATTACGCGCAATAGCTTCTCCTTGACCGCGCTCTTCAGCCCCAACTCCCGGATAAGCACCGGCTGTATTGATAAACGTAACGACAGGACGAGCAAATTTCTCTGCCTGCTTCATCAAGCGAAGTGCTTTTCGATAACCTTCTGGATGAGGTTGTCCAAAATTCCGTTGCAAATTATCCTGTAGATTGCGTCCTTTTTGAATCCCAACAACGGTGATGGGCTGACCATCTAAAGTTCCGATTCCACCGATAACCGCTCCGTCATCTCGAAAAGAACGATCGCCATGTAATTCAATAAAATTCTCGCAAATTCCTTGCGCAAAATCCAAAGCTGTCAATCGTGCCTGATCTCGTGCTTCTTTAATAATTCGGGTAATCTTTGTCATTGTTCACCTCCATGGAAAGCCAATAACATTGCAATGGTGGAGCGCAATTCCAAGCGTTTGACAATGGCATCAACAAAACCATGTTCAAGCAAAAATTCTGCCTTTTGGAAGTCATCTGGCAATTTTTCACGAACGGTTGTTTCAATTACTCGGCGACCTGCAAAGCCAACAAGCGCTTGCGTTTCAGCCAAAATGATGTCTCCTTCCATGGCAAATGAAGCCGTCACCCCACCCGTGGTCGGGTCTGTTAAGATCGTCAAATAAAACAAGCCAGCATTAGAATGACGTTTCACCGCTGCGGATACTTTAGCCATTTGCATCAAACTCATAATTCCTTCTTGCATGCGAGCGCCACCAGAAGCTGTAAACAAAGTGACTGGCAACTGATGTTCTGTAGCATATTCAAAAAGACGAGTAATTTTTTCTCCAACGACCGTTCCCATAGAAGCCATGATAAAGTTGGAATCCATGATCCCCAGTGCAGTTTTTTGACCACCGATTGTCGCAATTCCTGTCAATACCGCTTCATCCAAACCTGTTTTTTCACGGACAGTCCTTAATTTTTCACGATATTTAGGAAACTTCAAGGGGTCTGATGTTTCAATTCCTGTAAATAATTCCTCAAAACTATTGGCATCTACCGTTAAGTTGAGGCGTTCAAAAGCTGAAATACGAAACGTATAGCCACATTGCGGGCAAATCCGTTCACTTCCCAAATCTTTTTGGTAAATGATATGCTTACATCCTGGACATTTTGAAAACAATTCATTCGGAAACTCTGGTTTCACTTGAGGTTTCTCACGACTGGAACGGTTTGGATTGATCCGAATATACTTATCCTTTTTGGAAAACAAAGCCATGACTTATATCCTTTACTCCTCTACTTTTTCTTTTGATAAGCTGGTAAAAATTTCTCCATAAGAAAAGCTGTATCATAATCGCCAGCAATGACATGTGGGTCTGAAATCAAATCTAACTGAAAACCGCTATTTGTCACAACGCCGTCGATTTCTAACTCATAGAGCGCACGCTGCATTTTCATTAATGCATCAAAGCGATTTTCACCATGAACAATAATCTTGGCAATCATGCTGTCATAATACGGCGGAATCGTGTAGCCAGGATAAACTGCAGAATCCACACGCAACCCCACTCCACCACTCGGTAGATAGAGATTGGAAATCTTTCCCGGACTTGGTGCAAAGTTAAATGCAGGATTTTCCGCATTGATTCGACACTCAATCGCGTGACCTGTTATATGAATATCTTCTTGGTTAAAAGGCAGCTCTTGCCCCACAGCAATTTTGATTTGCTCCTTAACAATGTCCACCCCCGTTACAAATTCCGTTATCGGATGCTCCACTTGTACACGAGTATTCATTTCCATGAAATAAAATTCTCTTTTGCCTTCATCAAATAAGAATTCAATCGTTCCAGCGTTTTCATATCCGACAGATTGGGCAGCTCGTACAGCAGCTTCCCCAATTTTACGACGAAGGGTCTTGCCAATCGCAACCGACGGACTTTCTTCCAGCACTTTTTGATTATTTCTTTGAAGTGAACAATCGCGCTCGCCTAAGTGGACGACATGCCCGTGTTGGTCAGCCAAAATTTGAACTTCAATATGCCGAGCTGGATAAATGACCCGCTCCATGTACATGGCGCCATTTCCGAAAGCCGCTTTGGCTTCGCTGGAAGCCGACTCAAAAGCAGCTACTAAATCCTCTGCTTTTTCAACCTTCCGAATACCTTTGCCACCACCGCCAGCAGAAGCTTTCAGCATAACTGGATAGCCGATTTTTTCTGCAACCGCAAGTGCTTCGTCTGAAGTATGAACTTCGCCATCAGAACCTGGGATTACAGGCACATTAGCCTTAATCATCTGAGCACGCGCATTGATTTTATCCCCCATTAAATCCATTACCGCTCCCGAAGGACCGATAAATTTAATACCAACTTCCTCGCACATCGTCGCAAACTTAGAATTCTCACTCAAAAAACCAAAGCCTGGATGAATCGCCTCTGCTCCAGTCAAAACTGCGGTAGAAAGAACCGCATTCATATTGAGGTAGGATTCTGTCGACTTTGCCGGACCTATACAAACCGCTTCATCTGCCAGTAAAGTATGGAGAGCTTCTTTGTCAGCAGTAGAATAGACTGCGACTGTCGCAATCCCTAATTCTCTAGCTGCACGAATAATTCTGACCGCAATTTCCCCACGGTTGGCAATTAAAATCTTACGAAACATGGTGAAATCTCCTTTTTTATTGTCCGAGGGCAAAAGTTAAAGTACCACTCGCTGCCAACTTCCCGTCAACTTCTGCTTTCGCTTCCACAACCGCAATGGTGCCACGACGCTTCACAAACTTCGCTGTCATGATGAGCTGATCACCAGGAACAACTTGTTTTTTAAATTTCACCTTGTCCATTCCGGCATAAAAGACCAATTTCCCTTTATTTTCTTCTTTGGATAATTCCAAAACACCGGCTGTTTGAGCCAAAGCTTCCATAATGAGAACTCCCGGCATGACAGGATATTCAGGGAAATGTCCGTTGAAAAAAGGCTCATTGATTGTAACATTTTTAAGCGCTACAATCTCATCTTCTTTCACTTCCAACACACGATCAACCAACAGCATAGGGTAACGATGTGGAAGAGCTTCTTTTATCGCATTGATATCAATCATTTAATCCGCACCAAACCTTTCCCAAATTCGACCATTTCTTCATTTTGGACAAGGATTTCCGTCACAATACCGTCCTTAGGTGACGGAACTTCATTCATCACTTTCATGGCCTCAATAATCATCAAGGTTTGCCCTTTCTTGACTTGGTCGCCAACGGAAACAAAGGAAGGTTTATCAGGTCCAGAAGCAAGATAAGCAACTCCAACCAAGGGACTTTCTACTACATCGCCTTCAGCTGTAGGTGTTTCTGGACTAATCGTTTCCTCCACAATTGGAGGAACAGTTGGCTGGGTAACTTCTACTTGTGAAACAAGATTGGTGTTCACTGTTGAATCCTCTGCAGAAGGAGCAATTGATTCAACTGTTCTTTCATTTTTACTGAAAGTTAATTCATCACTTTGATTTTTATAAGAAAATTCACGCAGACTTGATTGGTCAAATTGAGCCATCAAATCTTTGATTTCATTGATATTCATTTAAGCCTCCCAGCGCTTGAATGCAAGTACAGCATTGTGCCCGCCAAAGCCAAAGGTATTTGAAATCGCATACGGAATATCATGTTCTTGCCCTTGACCATAGATGACATTCGCCTCGATATCATCTGAAAGTTCTTGCGTTCCTGCAGTCATCGGTACAAAGTTATGACGCATTGCCTCAATCGTTGCAATAGCTTCTACTGCACCAGCTGCACCAAGAAGGTGACCTGTGAAAGATTTCGTAGAAGAAACTGGTACTTCTTTTCCAAGAACATTAACAATCGCTTGACTTTCACCCTTTTCATTGGCTTGTGTAGAAGTTCCATGAGCATTCACATAGGCAATGTCTGAAGGTTGTAACCCTGCTTCTTCAATGGCTAGTTTCATAGCTTTAGCAGCCCCTGTACCAGCTGGTGATGGTGTTGTCATGTGATATGCGTCACAAGTATTTCCATACCCCACAATTTCTGCTAAAATCGTTGCCCCACGTTTTTCAGCATGTTCTAGACTTTCAATTACTAAAACACCTGCCCCTTCTCCCATTACAAATCCATTTCGATCTTTATCAAATGGAATAGACGAACGTTTTGGATCTTCATTTGTGGAAAGAGCTGTAAGAGCTGCAAAACCGCCGATGCCAATTTCGTTGATAGAGCATTCAGAACCACCTGCTAAAATAACATCTTGAAAACCAAATTTAATTTCACGGAATGCCTCTCCAATAGCATCATTAGAAGACGCACAAGCAGTTGTAATAGATTTACACACCCCATTAGCTCCCACACGAATAGCGATATTTCCGGCTCCCATATTTGAAAGTGCTTTAGGAATGAAGAGCGGTTGGATACGATTGGCTCCTCTTTCATGCATTCGGATAATTTGATCTTGCAATTCTTTTAAGCCACCAATCCCACTAGATACAATGACACCAAATCGATCATGGTCAACTGTCTCGGTATCTAGATGAGCATTTTCTAACGCTTCTAAAGCTGCATGAATAGCATAAATAGAATACATATCCATACGATTTTTGTCTTTTTTAACAAAATGTTTTTCTAGCGGGAAATCTTTAATTTCTGCTGCATTATGTACACCAATCACACTAGGATCAAAATTCGTAATTGGACCAATACCAATCTTCCCTTCTTTTAGACTATCCCAAAACTCTTCGGGTGTGTTTCCAATAGGTGAAGTTACTCCATATCCTGTTACAACAACTCGATTTAGTTTCATTTCGAACTCCTTTATTAAGAAAATATATCACATGCTTAAAACTCATAAGTTTTAGTCATCTTCTACCTCATGGTTAACCCGCCATCAATAGCAATGACTTGCCCAGTTAAATACTCTTGACGAGCTAGAAAGACTGCCACTTCTGCTACTTCGCTGGTATTTCCAAAACGTTTCATCGGAATTTGTGCTAACGTAGCTTCTTTCACTTTATCAGACAAAACATCGGTCATATCTGACTCAATCATACCTGGTGCAATAGCATTCACTCGTACATTGCGGGCTGCTACTTCACGCGCTACAGACTTAGTAAATCCGATCAGTCCAGCCTTAGAAGCCGCATAGTTTGCTTGACCGACATTGCCAATCAAACCAACCACACTTGATACATTGATAACAGCACCTTGACGAGCTTTCGACATTGGCTTCAAAACCGCTTGAGTCATATTAAAAGCACCAACAAGATTTACTTTCAAGACCTGCTCAAAATCTTCCTCTGTCAATTTTAGCATGAGTTTATCTTTTGTAATCCCTGCATTATTAACCAGAATATCCACGCTTCCAAGTTTTTCGATAGTTTCTTCTACCATCCGCTTGGCATCCGTGCTGTCTGACACATCACCAGAGATAGAAACCACTTGTACACCATAATCTGAAAATTCAGAGACGAACTCCTCATCAATCTCACGGCGACCGTTTAAAACAATGTTGGCACCTAGACTCGCAAACTTATGTGCCATTGCAAGACCAATTCCACGTGTTGAACCAGTTATAAAAACATTTTTACCTTTAAGTTCCATACCTATTCCTTATTTTCTAGAAGAGTAGATAAACTTCTAACATCTTCAACGTGAGCAACCTTTGCTGATTTATCAATTTTTTTAACAAAACCAGAAAGAACCTTACCTGGACCAATTTCAATAAAATTAGTTACACCAACTTTTTGCATCGTTGCAATACTATCATAAAAACGAACTGGTTCCATAACTTGACGAGTTAAGAGTTCCTTAATTCGTCCTTTTCCCATGACAGTTGCTTCTGTATTTCCTACCAAAGGAAGTTTGAAATCAGCAAATTCAACTGTTTCCAAAACTTTTGCCAATTTATCACTTGCAGGTTTTAGCAAAGCTGTATGAAATGGACCAGAGACATTCAAAGGGATGAGACGCTTAACACCAGCTTCTTTTAACAATTCCACTGCTTTGTTAACCGCTTCAACTTCACCACCAATAACAATCTGACTAGGTGTATTGTAATTTGCTGGTGATACAATTCCTAGCTGGCTTGCCTTTTGACAAGCTACTTCAATTGTAGCTAAATCGGCATTTAAAACCGCAACCATTTTACCAGAGCCAGCAGGAGCTGCTTCTTCCATAAAAGCGCCACGCTTTGCCACCAAATCAACCGCCGTTGTAAACTTCAAAGCACCTGCTGCCACCATGGCAGAGTATTCCCCAAGAGAAAGGCCTGCTACCATATCAGCTTGCATTCCTTTTTCTTGCAATAATCGGTAAATAGCAACCGAAGTGGTTAAAATTACTGGCTGAGTATAGCGTGTCTGATTGAGCTTTTCTTCCTCATTATCTATCAGATATCGTAGATCATAGCCCAATACTTGACTTGCTTCATCATAGGTTGCCCTCACTACATCAAACTGATCGTAAAGGTCACGAGCCATTCCCAGATACTGAGCACCCTGACCTGCAAATAGAAAGGCTGTTTTAGTCATTTCTAGTTACTCCTGCCCAACGGCTAGCTTCTTTTTGGATTACCTCTGCTGCACCGTAGTAAATATCTTTTAAAATTTCTTCAACTGTCTCTTCTTTGCTGACAAGCCCCGCAATTTGTCCTGACATGACAGAACCATGTTCAACATCACCGCGAACAACTGCATTTGCAAGAGCGCCAGCTCCTAAATTCTCAAAAACAGTTAAATCAGGATTTTCTTGCTTAAAAGCATCCTTTTCTGCTTGGTCAAATTCTCTAGTTAGTTTATTTTTCAAAGCTCGTACCGCATGACCAAAATGTTGAGCAGAAATAGTGGTATCAATATCCCGAGCTTTCAAAATCATATTTTTATAATTTTGGTGCGCATTTGACTCTTTTGCAACGACGAAACGTGTTCCCACTTGAACAGCCTCTGCACCAAGCATAAAGCCTGCAGCTGCACCGCGACCATCTGCGATTCCACCCGCTGCAATCACAGGAATATCAACTGCTTCAACTACCTGACGAACCAAAGTCATGGTGGTTAATTTTCCAATATGCCCACCTGCTTCCATTCCTTCAGCAATGACTGCATCTGCACCAATTTTTTCCATTCGCTTAGCCAATGCTACACTTGGAACTACTGGAATGACTGTAATACCTGCGTCGTGGAAACGAGTCATATATTTACTTGGATTTCCTGCACCAGTTGTCACAACCTTGACACCTTCTTCAATCACTAAGTCAACAATATCTTCCACAAACGGTGACAACAGCATGATATTCACGCCAAAAGGTTTGTCTGTCAATGACTTAATTTTATCAATATTAGCTTTGACAACTTCTTTCGGTGCATTACCACCACCGATAATGCCAAGACCTCCCGCTTTAGAAACTGCACCAGCCAAGTCACCATCAGCAACCCAGGCCATTCCTCCCTGGAAAATAGGATATTTAATATTTAACAATTCTGTAACACGTGTTTGCATAATACCTTCCTTTATATTGCTTAAGTAATAGCTCAATCATCTCAAGTATACCCTTTGTATAATTTGAAAATCAAACTATTACCTAAACAAGAGGGAGTGGAACCTATCATCTTTAAATTGATTTTATCGTTCCACCCCAGCAAAATTGACTGTCTACCTCAATACCTTTTTTAAAAGAGGGCGAGAATCTTCTCTCAGCCCCGTTTCATTTTTTATTTTGTTTTTTCTTCCACATAAGCGACCAAGTCACCAACTGTGTTCAATCCTTCTTCAGTTTCAATTTGAATATCGAATGCATCTTCGATTTCTGAAATAACTTGGAACAAATCCAATGAATCTGCATCAAGATCATCAAAAGTTGACTCAAGAGTAACTTCTGAAGGTTCCTTACCAAGTTCTTCCACAATAATTTCTTGTACTTTTTCAAATACTGCCATGATAGACTCCTTTAAAAATAAATATTTATATTCATGTGTTTACCACATAATAACTAAATTGTAACAATAAGTGTGCCCCATGTCAAACCTCCACCAAATCCTGACAGCAAAACTGTTTGACTGCCATCAAGGTGAATGAGTCCTTTTTCAACACACTCAGATAAAAGAATTGGAATGCTCGCTGCACTCGTATTCCCATATTCCATCATATTTGCAGGAAGTTTTTCCCTCGCTGCACCAATCTTTTTCGCCATTTTATCTAAAATACGAATATTGGCCTGATGTAATAGTAAATAGTCAATATCCTCTACTTGAATATCACTGGATTCAATCGTATTTTTTATAGATTTTGCCACATCTCGAATAGCAAAATCAAAAATTTTACGACCTTCCATCGTCAGATAAGGCGCTACTTCTCCCTTTTCAGAATAAGGTGAAGATAAACCAACTTTACCACAAGTCAAGCTTTCCCCACGCGAACCGTCTGTATATTGACTTTCAGCTAAAAAATGCTGCTGCTCTGAGCTCTCTAGCAAAACACCACCAGCGCCATCACCGAAAAGAACCGCAGTTGAACGATCAGACCAGTCAAGAACTTTTGATAAGGTTTCACTTCCTATAACAAAGCCCTTCTGGTAACGACCTGAAGAAATTAACTTTTCAGCTGTCGACAGAGCGAAGATAAAGCCACTGCAAGCCGCTGTCAAATCAAAGGCAAAAGCATGATTTGCACCAATATTTGCTTGAACTCGTGCAGCCGTTGAAGGCATCATAGAGTCTGGGGTGATAGTTGCCACAATGATAAAGTCTAGCTCATCTGCATGGATATTCGCCTTTTTCAACAATTGACTTGCCACCTTTGTAGCCAAATCACTCGTTGATTCTGTTTGTGACAGATGACGGCGTTCTATTCCTGTCCGACTTGAAATCCATTCATCGCTCGTATCCATTATTTTTGCCAAATCATCATTTGTAACCACCTGACTTGGAGCATAATGAGCGACTTGACTAATTTTCGCATAGTTCATTATTTCAAATCCTCTAGAAAATGATACAGATTAGTTAACCCTTTCCCCATGACCTTCATCTCTTCAGCATCCATTCCTTCAATGATTCTTTCAACCATTCTCTTGTGAAATCTTCTGTGCAAGCGATAAATTAGGCGACCATTTTTTGTCAAATTCAGATGAACAACACGACGATCAACTTCTGAACGTGTTCGTTCAATATAACCTTTTCTTTCAAGGTTATTTAAACTAGTTGTTACTGTTCCTAATGTTACCATCAATTCCTTTGCTACGCTACTAGGAGTCGCATTGGGATTTTTTCCAACAACATCAATCGTGTGCATTTCTTTGATAGAGATATCTTTGAAGCGACTGCCTCTCAAACTAGATTCTTCAATAACCAATACATTATTGAAAATAGATGTTAAATAATCATTGACCAATTGGTAATCCAAAAATCTATCCTCCTCTAACAAAAAAACTTTCAACATCAAAACATTTGACTAGAAAAGTATATCAAATATCAAATTAAATTGCAACTACTTTTTTACTTCCCAGAAAATTTTGGTCGACGCTTCTCAGCATAAGCTCGCACCCCTTCTTTGAAATCTTCTGTGAAAGCCAATGTCTTCTGCAACTGTAATTCGAGTTTTGCATACTCATCCCAACCAGTAAACAAACTCTTCCATACCAATTCTTTAATAGCACGATAAGAATTAAGTGAATGACGTTTCAACTTCTTAATCACTTGATTCGTTGTAGTTTCTAACTTTTCAACTTCACAAACTTTATACAAAAGACCGTAATTTAAAGCTTTTTCTGCGTTTAACGGTTCACCTGTCATTGCTAATTGAGTTGCTCTCGTCACACCAATCGCTCTAGCAAGTAAATACAGACCACCCGCATCAGGAGCAAGACCTACCCCCACAAAAGCTTGAATAAAACGAGAACGCTCCGTTGCAATACAGAAATCTGCAGCTACCACCATATTAGCTGCCGCACCAGCAACTGGTCCATCTACACTCATAATGATCGGCTTAGATAGTTGTTTCATTGAGTAAGAAATTTCATTGACTAATTCAGCAATTTTCACCAAAGACTGAATATCATCTGCCTCCACTGCTCGTTGCATTTCTGCCAAATCACCACCAACAGAAAATACTTTTCCATTTGCATTGATGAGCAATATTTGGACAGCTTTATCCTCAGCAGCCAATTCAATGGCTTTTAAAATTTCCTCACACATGGGAACATTAAACCCATTGGAAACCTCCGGGCGATTCAATGTTAAAGTCGCAACACCGTCATTGACACTATATAAAATATTTTCAAATTGCATTAAATTGCCTCCAACAATTCTTTTCTTTGCCAATTAAATTATTTGAATATCAAACAATATGGTTACATTCTAACATAAAATATTTGCTTTAGCAAGTAAGTACAAGCAGATTTGAAAAGATTTCAGAATTTTGCTATAATTTAAACAATCAGCCTATAGGAGAATTTATGAAAGTTGTTAAATTTGGAGGAAGTTCACTTGCCTCCGCTGGTCAATTAGAAAAAGTATTACAGATTATAAAAGCTGATCCTGAACGTCGTTTCGTGATTGTCTCTGCACCTGGGAAGCGAAGCACTCAGGATACAAAGGTAACAGATGCCCTCATTAAATATTATCGAGACTATGTTGCTGGTAATGACGTAACAAAACACCAACAATGGATTATTCAGCGTTATCGAGATATGGCGTTAGAACTGCAGCTTAAACCAAATATTCTAGAGAGAATTTCAAAAAGTTTCCAAAAGCTCGCAAGCCTTCCTATCGAAAATAATAAGTTCTTGTACGATACTTTTCTTGCTGCAGGTGAAAATAACAATGCGAAACTCATTGCAGCTTATTTTACCCAAAATGGCGTAGATGCTCGTTATGTTCACCCTAGAGAAGCAGGACTCATTGTATCCAGCGAACCAGGAAATGCTCGACTTCTCCCTTCCAGTTATGATAAAATTGAAGAATTAAATGAAGCCGATGAAGTCTTAATTATCCCAGGATTCTTTGGAGTAACAAAAGACGACCAGATCTGCACCTTTTCACGTGGCGGGTCCGATATTACTGGCTCCATTATTGCGGCAGGTGTAAAAGCTGATCTTTACGAAAATTTCACAGATGTTGACGGTATTTTTGCAGCACATCCTGGCATTATCCACATGCCACACTCCATTCCAGAATTAACTTATCGCGAAATGCGCGAATTAGCTTATGCAGGTTTTACTGTATTACATGACGAAGCACTCATTCCAGCTTACCGTGGAAAAATTCCACTCGTTATTAAAAATACAAATAACCCCACTCATCCTGGTACAAAAATTGTTTTAAAGCACAGTAACAGAGACTTCCCTGTAGTAGGTATTGCTGCAGATGCCCATTTCACCAGTATTAACATGTCTAAATACCTCATGAACCGTGAAATCGGTTTTGGTAGAAAAGTTCTGCAAATATTGGAAGATCTAAATATCCGTTGGGAGCACATGCCTACCGGTATCGATGACTTATCTATTATTCTTCGGGATCGTGAATTAACCCCCATTAAAGAGGAAGAAATTCTTCGTCAATTAAGACAAAAGTTAGAAGTCGACCACGCAGAAATCGAACATGATCTCTCAATCATTATGATTGTCGGTGAAAAAATGAAAAGTCATATTGGTTTGACCGCTACTGCAACAAAAGCATTATCAGATAATCATATTAATATCCAAATGATTTCGCAAGGATCTAGTGAAGTTTCAATCATGATTGTTATCAATTCCGAACAAGAAAAAGCAGCTATAAAAGCACTGTACAAAGCTTTTTTTGAATAAAAATTGAGAGTCTAGGTAAAAGTTCATAAAATAGTCAAAAAGCTTAAAATCAACGTTTTAATTAACTTGATTTTAAGCTTTTTTTGCTATGAGAGATTATTACACTTTGACCATGAATGAGTTTTTGCTCAGCCACTTGCATTATATTAACCCCAAAATCTTGATGTAGTAGCTGATGATGAAGGCAACAGCATAGGGTAGGTAGGAGTACGAACTAAAAATTTTCAAATTTTGATTGATTGCTATGCGTAATCTCCCCAGAGTGTATTATTTATAGGTGAACTCGTCAGCAAACATAGGCATCTCACCTGTCTCACCCGAAAATCTATTACAAAATATAATCATCCAAGAGCAGTCTAAAAACCAAACAATCTTAATTTGATTGAAATGATACAATCCTCTTGATAAATGAAACAGTGTAACTCATTCTCTAAAAATGAAAATTTTAAAAAAATACATTCTCATTGCTTTGAACAAAAAAAAGAATGAACTTCGTCCTCTCCCAATATCAGCTTTTCATCAACCAAGAGCCTGAATTAGTGTTATAAATAATAATTTTAACCTGAGATTCTGCATTCTATTTTAAAAATAGCAAAAAAAAACCCCGATTATATCAAGGCTTCTAATCATGTATCAACTCCGGCAGTAGGACTCGAACCTACGACATCATGATTAACAGTCATGCGCTACTACCAACTGAGCTATGCCGGATAAATGCTAAGCGACTACCATATCTCACAGGGGGCAACCCCCAACTACTTCCGGCGTTCTAGGGCTTAACTTCTGTGTTCGGCATGGGTACAGGTGTATCTCCTAGGCTATCGTCACTTAACTGCTGAGTA
>NZ_JBMHFC010000013.1:0-66474 GCF_049166725.1 Streptococcus atopicus
TTGTAAATGATGGGATTTAGCGGTATACTGTAAGTGGCTCATTGGGACAACCTCCTGTTTGTTTCGTCACTTACAGTATAGTCCAAATGGGCTTTTTATGGTGTTTTGAGTTTAACTAGCACCACGGATTTATATACTTATTTTTTACACAACTACAAAATATAATTATCAAATTTAGGAAACTCTTGTTTAAAAATACTATATATTGTAGTTAGTATAAACTGCTATATAATTCCTTAGTGTTATAGAGATGATAGGAGGAAAACTTATGCAAGATAATCATCTTCATACTTACTTTTCTTATGATTCAGATGCTGATTTCAGAGATTATTTGGAACATTACGATGGTGAAATCGTGACGACTGAACATCTGGATTTATCTAATCCCTATCCGTATGATGCAGGCTCTCCTCACGATGATATTCCTGATTATGAGTCTTATTCTAGAAAAATAGCTGCTCTCAATCGGAAATATGGAAATCGAATCAAAAAAGGAATTGAGATTGGCTATTACAGACCACGAAAGAAAGATATTTTAGCTTTTTTGGAGAATAAAGATTATGATTTGAAACTTTTATCTGTTCATCATAATGGGAAATTCGATTATTTAGAAAAGCCTGTTTTGCAATTTGATAAAATGAAGTTTATTCCAACGTATCTAAAAGAAATGGAAGAAGCTATTGAGAGTATTTCAGCTCATGTTTTGGCTCATTTTGACTATGGTTTTCGCAAGTTTAATGTGACAGTTGAAGAACTAAAAAACTTTGAAGCTCAACTTCGTGCCCTCTTTCAAAAAATGATAGATTACAGCTTAGCTTTTGAACTGAATTGCAAGTCAATGTATCTCTATGACCATGAAGATATTTATATTTATGCCCTGTCTTTGGTGAAAGAATTGGGCGGAACAAAGTATTCTGTTGGCTCTGATGCCCATACGTTAGAACATTTTCGCTTGAATTTTGACCGCATTAAGCAAATCCTAACAGAATTTGACATAGACGAAGGGATGTTGCTATAAAAAAGGGGTTAGAACAAAAAGTTCTTAACCTCCGATTATATTTGTTTTAGATTACAAGGTGTAGTAGTTCTCAGACATGGAAATATCATAACAAATATTCATATTCTCTGATAATTAAACCATTTTCGAACTCAAAAATATCACAGGATAGTTGACCAAAATCATTTTGGAGAATGGTGACAATCCGATTTTCGTTAGTTGAAAAAGTATGCAAGCAGGAAAATTGAACGTTGCTATGATGATAGGCTTGCTGAATCTTCAGAAGATAATCGTCTATTCCATGAATGGTTGAAACTTCTTGCCCATGCAATTCCCAGGTAATATCAGAATGTAAAAAACTTTGGTACGTTTCCCAGTCTCTTTGATTTTCTGCTTGAAAGAATAAGGTTAGTTTTTCTAAATTTGGCATCAATCGCCCCTTTAATGAAACAACTTTTCCCAAAAAGAAGGCCTCTTTTCTACTTTTTGAGATGAATCTGCTTGGAAAAATTCAGAAAATTGGTTAGCAATTTCTTTTTCATCTATTTCTACTGGATGATCACTATGAATGACTAAACCAAATGGAGAATTCTTCCAGTTACTAGACACGATTGTTGCTTTGCAACCCAAATCTTTTGCTATTTTTAAGTAAAAAATTTGATATTGACTATTAACCTCAGGTGATATTTTCACAATTACAGGCTGATAGTCCAAGATAATCTTTTGTAAAATTTCTTTAAAGTGGTCGTGGATGGGAGCGCTGTTAGCTTCATCAATACTACATTCTGCAATGACCCGTTCTTCAAATGTTTCTAAAAATTTTCTTTGCTCATCGGGATTTAATTTTAATCCCCCTTGAGATTTTTCCATTATTGCTTTATTTATATCTGTCATAAAGTTAGTATAACATACTTTTTTTGAAATTTATCCAAGAAATATTCGGAAATATAAAACGCTTACACAGAAAATTATCGTAAATTTCATAGAAAGACACGATTTTTCCTTGAAAAAAACCGATTTTTAAGGTATGATAGGAATGTAAATAAAATAACTCAAAGGAGAGTAAAAAATGTCAATTATTACTGATGTTTACGCTCGCGAAGTCCTAGACTCACGCGGTAACCCAACACTTGAAGTAGAAGTTTATACTGAATCAGGTGCTTTCGGACGTGGTATGGTTCCATCTGGAGCTTCTACTGGTGAACACGAAGCAGTTGAACTTCGTGATGGTGACAAATCTCGTTACGGCGGTCTTGGTACACAAAAAGCTGTTGACAACGTAAACAATATCATTGCTGAAGCAGTTATTGGTTATGACGTTCGCGATCAACAAGCTATTGACCGTGCAATGATTGCACTTGACGGTACTCCAAATAAAGGTAAATTGGGTGCAAACGCAATTCTTGGTGTATCTATTGCTGTAGCACGTGCTGCTGCTGATTACCTTGAAATCCCACTTTACAGCTACCTTGGTGGATTCAATACTAAAGTTCTTCCAACTCCAATGATGAACATCGTCAACGGTGGTTCTCACTCAGATGCTCCAATCGCTTTCCAAGAATTTATGATTGTTCCTGCTGGTGCACCTACATTCAAAGAAGCTCTTCGTTGGGGCGCTGAAATTTTCCATGCTCTTAAGAAAATCCTTAAATCTCGTGGTCTTGAAACAGCTGTTGGTGACGAAGGTGGATTTGCTCCTCGTTTTGACGGAACTGAAGATGGTGTAGAAACTATCCTTGCTGCTATCGAAGCTGCTGGTTATGTTCCTGGTAAAGATGTATTCCTTGGATTTGACTGTGCATCATCAGAATTCTACGACAAAGAACGTAAAGTTTATGATTACACTAAATTCGAAGGTGAAGGAGCTGCAGTTCGTACAGCTGACGAACAAATCGAATACCTTGAACAATTAGTTGATAAATACCCAATCATCACTATCGAAGATGGTATGGATGAAAATGACTGGGAAGGTTGGAAGAAACTTACTGAACGCCTTGGTAAGAAAGTACAACTTGTTGGTGATGACTTCTTCGTAACAAACACTTCTTATCTTGAAAGAGGTATTAACGAAGGATGTGCTAACTCAATCCTTATTAAAGTTAACCAAATCGGTACTCTTACTGAAACATTTGATGCTATCGAAATGGCAAAAGAAGCTGGTTACACTGCCGTTGTATCACACCGTTCAGGTGAAACTGAAGATTCAACAATTGCTGACATCGCAGTTGCAACTAACGCTGGACAAATTAAGACTGGTTCATTGTCACGTACTGACCGTATTGCTAAATACAACCAATTACTTCGTATCGAAGACCAACTTAGTGAAGTTGCTGAATACCGTGGTTTGAAATCTTTCTATAACTTGTCAAAATAATTCAGTTATAATATGAATCGGCTAGTTCTGCTAGCCGATTTTTTCTTTAATAATATTGGTAACTTTTAGGAGGGCGATATGGACAAGATTGAAGAACTGGCTCAGATCATTCAAAGTAGCCAAAATATTGTATTTTTTGGTGGTGCGGGTGTTTCAACTGAATCTGGTATTCCGGATTTTCGAAGTTCTAATGGGATTTACAATATTGAGTTAAACCAGCATTTTACAGCAGAGCAATTAGTTTCACATACGATGTTTGAACGTTATCCAGAACAGTTTTTTGAGTTTTACAAGAAATATCTTATTTATCCTAATGCTAAGCCAAATGTAGCCCATAAATATTTAGTTTATCTAGAAAAGCTAGGGAAATTAAAAGCAATTGTTACACAGAATATTGATAGTTTACACGAGAGGGCAGGAAGCAAGAACGTATTAAAAATTCATGGTAGTGTGGACCGAAATTTTTGTACCAATTGTCATCGTTTTTATGACTTAGAGGATTTTTTGAAATTGCCTGGAATCATTCCTTATTGCGAGACTTGTGGTTGTGTAGTTAAGCCAGATGTGACTCTTTATGAGGAACCGTTAAATATGGAAGTTTTTTCTCAAGCTATTCAGGCTATCAGTCAAGCTGACCTACTTATCATTGGCGGAACATCGCTAGTTGTTTATCCAGCTGCTAATTTGGTTCATTATTTTCAAGGACGGCACTTAGTTGTAATCAATAAAAACAATATAATACAAGATAGTCAAGCTGACTTAGTTATCAAGGGCAAGATTGGAGAAGTGCTGGGTAAGGTATGGAAAGTAAAAGGATAGTCATTATCAGATCAAATGATGGTTTCAATCATGTGCTTAGTTGTATTTTTTAGAGATGGTAGATTAGAAAATGTCCTTCGTGACGGAAATTTTGGAAAATGTCCTTTATAATGGAAATTTTTAAAAATTTCCATTATAATAGACAAAAAGAGGTGAAAAGATGATGTACATTGCTCTTATTGGAGACATTATTAAATCAAAAAAAATACAAGATCGAGCGCAGGCACAACAGCAATTGTTGCAATTGATGAAAGAGTTGAATCAGCAATATCAGAAATATTTAATTTCTCCCTTTACGGTCACAACTGGCGATGAATTTCAAGCTTTGTTTTTACCAAATTCGGATATGTTTCAAATCATGGATCAGCTTTCTATGGCATTTGCTCCTTATGAAATTCGATTTGGGATTGGTGCTGGAGACATGATTACAGAAATTAACAAAGAACAAAGCATTGGTTCTGACGGTCCGGCGTATTGGCTGGCAAGAGAAGCGATTAACTATGTTCATGACAAAAATGACTATGGCATCAATCACATTTCAGTTTCTTTGGCAGATGAGAAAGCCACCCAGACAATCAATGCTATTTTAGCTGCGTGCTCTTTTATTCAGTCCAAGTGGACAGATATCCAATATGAAGTCCTCAAACAATTACTAGCTGAAAATATATACGATGAAACATTTTCGCATAAAGAAATGGCAAAACTACTTGGTATCACTCCGAGTGCTTTCAACAAACGTATCAAGGCGAGTGGGTTAAAAATTTATCTCAGAAATAAACGAGTTGCGATGAACTTGATGTTAAATGCGATAGCGAAGGAGGCGAAACATGTCTAATTTGTGGGGATTTTCGGACTATTTTGTCCAACATCCAATCTTGTTGTTAGTCTTATTGGCGCATGTTTTAGCTGATTTCCAATGGCAAAGTCAAAAAATGGCAGATTTAAAATGTCGAAAGTTGCCTTATTTATTGTTGCATTTAGCCATTGTTTTTCTTCCGTTGCTGATTTTGAGTATCTTTTTCCCGAAAAATATTATTTACTTTATTGCTGTTTGGCTTAGTCATGTAGTTATTGATTTCCTGAAATACAGGCTCAACACGTTTATAGAAATAAAGAAACTCACAAAGCAAGTTTTCATCATTGACCAACTCCTTCATTTGATTTGTATTTTTCTATTTTATGCTTTATTGGCCAGCAAAATCAATCCACAATGGCTGAAAAATGGAGCGTCAGTTGCTCAAACCCTTCTTTTCTTAGCAATCGTTGGCAAGCCTGTTAATATTTTATTTAAGCTTTTCTTCAGTAGGTATCAGTCAAAGGGAGATAACCAAGACACTATAGCAGGTGCAGGGGCGATGATTGGGATTTTAGAGCGTTTTATTATGGCTTTGTCTCTTATATTTGGGCAGTTTGCTTCCGTTGGCTTAGTCTTTACTGCTAAGTCAATCGCACGGTATAACAAAATTTCTGAAAGTCAGTCCTTTGCAGAATACTATCTCATTGGCTCACTTTTTAGCATGATTAGTGTGTTAATTGTTTTTGGTTTGCTTTATTTGTAATATAAAAACTGTAGTTTAGTGATTGACTACAGTTTCGTTATATTATTGAATTTCATAGCCCATGAGGAGACCATTTTCTTCAGCATAAAAGCTACAAAGTCCAGAAGTCGGGATGACTTCAATAACAGCTTGTGGGAATCTTTCACGAACCATTTCGGAAAATTGCTGGCAAAACTTGGGATTATTTCGATGAGCAATAATGATTTGTCCACCGGCATAGCCTGCTTTGATGAGTTCATCAAAAGCTGCTATTAGTGATTTTTTAGCACCACGCGCCTTTTGAAGCAACTCCAACTTGCCGTCTTGACTGGCTTCGCCGACCATACGAATATTCAATAATCCTACAACAGCTCCAAGCAATTTGCTTAGTCGTCCATTTTTAACTAGGTTATCAACCTTGGAGAGAACGAAAAGTAACTTCGTCTTTGCTTGATAGGCTGTAATTTCTGTTACAACCTCTTCATAACTTAGCCCTTGACCGATGAGAAGATTAAGCTTTTTGATAATCAAATCATTTTCGCCGCCAGCAGAAAGAGTATCAATAATATGGATATTCACGTTAGGATGTTCTTCAAGATAGAGTTTTTTAGCCACTTGTGCGCTATTATGGCTTCCTGATAAGGTTCCTGTAATAGTGACCACAAAAATGTTTGAAGCTCCATCAAAAGCTTTCATATAATCATCTGGACTAGGACAGGCAGACTTTGAAGCCGAAGAAGTGGCATACATTTTTTCCATCATATCATCAATATTGAGCTGAGCATTATCTATAAAGATTTCATCACCTACTTGAATGGTCAAAGGAACACTTTCAAACAAGGTGTCAACAGCAAGGTTTTCGATAGTTCTATAATCACAGCCTGAATCAGCTACAATTTTCCAAGTCATTGCATTCTCCTTTAGTTGAGTAGTAAACTAGTTAGACATTGACAAAAGTTTTGTCTTTTTTTACAATTATATCATGAAACTTCTGCTTTAGAAAGCCATTACAGTCGGTTGTTACACGTAGAAAGAAAATGTTATGTCGGAACGTAAAATATCGAAAAAATCTTTAGAAAATCTAAAAATATCAAATCAGGAATCCAATCGCATTACAAAAGAATCCTTAGAAATTTCGCTATTGCAATTATTGGAAAAGAAAGAGTTGACCAAAATTACTATTTCTGAATTAGTAGAGAGGGCAGGCGTTTCACGTGCAGCTTTTTATCGAAATTATGATTCAAAAGAAGAAATTTTACAAGAGATTTTCCAACGAACAGTACAAAAGATTACCGATAAATTGGAACAATTCAATATGAGAACTGAGCTTTATCAAGTGTGGCTGTTCTTGTTTAAAGAAGTCAAAAAAGAGGCACGAATCCTTAGTTTAGCAGTGGATTATAATTTAGAAAAACTGTTGACAAGTGCTGTGTTTGATTTCTTGGAAAAACAAAATAGCTCTAGAAAAGAGGCTTCGACTTACATGAATTCCTTTTGGAGTTCGGCGGTGGTTTCTGTCTTAATCAAATGGACAAAAGACGGCATGAGGGTTCCGGCAGAAAAGATCGCATCGCTCGGACTTCCGCTTTTTCCACATCGAAAAAATGATAAAATGAGTGATAAATAAAAAAGAAGGTGACAACATGGTTACAAAAAGATTGGCTTGGGACGAATATTTTGCAGCACAAGCGCTCTTGATTGCAAATCGCTCAACCTGCAAACGAGCAAGCGTTGGTGCGGTTATTGTAAAGGATAATAAAGTTATTTCAACAGGATATAATGGATCCGTTTCAGGAACGGAGCACTGCATCGATCACGAATGCCTGATAGTCGATGGGCATTGTGTGAGGACTTTACATGCAGAAGTAAATGCGATTTTGCAAGGTGCAGAGCGCGGGATCCCGAAAGGATTTACTGTTTATGTCACGCATTTTCCTTGTCTCAATTGTACGAAACAGCTTTTACAAGTTGGTTGCAAGCGAGTGGTTTATATCAATCAATATCGTATAGATGATTATGCGCGTTATTTATATAGCGAAAAGAAAGTTGAGCTAGTACATCTGCCAATCGAAAAAGTGAAAGAGGCAATCTCGGAGACTGATTTAATATAACTTTTAAAGTGTGACTTTTGTTTTCTATGAATAAAAGGAAAGAAATTATGATAGAAGAACAACTTCAAAAAGCCTGGCAAGCATTGTTTGACGGGCAATATCAGCTTGCCAAGCAATTTGTTTATCAAATAGACCAAGATAGTTATAGTACGCTGAATTTAAAAGCTTATATTGCTTTAGAAGAAAAGGATTTTCAGTTGGCTCGTCAGTTTTTAAAAGACTACTATGCTCAGGCTATGTCTGAAAAGAATCTAGAAGAACAACATATAGGCTTGCATCAATTAGCTATGGTCGAACGAGAAGAAGAACATTTTCAAAAAGCTTATGACTTGATAATGACAGAAGTTGCAATTATTGCAAAGCATTTCCCCAATGATGTCCTAAAGAAATCAGTCAATTTGTACGAACAGGGGTATTTACAATTCAAACTAGGAAATATTCACCTTGCAGAAGAACTTTTGCAAGAAACATTAAATTTAGCATTGCAGACAGATGATTTAGTCAATCATGCTTGTGCTTATCGTGGCTTGGCTGAGGTAAGATTAGCTAAGGGAGATATAAAAATGGCTAAATCTGATGCTCAAAAAGCACTGGTGTGTTTTGAAAAAGCAGGTGATACCGTTGGAGCAGCAGGACTGAAGGACTTAATGACACAGATAAACTCACAAGATAGAAGGTTGTAGATAATGTTTGTGAAATAAGATATTCTAATGTAAAAGTTAGAATATTTTTCTTTTTATGATAATTTTAGCGAACGATGAGATAAAGCTTGCTAAATAAGGTTTTATTTTACCAGACAATCTTGTATAATAGAATCAAAAAATAATAAAAGATGATTGATTATGAAGAAGAACAAATTCATTATCCCAATTTTGTCAACATTGCTAATTGCTCCAGCAATTTTAGCACATCAGGTTTCTGCTGATGCTGTAGATCCAGCTACTTCAACAGCACCTGTAGAGCAAGTAGAAGCTCCTAAAGAAAATCAGTCGGTTGCACCTACGACCGCTCAAGGAGATTCAGCAGTTTCGTCTGCTACTGAAGTTTCCACAGAGAAAGTAACAGAAAAGAGCGAGAACAAACAAGTTGAAACTTCTGTAACTCCAGCAGATTCTACAACTCCGGCAAATCAAGCTGTTGTTTCGCCCACAGCTCAATCCGAAAAGGATACAGTTATTCTTCATACAAATGATGTACACGGTCGTATTGTAGAGGAAAAAGGTGTCATTGGCGATGCTAAATTAGCAGCTGTCATTGAGCAAGAACGTGCAAAGATCAATCAAACAACACTTGTTGTGGATGCAGGCGACGCTTTTCAAGGGCTTCCGATTTCCAATAGCTCAAAAGGAGAAGAGCGCGCGAATATTTTAAATAAGATTGGCTATGACGCAATGGCGGTCGGAAATCATGAATTTGACTTTGGTTTGGATGAGGTGAAAAAATACAAAGAAATTTTGAAATTTCCTCTTCTTAGTGCCAATACTTATGTCAATGGAGCACGTCTCTTTGAGGCTTCTACGATTGTTGATAAAGACAAGAATGTTGTGGGAGATGAATTTGTGGTTATTGGGGTGACAACGCCAGAAACTGCAACAAAAACACACCCACGCAATGTTCAGGGGGTTACGTTTACAGATCCAATTTCAGAAGTCAATAAAGTCATTGAAGAAGTGGAATCTCGTGCGAAAGCGGAAGGTAAAACTTACAAACATTATGTTGTTTTGGCACATTTGGGTGTGGATACGACGACACCAGTTGAATGGCGTGGTTCTACCTTGGCAGAAGCATTATCAAAAAATCCTTTGCTAAAAGGAAAACGTGTGACAGTGATTGACGGGCATTCACATACTGTAGAATCAGTAACCTATGGCGACAATGTTACTTATAATCAAACAGGTAGTTACTTGCATAATATCGGAAAAGTAACGTATAAATCTGGTCAAATTCTAGGAAATCCTCAACAAATCTCAGCTGATTCAGTAAAAGGCGTTACTCCAGATCCAGCTATTCAGCAATTAGTAAACAAAATCAAAGAGAAATACGACCGAGAAAACGCAAAAGTGGTCGTTGCTAATAGCCCAGTTGAGTTAAATGGTAATCGAGAAAATGTCCGTGTGCGGGAAACCAATCTTGGAAATGTCGTAGCAGATGCGCTCTATGAGTACGGGCAAACAGGATTCAGTCATAAGACAGACCTTGCTGTAACTAACGGCAGCGGACTTCGTGAAACAATTGCGAAAGGAAAACCAATCACCAAAGGAGATATTATTGCTGTTTTACCATTTGGTAATACCATTACTCAAATAAAAGTAACTGGGCAAAACATCGCAGATATGTTTGCTAAGTCTTTAGGTTCTATTTTACAAGAAAAAGACGGCAAACCAGTCCTAGATGAAAATGGCCAACCGTTACTTGAACCAAGCAGCGGTTTCCTGCAAGTTTCTGGAGCAAAAGTTTATTATGACACAACCTTGCCAGGTGATAAGCGTATTCTTGGCATTGAAATCAAAAATCCTGAAACAGGAAAATATGAAAAATTAAACCTTAAGAAAATCTACTATCTGACAACCAATGATTTCTTGGCTGCAGGTGGTGATGGTTATAGTATGTTGGGCGGAGCTCGCGAAGAAGGTCCTTCAATGGACGTTGCTTTTGCAGACTATTTGGCAAAAACAGACTTAACAGCTTATGCGGTTGTCAATCCTAATTTACGGACTATTTCAATCTCGACTGCACAATACAAGAAACTTCAAAATCAAGCTGCTAATCAAGTGAAGCCAAATGAAACTGGACAAAAAGAACTTGTGCCAGCGGTTCAAACAAATACACATCAAAGAACGGCAACGATTCCAGTCAATGTACACAAACAATTTGTACCTTCAGGTCAAAAGAGCTTGCCAGAAACAGGTACAACAGATACTACCTTTATCAGTTTACTTGGCTTTGTCGTTGGACTTTTAGGATTATCTAGATTTAAAAAAGCTCACAAAGAATAAAATAAAAGGAAGCTAAGATTTTTTATCCTAGCTTCTTTTATTTCTGTTTAGGTTGTTGTTTTGTGATATTCAATCCGAAGGGAATGAGATTTTCTTGCTTCGTCCGAATCCGCTGAATATTATCTTTGTGTCGAACGATAATGATGAGCGCTAATGCCAGCACAATCACGGTAAAAAGCACATCGTAACGTGGCAAAAGAAAACTAAATAACGGGAAAATTAAGACTCCCAGAATAGCAGAGGCAGCAGCTGTCACACTTGAAAAAGAAATCATACTAGTCAAATACAAGCAGCTGAAAAAGATGACAGCTAAATAAGTGAAGAAAGTCGGTGAAAAGCCCAGAATGACACCTGCACTGGTTGCCACGGCTTTACCGCCCTTAAATTCTGCGAAAATGGGGAAGGTATGCCCGAGTACGGCTAAAAGTCCAAAAACGAGAGGAGAAATACCGTTGATATGAAGGAAAAATGGCAATAGTGTCGCAAACGTTCCTTTAAAAAAGTCGAAAATAAAGGTGATGATGCCTGCTTTTTTCCCAAGGACACGAAAGGTATTGGTCGTCCCTGTATTTCCGCTGCCGTATTCGCGGAGATTTTTCTTGTAAAATACTTGTCCAATCCAAAGCCCGGCAGGGATTGAACCAATCAAATAAGCTACTATCAATGTAAAAACTATCTTTATCATGTTTTTATTATACCATGAATTTTGATTTTGATAGTTGAACGACCAGAAATATTTTACAAAATTTGTCTAGGCTGAAAAAATGGTGGTGAGAAGCAGAAAGAATACACTATTTTCTAAAAATCTTTGCAAAATTTACTAAAAACTTGTAAGATAGAAAGGATGAATGATTCAGGAGGCTCCTTGTGGCAAAAAAGGAAATCAATATTAACAATTACAATGATGATGCCATTCAAGTATTAGAAGGGTTGGACGCGGTTCGGAAGCGTCCTGGTATGTATATCGGATCAACCGATGCAACTGGGCTTCACCATTTGGTCTGGGAAATTGTTGACAATGCAGTCGATGAGGCTCTGTCTGGCTTTGGCGACAAGATTGATGTGACGATTAACAAGGATGGGAGTTTGACAGTAGCAGACCACGGTCGGGGAATGCCTGTCGGTATGCACGCTATGGGAATCCCGACAGTGGAAGTCATCTTTACGGTGCTTCATGCTGGAGGTAAGTTCGGTCAGGGCGGTTACAAGACCTCTGGGGGTCTCCACGGTGTTGGTTCTTCTGTGGTCAATGCGCTGTCTAGCTGGCTGGAAGTTGAAATCACACGTGACGGAACGATTTATCGGCAACGATTTGAGCAAGGTGGGAAACCTGTTACCAGTCTGGAAAAGATTGGCAAAGCTCCCAAATCAAAAACGGGCACAAAAGTGACCTTTATGCCTGACGACACGATTTTCTCAACGACAGATTTCAAATACAATACCATTTCGGAGCGGCTCAATGAATCAGCCTTTCTCTTGAAAAATGTTCACCTTTCTCTGACAGATGAGCGAACGGGTGAGTTTGTTGATTTTCACTATGAAAATGGGGTGCAGGACTTTGTCAGCTACTTGAACGAAGACAAGGAAACCTTGACGCCGGTCCTTTATTTTGAAGGAGAAGAGGGCGGTTTTCAAGTGGAAGTGGCTCTCCAGTACAATGATGGTTACTCAGACAATATTCTTTCTTTTGTCAATAACGTCCGCACCAAGGACGGCGGAACGCACGAGACGGGGCTTAAGTCTGCTATTACCAAGGTCATGAATGACTATGCGAGAAAGACTGGATTGCTGAAAGAAAAGGATAAAAATCTGGAAGGTTCTGACTACCGTGAGGGCTTAGCGGCTGTTCTTTCTATCTTAGTGCCAGAAGAGCATTTGCAGTTTGAAGGACAGACCAAGGACAAGCTGGGCAGCCCTTTGGCTCGTCCGGCCGTGGACTCCATCGTCTCTGACAAGCTGACTTTCTTCCTTTTGGAAAATGGGGAATTGGCATCTAATCTCATCCGCAAGGCAATTAAGGCGAGAGATGCGCGCGAGGCAGCCCGCAAGGCGAGAGATGAAAGCCGAAGTGGCAAGAAGAACAAGAAAGACAAGGGGCTTTTATCTGGAAAGCTAACGCCAGCTCAATCCAAAAACCCAGCTAAAAACGAACTCTATCTGGTCGAGGGAGATTCTGCCGGTGGCTCTGCCAAGCAAGGGCGTGACCGCAAGTTCCAAGCTATCCTGCCCCTGCGCGGTAAGGTTATCAATACTGCCAAGGCTAAGATGGCCGACATTCTCAAGAACGAAGAAATCAACACCATGATCTACACGATTGGTGCTGGTGTTGGGACAGACTTTACCCTTGAGGACGCCAACTATGACAAGATCATCATCATGACCGATGCGGACACCGACGGTGCCCATATCCAGACCTTGCTGCTGACCTTTTTCTATCGCTATATGCGCCCGTTGGTCGAGGCTGGCCGCGTCTATATCGCCCTGCCGCCTCTCTACAAGATATCCAAGGGCAAAGGCAAAAGCGAAGTCGTCGAGTATGCCTGGACCGATGGCGAGCTGGATGACCTGCGCCGCAAGTTTGGCAAGGGAGCCATGCTTCAGCGCTACAAGGGGCTCGGTGAAATGAACGCTGACCAACTCTGGGAAACAACTATGAACCCAGAAACCCGCACCCTCATCCGTGTCACCATCGAAGACTTGGCCCGCGCCGAACGCCGTGTCAATGTCCTCATGGGCGACAAGGTCGAACCACGCCGCAAGTGGATCGAGGATAATGTGAAGTTTACACTGGAAGAGAGTGGGGTGTTTTAGGAGGAGAAGTTATGTTTGAATATGTAAGTGAAAAATTTTTAGACAATATTCTAGAAAAAGTAAAAGATAAATACGAAGTTCGTGAAGTAAAAAAAGATATTTCGCAATTCGAAGAAAGTATTATTAAACAACACAAAGAAAATCCTGATTTTGAACCAGTTTCAGATTTCCTGAAAAGTCGAAGAGTTTTTGAAACAATTTTAGAAAACTTACTGTTAAATAGTGAAGAAAACTATAATGATGTTCTAAAAGAGTTCGAAAAAGATTTTATTCAAGAAAATAGCGACAAATCAATAAATCTAGATTTGTATATTAGAATAGTTGAGCAATTCGACCACTATATCGGACAAGAATTAAATTCTCATTCATCATTAAGTAAAGTTGACTTAGCTAGAGAAAAAAAGAATAAGGATGATATTATAAGTAATAACTCGAGAGAAATTGAAAACATGAAAAAAACGCTCGAGGAACTAGTTGATCTAGTTAAGGAGATGAAACAAAATAAGTTTATACTTTATAAAAAAGAGAGTATAGTTAAAAACTTTCGATTTACCTTTCCAGTGTTCAATGAGTTAGAATATGTTGTATCAAGTAATTATCAGTATAGTTTCCATCTATTTAATAGCTTTGAATTTGAAGGTGATTTTGGTGAAAATCCTACAGTATATTTGATATACTCTAATGACGATAATCCGATTAAATTTAAAACTCAGGAACATGGACTACAAGCAGAAAATTTATCGATTATGAAACTAGATAATATTTCTGATAATGGAGATAGCTATAAATACATTATTTCCATGCAATCTCATTATTTTTCAAATAATAATTCTGAATTTGATATCAGACCATTTGTTGTTGTTATTCTGGGGGAAAATAATATAGGATTTATTACATTGACAATAGTTAATAAGACATTTGGCGGCACTACGGGAAATGGAGCTGTGGTGGCAAGGCTTTTTGGGCAAGCTGAATTTTCACCTCAAGCGCGTATACTGCTTTGGCCTAAAAAGAACGATCTTCTAAAAAATATTAAAGAACCACAAACAGGAAAAGTTTTTTATCTAGAGAAAAAAGACATTGAAGGAATACTAGAACTTGAACAATATTTTCGAGAGTAATCGAAAATATTGTTATTAAAAATTTAGCTGAATGGACAGTTTAATAAATCCCCCGACCAAAAACCTACCAGCGGTTTATTTTCAAAAAACAGACTGGCAGAAAAAGTCAGCTTGCCTGTCTCATGTAAACAACGAAGACTAATTATCCCTCGCCCCCTAATCGAGAAATCCGACAAGTTAGTTTAAGTGGCAGGGAGCTCGTCGGAATTTCCGACGAGCTCCCTGTGGATTGAGAGGTCTTGTCGGAAATTCCGATGAGCCGCCTGGCTGACAGGGAGAACAGCGGAAAATCCGACATCCATTCTGCCAAGTAAGAGACTTCCACCGAAATAAAAATAAACAATTTAATGAAATTTTAGGAGAAAAAAATGAAATATAAGATTATAAATCTAGATATAACTCGATTGGAAGGACAAAGTTTCTTTCAACTGCTGAGCGATAGCCTTGAGGCTGTCAATGCTTTTACAAAAGCGAATAAAACGGAATTAGTCTATATCAGCAAGGCTTCCCGAATGGAGCCTTTGTTGGAAAAATTCCAAGCAAGTCTGCATAACGTTCGGGCAGGAAAATTCACAGAAAACATGGAGAAAACAGACCGTGAGCGTGATGATGCTCTAGTGACTTTGTTATCCTTTATCAAGGCCTTTTCGCGTGTGAAAGTTCCAGCTATTCAGACTGCCTATGAACAGCTAAATCCGCTTTTCAAACAATACAAAGGCATTACGACGACCAGTTATGAAAAAGAAACGGAAAGTATTAACCACCTCTTGAAACAGTTGGCACAGAGCGACTACCAGTCCTCCATACAAGCACTAAATTTGACGGAACACATCCAAAACTTAAAAGCTGCCCAAGCAAAATTTGAGAAGGTTTACAAGGAGCGCTTGGCTGAGCAAGCTGGGAAAACACCTAGCCAAGCAAAGGCTTTGCGTGTTGAATTGACAGAGTTGTATGAGTTTCTGGTTGATTTCACGGCAATCAATGCTTATGCCTACCCAGACAAAGCCTACTTTGCCAACCTCCGCGACCACCTCAACACTATCCGCAGCCGCTACAAAAAACGCAAACCATCTAAGAAGGTGAAAGAAGAAGTGGCGGAGGCGAACTAGCAACTTCTGACGAAAGGAGACAGCCAATGACGCTTGACAATAAACTGGGTCTGACGGATTCGCTTGAACTAGCCAAGATGGTTATGCGACAGAGGCTGCCCAAGCCTGTCTAGACTTCGCTTTCCAGCTAGCTAGCTTGTCAGAAGTTTACTCTTTTACATCCTTACTCAATCTCCCTTCGCAAAAAGTCATGCAAAAACTAGGCATGGAATTTGTCAAAGAATTTGATAATGAAAAAGTTCCAGCAGACAGTCCGCTATACAGACATGTCCTCTACAGAATCAAGAGTTTTCACTAAAAAGGTAGGTGTTTCCATGAGAACTGAACCCGAAATACTAGATTTGATTTTGCAAACTGCAAAAGTGATACAAGTCGAAGCTGTCGCCATGTCCGGCTCACGGACAAACCCAAATGCTCCCAAGGACGAGTTTCAAGACTATGATGTGGTCTACATCGTGGAGGATTTGGACGCTCTGGTGGCTGACCTTGTATGGTTGGAAAGGTTTGGTAAGCGCATGATTGAGCAGCATAACGTACTTGACCATCGCCGCCTCTATCTTATGCTCTTTGAAGATGGCAATCGGATCGATTTGACCCTTTGTCCTAAGGAGCACATTAAAGAGTGGGTGGATAGCGAAGCGGATTTCACAGTGCTGGATGACCCGCAGGGGCTGTTTGCTCCTTATGCACCGACACCCAAGCGCTATTGGACGAGCCCAGCTCGTGCGACTGACTTTGACAAATCCTGCAATGAATTCTGGTGGGTGTCAGCCTATGTGGTCAAGGGCATTTGTCGAAATCACCTGATCTATGCGACGGATCATCTCTATGGCATCTGCCAGCAAGAATTGCTTAAGCTTTTAGCTTGGCAAGTAGCAGCAGAAAAGGGGACAGTTGATGTCGGTAAGAACTACAAATACCTCTTTCAGTATTTGCCTGCCGAGAAAGAGAAAAATTTCTCAAAACTGCTTGCCTTTTCTGATCAGAAAAACCTCATCAAATCTTTCTTGGATACCATGGACTTTTTCCACAAAGAAGCTCAAGATTTCTCTCTCAAAACCGGCTTCCACTATGACAAAGAAACCGCAGAGGCGATGATTGAGTATGCTGAGGAGAGACTCGAAACAAATGAAACATTTACAAAATAATAAGATAACAAAATTTTTACTGATTAGTTTTCTCATTTCTTGGGGATTTGGTTGGGGATTGCTCGCTTTTCTGACGCAAATGAGCCTCTTAAGTCTAACGAGTCCACTGGGAGTTTTTCTCCATCTACTAGGAGGTTTCGGTCCAACTATTGCAGCCATTTCTTGTTTGCCTCAAAAATCAATTAAAAGCATAGTCTCTTTTATCTTAGGGGACTCAAAGAAATATATTTTATTATTTCTTTTACTAATTTTCGTGCAGACGGGTGTTATTGCTTTCTCGTCTAAGGAGATTAATCCAGCTTTTCCGCTAGGAAATTTGTTTGTTGTTTTTTTGAGTGCAGTCTGTTTTTATGGTGGAGAAGAAGAATTGGGATGGCGAGGCATCTTGCAGCCAACTTTGGAAACTAGATTCTCCTATTGGATTTCCAGTTTGATAACAGGTTGTATTTGGGCAGTATGGCATGTACCTTTATGGTTTGTGATTGGAAGTTCCCAAAGTGGGATGCCTTTTATATTATTCAGTCTATTTGCAATTTATCTCAGTATTCTTCTAGCTGCTGTTTTCAAAAAGACTAAGTCGGTCCTCTTTTGCGCCATTTTTCACGGTCTAATTAATACCCTACTTAGCTTATTTGTTATTAAAATTAATCTTTTATTCATTATAGGATTAGTAGGATTGCTCTTCTTTTCTCACTACCTACAACGAAACAGTTAAATTTATAAAATATAGATTTACTTTGCAACAAAACATTAAAAAGAGAATTATTATGTCCAATATTCAAAACATGTCCCTTGAGGACATCATGGGAGAGCGCTTTGGTCGCTACTCCAAATACATCATTCAAGAGCGGGCCTTGCCGGACATTCGCGATGGCTTGAAGCCTGTTCAGCGTCGTATTCTTTATTCCATGAACAAGGACGGCAACACTTTTGACAAGGGTTACCGCAAGTCTGCCAAGTCTGTCGGAAACATCATGGGGAATTTCCACCCTCACGGTGACAGTTCCATCTACGATGCCATGGTCCGCATGTCTCAGGATTGGAAAAATCGTGAGATTCTCGTTGAGATGCACGGAAACAATGGTTCCATGGACGGTGATCCGCCAGCCGCTATGCGGTACACCGAGGCTCGTTTGTCTGAGATTGCAGGCTACTTACTGCAAGACATCGAAAAAGACACCGTGCCTTTTGCTTGGAACTTTGATGATACCGAGAAGGAGCCGACTGTTCTGCCTGCTGCCTTTCCAAATCTTTTGGTGAATGGGGCGACGGGGATTTCTGCTGGGTATGCGACAGACATTCCGCCTCACAATCTGGCTGAAGTTATCGATGCGGTGGTGTATATGATTGACCACCCCAAAGCCAAGGTGGACAAACTCATGGAGTTTCTGCCTGGTCCAGACTTCCCGACAGGAGCTATTGTCCAAGGGCGAGATGAGATTAAGAAAGCCTATGAGACTGGAAAGGGTCGCGTTGTCGTGCGTTCTCGGACGGAGATTGAAAAGCTCAAGGGTGGCAAAGAGCAGATTGTTGTCACTGAGATTCCTTACGAGATTAACAAGGCTGTTCTGGTCAAGAAGATTGATGACGTTCGGGTCAATAATAAGGTAGCTGGTATTGCAGAAGTACGGGATGAGTCTGACCGTGATGGGCTTCGTATTGCCATTGAGCTGAAAAAGGATGCCAATACCGAGCTGATTCTGAATTATCTCTTTAAATATACGGATTTGCAGGTCAATTACAATTTTAACATGGTGGCGATTGATCATTTTACACCGCGTTTGGTAGGGATTGTGCCGATTCTGACTAGTTACATCGCCCACCGAAAAGAGATTATTCTGGCGCGTAGTCGTTTTGACAAAGCGAAAGCAGAGAAGCGCCTGCATATCGTAGAAGGCTTGATTCGAGTGATTTCTATCTTGGATGAAGTGATTGCGCTCATTCGTGCGTCGGAAAATAAAGCTGACGCCAAGGAAAATCTCAAAGTCAGCTATGATTTCACCGAGGAGCAGGCAGAGGCTATCGTCACTCTCCAACTTTATCGTTTGACCAATACAGACGTGGTGATTCTGGAGGAAGAGCAGGCGGAATTGCGCGAGAAAGTTGCCATGCTTTCTGCCGTTATCGGCGATGAGCGGACCATGTACAATCTGATGAAGCGCGAACTCCGCGAGGTCAAAAAGAAATTTGGCAATCCTCGTCTTAGTGAATTGCAAGATACGGCTAATGCCATTGAAATTGATACGGCTAGTCTGATTGTGGAAGAAGAAACCTTCGTCAGCGTCACTTGTGGTGGCTACCTCAAACGCACCAGTCCACGTTCTTTCAATTCATCAACGGTTGACGAGGTCGGCAAGCGAGATGACGACCGTCTGATTTTTGTCAGCTCGGCGAAAACCACTCAGCACCTTTTGATTTTTACCAATCTTGGAAATGTCATCTATCGACCGGTCCACGAGCTGGCAGACATTCGCTGGAAAGAAATCGGGGAACACCTCAGCCAGACCATTACCAATTTTGAGACGAATGAAGAAGTCATCTACACTGAGTTAGTAGATAATTTTGACGAAGGCACTTATTTTGCGGTAACAAAACTAGGGCAAATCAAGCGTGTAGAGCGAAAACAATTCAGTCCTTGGCGCACCTATAAGTCCAAGTCTGTTAAATTTGCTAAATTAAAAAATGAAGACGACCAAATTATCACACTTTCTCCAATCAAGCTAGACGATGTTATGCTAGTGACCCAGAACGGCTATGCCTTGCGGTTCAATATCGAAGAAGTACCAGTTGTGGGCGCTAAGGCAGCAGGTGTCAAAGCTATCAATCTCAAAAAAGATGATGTCTTAGCAGCAGCTTTTATTGTCAATACTGATTCATTTTATATCTTGACCCAGCGCGGAGCACTCAAGCGAATGGCAGTTGCAGATATTCCTGTGACGAGCCGAGCAAATCGTGGCTTGCAAGTGTTGCGCGATCTGAAGTCCAAGCCACATCGTGTTTTCCAAGCAGGTCCTGTTTTTGGAGAGCAGCCTGCGGAACTAGATCTCTTTAGTTTGGACAATCCAACGGCAGAAGAAGAGCAGATTCTCTCAATTATTTCTAACAAAGGAACTACTTACCAAGTGAATCTAGCTGACCTCGGTTTGTCTGAAAGAACCAGCAACGGAAGTTTCATCTCAGATACTATTTCAGATGAAGAAGTGTTCTCTGCGAATCTTAAATAATTGAAAATCAGTCCAAGCGGCTGATTTTTTGTTCGGTTATAAACTGAAATTAAAAAATTTTCAGAATTTTGCAAAAAACTATTGAAAATATCTAAAAATAGTGTAAAATAAAAATCATAAAATTAAAAAGGAGAATGTTATGTCAGTAAATCTTGATTGGGAAAATCTTGGTTTTTCCTATATGAAATTGCCTTATCGTTATCTTGCTTATTATAAAAATGGTCAGTGGGAAAAAGGAGGATTGACTGAAGATGCAACTCTGCACATGTCTGAATCATCTCCTTGCCTTCATTACGGTCAACAAGCCTTTGAGGGAATGAAAGCTTATCGCACGAAAGACGGCGGCGTACAGCTATTTCGTCCAGATCAAAATGCAAAACGTCTGCAACGCACCTCAGACCGTCTCTTGATGCCACAAGTTCCGACTGATATGTTTGTAGATGCTGTGAAGCAAGTGGTTCGTGCCAATGAAGAATACGTTCCACCGTATGGAACAGGAGGAACCCTTTATATTCGTCCGCTATTGTTAGGTGTTGGTGACATCATCGGTGTTAAACCAGCAGATGAATACATTTTCACCGTGTTTGCTATGCCGGTTGGAAATTACTTTAAAGGGGGCTTGACTCCGACAAACTTTATCGTTTCTGACAAGTATGACCGTGCTGCTCCTTATGGAACAGGTGCTGCTAAAGTCGGCGGTAACTACGCAGCAAGCTTGCTTCCAGGGCAAATGGCTCACGAAAAGAAATTTTCTGATGTCATTTATCTAGACCCTGCCACTCATACGAAGATTGAAGAAGTGGGGTCTGCAAACTTCTTTGGAATTACCAAAGACAACGAATTTGTAACACCATATAGCCCATCTATCCTGCCTTCTATCACAAAATATTCTCTTCTATATTTAGCAGAACATCGTTTGGGCTTGAAAGCTATCGAAGGAGATGTACCAATTGATGATTTGGATCGTTTTGCTGAAGCAGGGGCTTGCGGTACAGCAGCGGTCATCTCTCCAATTGGTGGTATTCAGCACGGTGACGATTTCCATGTCTTTTACAGTGAAACAGAAGTTGGACCTGTCACTCGAAAACTTTATGATGAATTAACCGGTATTCAATTTGGTGATGTTGAAGCACCAGAAGGCTGGATTGTCAAAGTTTAGAAATTTTTGAAGCTATCTCACCGTTGAGGTAGCTTTAGTTTCGCATATTGCTTGCTAGTTTTTCTATTTTTTTGTAAAATAGAGACTTGAAAGAGGTATATGATGAGTAAAAAAGACAAAAAGATTGAAATCCAATTAGCAGATAGCCAAGTAAAAGTAGGGTCTGAACAATACGAAGGTTATGCTTTATCTATTGGTAAAAAAGTCATTGGTCAAATTGCTGAGTTAGACGGGCAATTTGCTATCATAAAAAATGAAAATGTTGATAGTTTTTATAAAAAACTTGAAAATGCCGTGGAAAAATTGATTGAAACCTATAATTTGGGGAAATAAATGCTTGTGTTTTCTTTTCATCAATGGTATAATAAATACTGTTGATTATACAGGAGAGGTAGCGAAGAGGCTAAACGCGGCGGACTGTAAATCCGCTCCTTCGGGTTCGGGGGTTCGAATCCCTCCCTCTCCATGAGCGCACTCAGCGTTTAAAGGATTTTGTCCGCGTTCTTTTTGGGGTATAGCCAAGCGGTAAGGCAAGGGACTTTGACTCCCTCATGCGTTGGTTCGAATCCAGCTACCCCAGTTCTTAGGTAATATATCAGATAAATGGTAAAATATCTTAGGGTATTTTATTTCTTTATAGGGTGGGAAACGTTAAAGATAGTTCATGTCATTGCGGTGCTTAGGAAAAATATTATAAGTATGTCAAGCAAGAAATGCTTGATTGTTGGAGGATTTTTTTAGATGAATGAATTTGAAGATTTGCTAAATAGTGTTAGCCAAGTTGAGCCAGGCGATGTCGTTACTGCTGAAGTATTGACTGTTGATGCGAACCAAGCTAATGTTGCAATCGCTGGAACTGGTGTAGAAGGTGTGTTAACCCTTCGTGAATTGACAAACGATCGTGAAGCTGACATTAACGACCTTGTAAAACCAGGTGAAACACTTGAATTGCTTGTTCTTCGTCAAGTAGTTGGTAAAGATACTGATACAGTTACTTACCTTGTATCTAAAAAACGTTTAGAAGCTCGCAAGGCATGGGACAAGTTGGTTGGACGTGAAGAAGAAGTTGTTACTGTAAAAGGTACTCGTGCAGTTAAAGGTGGTCTTTCAGTAGAATTTGAAGGACTTCGTGGATTTATTCCTGCTTCAATGCTAGATACTCGTTTCGTTCGTAATACTGAACGTTTTGTAGGTCAAGAATTTGAAGCAAAAATTAAAGAAGTGGATCCAAAAGAAAATCGTTTCATTCTTTCACGCCGTGAAGTAGTAGAAGAAAAAGCTGCAGCAGCACGTGCTGAAGTGTTTGGTAAATTGGCTGTTGGTGACATCGTGACTGGTAAAGTTGCACGTATCACAAGCTTTGGTGCCTTTATTGACCTTGGTGGTGTTGACGGACTTGTTCACTTAACTGAATTGTCACACGAACGCAACGTTTCACCAAAATCTGTTGTATCAGTTGGCGATGAAATTGAAGTAAAAGTTCTTGATTTGAACGAAGAAGAAGGACGCGTATCACTTTCTCTTAAAGCTACAACACCTGGACCATGGGACGGTGTTGAACAAAAATTAGCTGCTGGTGATGTGATTGAAGGCACAGTTAAACGTTTAACAGATTTCGGTGCTTTTGTAGAAGTATTACCAGGTATTGACGGGCTTGTCCATATTTCACAAATTTCACATAAACGTGTTGAAAATCCAAAAGATGTGCTTAAAGTCGGTCAGGAAGTAACTGTGAAAGTTCTTGATGTAAATGCTGATGCAGAACGTGTATCACTTTCTATCAAGGCTCTTGAAGAACGTCCAGCACAAGAAGATGACCAAAAAGAAAAACGTCAATCACGTCCTCGTCGTCAAAAACGTCAAGAAAAACGTGACTTTGAACTTCCAGAAACTCAAACTGGATTTTCAATGGCTGACTTGTTTGGTGATATTGAATTATAATCAAATAAAAGGATTGGAATTTATCATTTCAGTCCTTTTTTACTTGTTATTTTTATAAAATTTTTATATAATAAAATAGTTGCCACCCTTAGTGTAATGGATATCACGTAAGATTCCGGTTCTTGAGATGGGAGTTCGATTCTCTCAGGGTGGATTGTGTTTATTACTTGAAAGTCTTGTTTTATGCAAGATTTTTTATTTTTGATAAATTGTAAAATATAGTGCAACAAAAAAACTCATAGTGTTTCATTGGTGTAAACTGTAAGTAACCACACAAACAGAACCCGAGGAAAAACTATGAGCTACTACCATCTTACCATAACTGACCGAATAAAGATAGAAACCTACTTGGAATTAGGTTTGAAACCTTGCCAAATTGCAAGTAAACTTGGCGTCCATAAGTCTACCATTTCAAGAGAGTTAAGACGATGCCAAAATGGTTATTCCGCAACCTCAGCACAGGAACAGTACGATCACAGGGCTAAGCAAAAAGGTCGGAAGTCTTGTTTGACACCAAAGTTGAAAAAGGAAATTGAGAACGGTTTAAAATCCTCCTGGTCGCCTGAACAGATTTGTGGTCGCTATCAGCTTGAACAAAAGCCAATGGTAGCTTTTAAAACCATCTATAACTGGCTTTATGCTGGTTTGATTGATCTGGATTTGAGCGTCCTTCGTCGTAAAGGAAAAACTCGACAACCTAAAGAAACACGTGGGACATTTAGGATTGGCACGTCGATTGCCAAACGTCCTAAAGAGGTCAGGAATCGTAAAACTTTTGGTCACTGGGAGCTTGATACTGTGGTGTCTTCCAGAGGCAAAAGCAAGGGCTGTTTAGCTACTTTTCTAGAGCGAAAAACGCGCTTTTACTTAGCTTTCAAGATACCAGATAGAACAGCCAAAGCCATGTTTTCAGCCATCGAAAAACTTTGTAGGCTATTTCCAAAAGAGGCTCTTAAAACCTTCACTTCAGACAGGGGAAAAGAGTTTGCCTGCTATCCTCTGGTAGAGAATTTAGGAATTTCCTTTTTCTTTGCGGATGCCTATTCATCCTGGCAGAGAGGAAGCAATGAAAACGCAAATGGCTTACTAAGAGAATATTTCCCAAAGAAAACAGATTTAGCCGCTATCTCTGATGAGGCTTTGAACAAGGCCTTATATGATATCAATCACCGACCACGAAAATGTTTAGGTTACAGAACGGCTTGTGAAGCTCTAGAGGATGAGTTCGAATAAATGTTGCACTTATTCTTGCAATTTATCTTTTACAAAGGAGATTGCGAATGCCTGTGAAATTGATTGCTCATGCTTTAATTGAAAAAGATGGAAAATATTTGCTTATTAAACGAAGTAAAATAAAACGTGGTTCTCCAAACATGTATCCCGAATATTGGGATATTCCAGGAGGTAGTGTGGAAGAAGACGAATTGCCACGAGAAGGTACTGTACGAGAAGTGATGGAAGAAGTCAACCAAAAAGTACAATTAAGTTCGATTCTTCATGAGGATAGCTGTTATGATGATACAAAGGGCATCGTTTTTACGCGTCTAGTGTATAAGGCAAAATTGCTGGAATATAGAGATATTAAACTTGATCCAGAAGAGCATACAGCATTTCGCTGGATTCGGGTGCTGTCAGATATGAAGGGTGAGAAGACTGTTCCTTATTTAAAAGATATATTGAAATAAATTGATAAGGTGAGATTATATAAAATAAATGGATACGATAAAGTCATGATGCCGTGCAAATCAACTTTATCGTATCCATTTTAGATATGAAAAAACTCCTTGATAAAACAAGGAGTAAGAAAGGAAATTCTTTAGTTTTTAGCTGCTGAAGCAAATTCTTCTTTGGAGAAGGCATCATTGATGATGTCTTTTAATTGTTTAGCAGAAGCTTGCATTTTTTGTTTTTCAGCATCATTCAACGGGATATTTACTGGACGTACGATACCATGTGCGCCGACAATAGCTGGTTGTCCAATGTAGCAGTCTGTAACGCCAGGATATTGGCCTTCTTGGAATACTGAAAGTGGAAGAACTGAATTTTCGTCATCAAGGATAGCTTTTGTGATACGAGCTAAGGCAACTGCGATACCATAGAAAGTCGCACCTTTTTTATTGATGATTGAGTATGCAGCATCACGGACACCTTCAAACAGGTCAACTAATTCAGCAGCATTGAAGTTTTCTACGTCTTGAAGATAATTTTCAAGGTTGACACCTGCAACGTTGGCATGTGACCAAACAGCGAATTCTGAATCACCATGTTCTCCCATGATGTAAGCATGGACAGAGCGAGCATCTACATCTAATTTTTCAGCAAGTGCTTGACGGAAACGTGCTGAGTCAAGAGAAGTACCTGAACCAATGACACGTTCTTTAGGGAATCCAGAGAATTTCCAAGTTGAGTAAGTCAAAATGTCAACAGGGTTAGCAGCTACGAGGAAGATACCGTTGAATCCTGAAGCAACAATTTTAGTAACAACATCTTTGTTGATACGAAGGTTTTTTTCAACCAATTGAAGACGAGTTTCACCTGGTTTTTGTGGTGCACCAGCAGTCAAAACGACAAGATCTGCATCGTGCGCATCAGCATATTCTGCTGAATAAATTTTCTTAGGTGAAGTGAAAGCCAAGGCATGGCTGAGGTCTTCAGCATCCCCTTCTGTTTTTTCTTTGAAAATATCAACAATACCAAGTTCTTGGGCGATTCCTTGGTTGACAAGAGCAAATGCGTAAGAAGAACCTACAGCACCGTCACCGACAAGGATGACTTTTTTATGTTGTTTAGTAAGAGTCATTTTGCTAAACATCTCCTTTATTTTATTGGGGAACGTTTTCCCTTTACAAATCCATTCTATCACTTTTGTAACATTTTGTCACGAATATAATACATATCATCTTATGTAAACGTTTTTACAAAAAAGGGTGTTTACTGAAAAAAATCCCAATTTATGTTATAATGATATGGTCATATAAATTGAAGAGAGGCATTTTTTAATGCAGGATAATAATTTAGTAAATGTGAATTTAACGAGCGAAATGAAGACGAGTTTCATCGATTATGCCATGAGTGTCATTGTTGCTCGTGCTCTTCCAGATGTTCGAGACGGTTTAAAGCCTGTTCATCGTAGAATATTGTATGGGATGAATGAGCTGGGGGTGACTCCTGACAAACCACATAAGAAATCTGCTCGTATCACGGGTGATGTTATGGGTAAATATCACCCGCACGGAGATTCCTCTATCTATGAAGCTATGGTGCGGATGGCGCAATGGTGGTCTTACCGTCACATGTTAGTAGATGGTCACGGAAACTTTGGTTCTATGGACGGAGACGGTCCTGCGGCACAACGGTATACAGAAGCTCGGATGAGCAAAATATCGCTTGAAATGTTACGTGATATTAACAAAAATACAGTTGATTTTGCAGATAACTATGATAGCAGTGAGCGTGAGCCATTAGTTTTACCGTCACGTTTTCCTAATTTGCTGGTCAATGGGGCGACAGGTATTGCTGTGGGAATGGCAACAAACATTCCTCCTCACAATCTTGGTGAGACCATTGATGCTGTAAAATTAGTCATGGATAATCCAGATGTGACCACACGTGACCTTATGGAAGTGTTGCCTGGTCCAGACTTCCCGACAGGCGCTTTGGTTATGGGGAAATCGGGCATTCATCGCGCTTATGAAACTGGGAAGGGTTCCATTGTTTTACGTGCTCGGACAGAAATCGAAGAAACTAAATCTGGTCGTGAACGAATTGTCGTCACTGAATTTCCGTATATGGTCAATAAAACCAAAATTCATGAGCATATTGTGCGACTGGTTCAAGAAAAACGTATTGACGGAATTACAGCGGTTCGTGACGAATCTAACCGTGAAGGGGTTCGTTTTATCATTGATGTGAAGCGGGATGCAAGTGCGCATGTTATTTTGAACAATTTATTTAAATTAACGCAAATGCAGACGAATTTTAGTTTCAATATGCTAGCGATCCAAAATGGAGTGCCAAAGATTCTGTCTTTACGCGAGATTTTGCTTGCTTATATTGAACACCAAAAAGAAGTGGTGACACGTCGGACGGTTTTTGATAAGGAAAAGGCGGAAGCTCGTGCACATATTTTAGCTGGTTTGCTGATTGCACTTGATCACATTGATGAAGTGATTCGCATCATCCGAAACAGTGAGACAGATGCAGAAGCGCAAGCAGAGTTGATGGCACGCTATGAATTATCCGAACGTCAAAGTCAGGCGATTCTGGATATGCGTCTTCGCCGTTTAACGGGATTGGAACGGGATAAGATTCAATCTGAATATGACGACTTGATGAAATTGATAGCAGATTTAGCAGATATTTTAGCTAAACCAGAACGAGTTGTTGCGATTATCAAGGAAGAATTAGAAGAGATTAAACGTAAGTTTTCTGACGAACGTCGTACAGAACTAATGGTTGGTGAAGTACTGTCTTTGGAAGATGAAGATCTCATCGAAGAAGCAGATGTTTTGATTACACTTTCCAATAAAGGCTATATCAAACGGTTGAACCAAGATGAATTCACTGCGCAAAGACGTGGTGGTCGTGGTATTCAAGGAACAGGTGTAAAGGATGACGATTTTGTCCGTGAATTAGTTTCTACCAGCACACATGATCGCTTACTCTTCTTTACCAATAAAGGTCGCGTTTATCGCTTGAAAGGTTATGAAATTCCCGAATACGGCCGTACAGCGAAAGGTTTGCCAATTGTTAATTTGTTGAAATTAGACGAAGGTGAAACAATTCAGACGATTATCAATGTTCAAGCCGAGCATGATGATCATTCCTACCTTTTCTTCACAACGCGCTATGGTGTTGTGAAGCGGACAAGCGTAACAGAGTTTGCTAATATTCGTCAAAATGGTCTGAAAGCTTTGAATTTAAAAGATGAGGATGAACTCATCAACGTCTTTTTGACAAATGGTCACGCAGATATCATTATCGGAACCAAAATGGGATATGCTGTACGATTTAACGAAAAACAAGTTCGAAATATGGGACGAGCTGCGACTGGTGTGCGTGGAGTGAATTTGCGTGCGGATGACCATGTTGTAGGAGCAAGTGTCATTTCGAATGATCAAGAAGTGTTAGTTATCACTGAAAAAGGATATGGCAAGCGTACTTTAGCTAGTGAATACGCTACGAAAGGTCGTGGCGGAAAAGGAATGAAAACAGCTAATATTACTGAGAAAAATGGTCCATTAGCGGGGCTTATGGCTGTGAATGGTGATGAAGATTTGATGATTATCACAAATACAGGGGTTATTATTCGGACAAATGTTGCTAATATTTCTCAAACAGGACGTGCAACTTTGGGTGTTAAAGTAATGCGACTAGATAAGGGAGCGCAGATTGTTACTTTTACAAGCGTTGCAGCAGAGAATGAAAAAGAAGTGGATGAAGAATAAACTAAATAAAAGGAAATGTTATGTCATCAACAAGAAAAAAACATAATAAAAGAAAAAATATTCTGATTAATATTATTGCGACATTGTTAATCATTGTTGCACTTGCACTTATTTTCAACTCTTCTATTCGGAATATGATCATGGTTTGGCATACCAATCGATATCAAGTGAGCAATGTTTCAAAAGATAAAATCACTCAAAATAAAAAAGCCAAAACTAGCTTTAATTTCGATAAAGTTAAATCGCTGTCTACCGAAGATGTGATTAATGCGCAATGGAAAGCACAGCAATTACCAGTTATTGGTGGAATTGCTATTCCTGAACTTTCGATGAATTTGCCAATTTTTAAAGGCTTGGGCAATGTGGGTCTTTATTATGGCGCAGGTACGATGAAAGAAACACAGCAAATGGGGAAAGGGAATTATGCATTGGCTAGTCACCATGTATTTGGGATTACAGGTGCAAGCAATATGCTCTTTTCTCCTTTAGATCGTGCTAAAGCCGGAATGAAAATTTATCTGACAGATAAGGAAAAAATTTATACTTATTCCATTACTTCAGTTGAGAATGTGGCACCTGATAGAGTAGATGTGATTAATGACCGCGAAGGTGTCAATGAAGTGACTTTGGTGACTTGTGAAGATGCTGCGGCTACGTCACGAACGATTGTTAAAGGAACGCTAGAAGGAGAAACTTCTTATAAAGACGCGCCAAAAGAAATTTTAAATGCATTTAGTAAAACGTATAATCAAATGCAGCTATAATAAAAACGAGGTTGAGACGATAATATCTCAGCCTCGTTTTTATGATGGAAATAAATAGTCACGCGATACTTGAGCAAGCTTTGTAAGAGTGAGAGAACGGGCTAAAAATTTTTAGTTCTCAGCCTTATCCCACTTTTGCTTTTTTGTCGAATGAAATCAAAGTGGTTTATGACAACATGTTTGTCGAAGTGCAGAAGTCGTGACTAAATCGCAAATAAATCATTAAGATTTTCAGCCAAAGTTGGATGAGTAAAGATTTGTTTTGTGAAATAAGTATAAGGAATCTTATTGTCCATAGCTACAGTTAGAATGTTAATGATTTCTTGAGCACCTTGCGAGAAGACAGTAGCCCCTAAAATTTCCTTAGTTTCTGTATTAACAACAGCTTTAAACGCTCCCCTAAGATCTGCATTAACATGTCCACGTGGCATGGCTGCAACTGGAATTTCTTTGGTAGCATAGGGCAGGCCTTGTTCTTTAGCTTGGGCTTCTGCCAAACCAATTTGTGCAAGTGGGGGAGTGATAAACATGGTAGTCGGTACATATTTGCGATTTTCAAGTGTGTAGGAGCCATCACCGGCTAAGTAATTGAAAACGACACGAAAATCATCTAGTGAAACATAAGTAAATTGTAGTCCACCGTTGACATCACCAACAGCAAAGACACCAGAAACAGTTGTTTGGCAATGCTTATCCACTTGGATAGCACCGCGGTCTGTAACTTGGATGTCTGTATTTTCAAGTTTTAATGGTTCGATATTTGGTTTACGACCGGTAGCATAAAGCAAAGCGTCAAAGCGAAATATTTCGTTTTTAGCAATGACAAGCACCTCTTCACCGTCATTTTTCACTTCTTGAGTGTAAATATTTTGAAGAATTTCAATGCCATCTTCCGTCATATATTGTTTAGCCAAAGTGGCAATTGAAGGCTCTACACGTGGCAAAAAAGTATCAGCAGCATCAAGGACAGTAACCTTGCTTCCTAGCTTATTGAAAAGTCCTGCAAATTCAAGACCGATATTTCCACCACCAAGGATGCCAAGACGTTTAGGTAATGTAGAAAGATTTTGAATGCCTGTTGAATCATAAACATTTTTTGTTGTAGTAAGTCCTGGAATTGGTAAAACATTTGAGATAGCGCCCGTATTGATGACGATATTTTCGGCTGTTAGCTCTTGCTTTTCGTCGCCTGCTACAATTTCAATTATTTTGTTAGACAGAAAATGAGCTTCTGCATCAATAATATCTACTCCAGCACTACTAATGGCTGCGTAATTTTTCCCATTAAGTCTGCTAGTAACCTCATTTTTCTCAGCCATTACTTCTTCAAATGATAGTTCTTTTTCTGCGGCGACTAATAAAGTTTTGGTTGGAATACAAGCAATATTGATACAAGTTCCACCATACATAGCTTTGCTACGTTCAATTAAGGCAACCTTTTTGCCTTGGGTTGCTATTTTTGCTGCCAATGTTTTACCAGCTTTACCAAAACCAATAACAATTAAATCGTATGTTAACATGATTTTTCCTCCGTTTTTATAAGCATTGTAACATATTCATTTTTCAAATGCTCGCATTTTGCTCTGGAGGATTGGTAAAGGATTGGGGAAAAGAATTTCTTTGGAATTAGAGAAAATATTTTTAGAAATTCAATTATTTTTACAAATAAATTTTTAGATTTTGCAAAAATTTTATTTGTAAAATCTTGCCTTTATCCTTTGGAAAGTAAGTAAAATCAATATGTATAATAGAAACTTATGGGACGATTAATTTTTCTTAAGTAGACACAAGACCATATCTGATATAAAATGTAAGCGTCAACAAATACTGAGCCTTGAAATGAAAGCGCTCTTATAACATTATTATAAAGGAGTCCATATTATGGCAACCAAAGAAGAAATTTTACGTGAATTATATCCTGAAGATCTCTTTCACTATGCAGACGATCTGACACTGGGAGAAGCAGAAGTTTTGCAAGAAACTCGTCGTTTGATTGAAAAACATCTTCGTCCTGTGATCAATGAACATTGGGAAAAACCTGATTTTCCATTTGAACAATTTTACGCAGTTGCCAAAGGCGCTCAAATTATGAACAATCCTAAATTGTTCGAAGGACGTGAAGGCAGTTATAAACCGTCAGAACTTTATATCGCATTCCTTTATTTGGAATTGGCTCGTTTTGATACATCAATGGCTACATTCTATACTGTGCATGGTGGACTTTGCTATAACACAATTTTACTCGGTGGAGACGAACGCCAACAAAAAGAATTTCTTCCTAAATTAGCAGCGTTTGATTGGCAGGGATGTTTTGCTTTGACAGAACCACTTTCTGGTTCAGACATCGCAGGTGGGCTTGCAACAACTGCTGAACGTGTAGGAGACAAGTGGATTATTAACGGTGAAAAACGTTGGATTGGTGGTTCAGATACAGCTGATGTTATTCCAGTATTTGCTCGTGACATTGCAGATGGCAAAATTAAATGCTTTATCGTTCGCAAAGGAGCTCCTGGTTACGATGTAGAAGTTATTCAACATAAAATTGCACTTCGTTGTGTTCGAAATGGTCATATCACAATGACAAATGTTGAAGTTCCAGACTCAGACCGTTTGGTAAACATCAATGGTTTTGAAGATGTAGCTCGCATTCTTACATTTACTCGTGCTGATGTGGCTCATATTGCTATGGGAATAACTTGTGGTTCATTTGTTGCAGCATTAAAATATACTACAAACCGTCAACAATTTAAACGTCCAGTTGCTAAATTCCAAATCATTCAAGAAAAATTGGCTAGAATGCAAGCGAATGCTGTGGCAACTATTGCTTACTCAGTTCGTCTTGCTGAAATGCAAGAAGCTGGCAATGAATTAATGTTAAATTCTGCCCTTGCTAAAATGCATAATTCACTCGTTATGCGAGAAACTGTTGCCCTTGCTCGTGAAGTAGGCGGAGGGGATGGAATCACTCTTGAAACAGATGTTGCCCGTTTCTTTGCAGACGCTGAGGCTGTTTATACTTATGAAGGTTCTCATGAAGTCAACGCTTTGATTGTTGGTCGTGAAATTACTGGCTTAGGTGCATTTGTATAATGACAAAGCAGGAACGGTTGAAGAGTATTCATCATTCAATCGTTCCTATTCTTTCATTTTAAACTTTATAATGTTAATATTAGATAGGAGAGAAAATTGAATATTTCAAAAGTGATGATCATTGGGTCAGGTCAGATGGGAAGCGGTATTGCACAAGTCTTTGCCCAATCAGGCTTTACGGTGTATTTGAATGACATTAAAGACGAATTTGTCGAAAGAGGAATTGGAAATATCACCAAGCAATTGACACGTTCTGTAGAGAAAGGTCGTCTGTCAGAAACTGATAAAAATAGTATTTTGAGTAAGTTGATTCCCTCAACCTCATACGAAGATGCAAAAAATGTTCAGTTAGTTATTGAAGCTGCTACTGAAAACCGAGACATTAAGTTGAGTATTTTTAAACAATTAGATGAATTAACAACACCAGAAACAATTTTAGCGTCCAATACATCATCTTTGTCAATTACTGACATTGCAGCAGCAACAGTGCATCAAGAACGAGTTATTGGTATGCATTTCTTTAATCCTGCTCCTGTTATGAAATTGGTCGAAGTGATCAAAGCACTTCAAACATCAGAAGAAGTAGTCAAAACTGTTCGTGAATTGACTGACAAAATCGGTAAAACAGCAGTTGATGTTAGAGATTCTTATGGTTTTGTTGTAAATCGAGTGTTGATTCCGATGATTAATGAAGCAATTTTCATTCTTGGAGAAGGAGTAGCATCAGCTGAAGAAATTGATGAAGCGATGAAGCTAGGAGCTAATCATCCAATTGGTCCTTTGGCTTTAGCAGATTTAATTGGTTTGGATGTTTGCTTGGCTATTATGGGCGTATTGAATAATGGGTTTGGTGATCCAAAATATCGTCCTGCTCCATTGTTGAAAAAAATGGTTGAAGCTAATAAACTTGGTCGTAAGACCAAGGAAGGTTTCTTTAAATACTAAGGTAAGGAGCAAGAAATGAAAGAAGCAGTTATTGTATCAGCAGTTCGTACACCATTAGGTTCTTTTGGTGGAAGTTTGAAAAATATTTCAGCTGTTGATTTGGGAAGTTTGGTTATCAAAAGCGCGCTGGAACGAGCAAATTTGAAAGCTGAACAAGTTGATGAAGTGATTATGGGAAATGTTTTAGGGGCAGGACTTGGTCAAAACGTGGCACGTCAAATGAGTGTCAATGCAGGTATTCCAGCCTCTTCTCCAGCATTCACAGTCAATAAAGTATGTGGTTCAGGGCTTAAAACTGTTCAGTTGGCTGCACAAGCTATCCTTTGTGGAGATGCTGATATCATTGTAGCGGGTGGTGCTGAGAATATGAGCCAAGCACCATATGTGCTACAAAATCAACGTTGGGGCTCTCGTATGGGAGACTCTAAAGTTGTTGATACTATGTTGTGCGACGGTCTGACTGACGCCTTTAATGATTTCCACATGGGAATCACAGCTGAAAATGTTGCTGCACAGTATGATATTTCTCGTGAAGTTCAAGATGCTTTTGCTGTGCAATCTCAACAACGTGCTGTGGCAGCTATTGAAGCTGGACGTTTCAAAGAAGAAATTGTTCCAGTGGTTATTCCACAAAGAAAAGGTGAGCCAATTATTTTTGATACGGATGAATTTCCAAGAAAAGATGCCTCATTAGAAGGTTTGGCTAAATTGCGTCCTGTCTTTAAAGAAGGTGGAACTGTCACGGCTGGTAATGCTTCTGGTATCAATGACGGAGCAGCAGCAGTTGTTGTCATGAGTTCAGAAAAAGCAAAAGAATTAGGCATCCCCGTTTTAGCAACTATTAAATCATATGCTAGTGCGGGCTTAGATCCAAAAATCATGGGTTGCGGACCAATTTATGCCTCTCGTAAAGCACTTGAAAAAGGTGGTTTTACAGTTGAAGACCTTGATTTGATTGAATCCAATGAAGCATTTGCAGCTCAAGCATGTGCTGTTGGAAAAGAGTTAAATCTTGATCCAGAAAAAGTAAACGTAAATGGTGGTGCCATTGCACTTGGTCATCCAATCGGGGCATCAGGCTGCCGTATTCTGGTTACGTTGCTGCATGAAATGGAAAAACGCGATGCTAAACGTGGTCTTGCAACTCTTTGTATCGGAGGAGGAATGGGCACAGCAGTCATTGTAGAACGTTAAAAATAATTACCTACTAAATTTAATTTACCATTTGATTTTTTTACTCTGTAAAACAAATTCTATCTAAGACGTTTATCTTAAATGATTCTTAGTAGAATTTGTTTTTTATTTTGAAAATCAAAAAGTCTTAGTATTTTTTATAACTCTATAAGTTTAACTTATAGAGTTATAAATTAGGATTAAGTAGACGAGAGTGGAAAAATGAGATATCATAGCATTGTAAGCTCTTACATTTTTGGTTCAAGTATTTGTTGACACTATATACTTTATAACTCAAATTTTATAAGTAGGAGCAGTAAAATGAGTAAAACTGTTTTATTAGAAGTTAAAAACAGAATCGGCTACATCACGATCAACCGTCCTGAAGCTTTAAATGCTTTGAGTTCTCAGGTTTTGGCTGATTTGAATGAAGTTCTTGATCAAGTTGAAAACAGTGAAGACATTCGTGTTGTCATTGTGACAGGATCAGGAGAAAAAGCATTTGTAGCTGGGGCTGATATTAAGGAAATGGACTTAATGTCACCAATTCAAGCTTTTGAATACATGACATTTGCAAACAATACCTTTACTCGCCTTTCAGATTTACGTCAGCCAACGATTGCGGTACTCAATGGCTATGCACTCGGAGGTGGAATGGAACTGGCACTTTCAACGGATATTCGTATTGGATATGAAAAAACAGTTGTAGGCTTTCCAGAAGTCGGCTTGGGCATTATCCCAGGATTCGCTGGTACTCAACGTATGTCTCGTTTAATTGGAACAAGCCGTACGAAAGAATTGATTTTCACTGCTCGTACGGTGAAAGGTCAAGAAGCCTATGAACTAGGCATTCTTAACAAGCTGGTTTCCGTCGAAGAACTATTAAGCTCAGCTGAAGAATTGGCTGCAGCCATGATAAAGAATGCACCATTAGCTGTGGAAAAAGCTAAGCATGTCATTCAAGTTGGTTCGGAACTCCCACTAAAAAATGCTATCAGACTTGAAACGGAAGCTGAAGCATTGTTGTTCTCTACAGAGGACAAAGTAGAAGGGATGCGTGCTTTTGTAGAAAAACGTAAGGCGGTTTTTAATCGTAAGTAATAAGTGGAGATATTGGCATGCAAATTGTAACATTATCAGAAGCAATTTCTAACATTAAATCTGAAGATATTGTAGGTATCTCAGGTTTTCTTGGAGTGGGTGAGCCATTTGAACTCATTGAAGAATTGGTTCGACAAAATCAACAGAACTTAACAATAGTATCTGTTGTTACCTCACAACCGGGTAAAGAGATTGGCGTTGGTCGCTTGTGTGAAAATCACCAAGTTAAAAAATATATTGCAGCTCACGTGGGTACTTCCGCTGCCGTACAACATGAATATTTTAGCGGTGATATGGAAGTTGAATTCACACCAATGGGAACCGTGGTTGAACGACTTCATGCTGCGGGTGCTGGTTTGGGAGCTGTTTTGACTCCGACTGGCGTTGGGACTATTTTGGAAAAAGATTATGAAAAAGTAGCTCGCAACGGCAGAGAATATCTTGTTTATGACCCTTTGAAAATTGATGTTGCTTTGATTAAGGCTACCAAGTCAGATAAATATGGCAATTTATACATTGATGGGACAACTAAAAATATTTCATTGCAGCTGGCTCTTGCAGCTGATACAGTGATTGTTGAAGCCAATGAAATTGTTGAAGTTGGTGAAATTGATCCTAACGATGTATATATTCCCGGAATTCTTGTAGACTATGTTGTTGAAAGCTTGACTTCTAAAGAACATCATAAAATGATGGGCGACCTCTGGATAGAGACTAAAAAATTGGCAGGGGTAAATTAATATGAAATCAAAAGAAATTATTGCAAGACGTGTGGCTCTTGAATTTAAAGATGGAGATGTCATCAACCTTGGATTTGGTATTCCGAATGCCTCTGCTGATTATATTCCTGAAGGCGTAAATGTGATCCTTCAAGCAGAAAATGGTGCTCTTCGTTTTGGTGAGACACCAACAAAAGAAAATTATGATGCAAATCTGGCAAATTCTGGAGGAGCACCCATTACTCTTTTACCGGGAGCATCGTTGTTTGACCTACAAACTTCGTTTGCCATTATTCGTGGAGGTCACGTTGATGCTACGGTTTTAGGAGCGTTAGAAGTTAGTCAAGATGGCAGTATTGCGAATTGGATTATCCCAGACAAGTTTGCTCCAGGGATGGGAGGAGCTATGGACCTTCTGGTTGGTGCCAAAAGGGTTATCGCTGCTATCCAACATACTACTGTTGATGGAAAATCAAAATTGCTGAAAGAATGCACATTGCCATTGTCAGCTAAAGGAGTTTTGGATTTGGTCATCACAGAGCTAGCGGTATTTGACTTTCAAGATGGGAAATTCCTTTTGAAAGAATTAGCTCCCGGTGTCTCTTTGGAAGAAGTTCTTGAAAAGACAGAGGGAGAAGTAATCGTGTCAGATGACTTAAAAACAATGTCTATCTAGTTAAATTATCAAGCAAATATAGCTACTGTTTGCCATAAAGTGTGTTACTATATGCTTATAACGAACTTTATCGATGATAAGTTTTTAATCAACCTATTAGCAACTGATCATCTATATTAAAAAGATCAGTTGCTATTTTATTCCTGACAAATTATATTACAAATATTGAAAGATAGGAGACGATGAACATGGATATTATTCAAATGACTTACTTTATCAATATCGTCGAATGCGGATGTAATCTTTCGATTGCTGCTAAAAAAATTCATATTAGTCAATCTGCTTTGAGTCAATTTGTCACAAATTTTGAAGCGACTGAAGGACTGCAGCTTTTTAATCGTAGAAATGGAAGATTAGAAAGTCTGACAGAAGCTGGTGGGAAAATTTATCGTTTTGCTACGGAAATTGTCAATCGCCATGAAGAAATGCAATCCATGATTCATATGGAAGCGCAAAAACAAAAAGGAACCATTAATTTAGGCATTCCTTCTCTGATTTTGCGTGTTTATTTTGCCAGTGCTCTTCCTAAATTTTTAAAGGATAATCCGCACATTAATATTCAAGTTGTGGAGGGAGGAAGCAAGGATTTACATCAAAAATTTCTTGAAGGTGATTTAAATTTTGTTTTATTGATTGAGCCGACTAATTTAGATGCTAAAAAGTACGAGCAATATATTATACAAGCCGATGAATATGCAGCTTATATGGATAAAAATCATCCTTTAGCAGATAAAGAACTTCTTGAATGGAAAGACATCGCCGCTTATGATTTAGCAACATTTAATAAATCATTTACCACTTATGAATTAGTAGCTGAAAAATTAAAAAATAAGAAGATAGAGACAAATTTTACATATTTATCATCAGCATGGGATTTTTTAACAGAGTCTACGTATAAGAATGATATGATTGCTATTTTACCTCGTCCAGTAGAATATTTTGTGGATAAAAATAAGTTTAAAGCTGTTCGTTTTAAAGATCCGGTTCCATTTAATATCTGGTTCTGCAGACCATATAAAGCAAATTATAATGAAGTTGAAGCATACGTTTATGAAGAACTTTTGAAAGGTTACTATCAGCCTATTTCGAGCCTTGATACCTAATAAAGGAGCAAATTGATGTCAAAAATTAGCACTACAGCAGCTATGATTGATTCATATACGAATACAGCAATCAAAAACTATGTAAAATCACATGATGAATCAACTTATTTTCCAAAGGAAATGTGGGATGAATTGACGAACGAAATGGATATATTTTTGCCCATTTTATCTGAAGAGAATCACACCTTAAGTTCTGATTTCATCACATTTATCCGAAAAATTGCTAATGAATTTGCTGCTCTTTCAGCTATTTTATTAACACAAGGTTGCTATGGAATTTATTCTATTTTGAATTTTGGGACAGCAGAGCAAAAGGAATTATATCTTGAAAAGTTACTAAAAGGTCAGTACATAGGAGGATTAGGATTTTGCGAGTATAAACATCTAAAGGGGCTAGAAGATCTTGAAACGTATGCAACAAAGACTGAGCAGGGATGGTGTCTCTCAGGGAAAAAGGCGATGATTTCCAATAGCAGCGTTGCAGATATACTACTGGTTTTGGCAAAAGTAAAAGAACAAGGTAAGGTGGAGAAGTACGGACTCTTTATTGTTGATCCAAAAGATTCAGATGTGCTAATTGGTGAACAGATTGAAAAACCGGGCTTGATAGGTCTTCCTTTGAGTTCAGTCACGCTGAAAAATGTCTTGCTCCCGGAAAACGCCTTATTGGGAGACGAATTAGCTGGGGATGTCCAATTTGCTAACATCATTAAAAATATGCAACTTGGCTTAAGTGCTATTGCGTTAGGTGTTGCTGAGGGGGCTTTCAATAAAGGTATTGAATTTGCAAAAGTGAGGAGAGGATTTGGAAAGCGTTTGATTGATGTGGAAATTCATCAAAATAAATTTGCTGATTTATATAATAAATTATGCTCTGCAGAAGCTTATTTTGCATCTTATCCTAGTCAAATTGAAGAAGATGCAAAATTTGTTTCTCGAATAAAACTGTACACGACGAAAGTTGCCATTGAGATATCCGATGAAATCCTTCGACTAATTGGTCCTTTACAAAAATTCGACAAGGTTAATATCAAACGTTATTTAAAGGATGCAGAAACTATTGAAAATTATGGAAGATCTGGAAATTCTATCAGAAGAGAAATTGCCGAAAGGTGGATAAAGGAGTAAGAAATGACAGAACTCACTCTACAAGAGTATCAATTTAGAGACATGAAATTAACTTGGTTACGTGGAGTTGATAAAATGACAGATGCAGGCACTTTATTTGGTCCTGTACCAAAAGTTGTTTGGTCACGCTATTATCCAACAACTGAAGAAAATATGATGGTTGAATTAACCGATCCAATATTGATTCAATACAAAAATAAAAATTATTTAATTGATGCAAGTTTTAACACTGCGAAACTATCTGATAAACAAAGACGAAATTTAGGGATTTTATCTGAAAGCAGAATTGAAGAGAGCTTGGAACTTTTAGGTTTGACTCCTGAAGATATTTCTTATGTGTTAATGACTCACATGCATCACGATCACTCTGGTGGATTGACAAAATTAAATGAAAATCATCAGTTGGTTTCAACTTTTCCCAATGCTAAGATTTTTGTAAATGATATTGAATGGTACGAGATGATGAACCCAAATAATCGGACTAAAGGGACTTATCTCAGAGAAAATTGGGAACCTATTCAACATCAAGTTGAGACATTTACGGAATACTTAAATGTCATACCAGAAATTCAAATGGTTCATACTGGTGGTCATAGCAATGGTCATAGTATCATTTTGCTGAAACAAGGAAATGAAACCATGATTCATATGGCAGACTTGCTCTTAACTCACGCGCATCGCAAGCCTGTATGGGTCGCTGCTGTAGATGATTACCCCATGCGTTCCATTATTGCAAAAGAAAAATGGCTCAAGGAAGCATTTGAAAATCATTATAAATTTTTCTTTTACCACGATCAATTTTTTGCTGTTGTGGAATTTGACCATGAAGGAAAGGAAATTGTTGATTATGTGAAACGGATTCGCGAACCAAGACTTCCGTTTACCGATAAGCAGGATAGAAAGCCTGTTTTGTATCATTAAGATTCAAAAATTGCCTTTTGTTTTGGAAAGGTGATTTTTTGTTGCATGATTTATCAATGCGGATTAGCTAAAATTCTGGTATAATGAAGATGTTAAACTAGTGTAAGAAAGAGGTTTTCATGGCTACTATTCAATGGTTTCCGGGACACATGTCCAAGGCTCGGAGACAAGTACAAGAAAATATCAAATTTGTGGATTTTGTGACAATTTTAGTAGACGCGCGTTTACCATTGTCCAGTCAAAATCCCATGCTGACTAAAATCGTGGGAGAGAAGCCTAAGCTCCTCATTTTGAATAAAGCAGATTTGGCTGACCCGACTTTGACGAAGGAGTGGAGAAATTATTTTGAAAAGCAAGGCGTCAAGGCTTTGCCAATCAATTCTAAGGAGCAATCAACTGTAAAAAAAGTCACGGAAGCAGCTCAGTCTTTGATGAAAGAGAAAATCGCTCGGCAAAAAGAGCGCGGAATCCAAATTGAAACATTGCGAACCATGATTATCGGGATTCCTAATGCCGGAAAATCCACACTGATGAATCGTTTAGCCGGAAAAAAAATTGCTGTGACTGGAAATAAACCAGGTGTTACCAAAGGGCAGCAGTGGCTCAAGTCGAATAAGGACTTGGAAATTTTAGATACTCCAGGGATTCTCTGGCCTAAGTTTGAAGATGAGAAAGTTGCTTTGAAACTCGCTTTAACAGGAGCGATTAAAGACGATTTGCTTCCAATGGATGAGGTTACTATTTTTGGAATCAATTATTTCAAAGAACATTATCCAAAGGAGCTTCAAGAACGGTTCAAGCAAATGAACTTGGAAGAAGAAGCACCTGAAATCATTATGGATATGACACAAAAATTAGGATTTCGAGATGACTATGACCGCTTTTATCGTCTTTTCATAAAAGATATTCGCGATGGCAAGTTAGGACGTTATACTTTGGATACTTTAGGTGAGATACATGGCGACAATTAAAGAGATTCAAGAAATCTTATCTGAAATAACAGACATAGAGAGTCCTGTTTTTGAGCAATTTCGAGATGATAGTCGGGCTGGTGTCCACAAGCTCATTATGAAGCGTAAAAAACAAATCCAAGCTGAATTGGACGAAGACTGTCGTTTGGAGCAAATGCTACGATATGAAAAGGAGCTTTATGCTACTGGTTGCCAATATATCGCTGGGATTGATGAGGTTGGTCGTGGTCCCTTAGCAGGTCCTGTTGTGGCAGCAGCAGTTATTTTACCTAAAAACTGTAAAATCAAAGGTCTCAACGATAGCAAGAAAATTCCCAAGAAAAAGCACGAAGAAATCTATCAAGAAGTGCTAAAACAAGCCGTTGCAGTTGGTATTGGTGTCAAGGATAATCAAGTGATTGATAAGGTGAATATCTATGAAGCGACGAAATTAGCCATGTTAGAAGCTGTGGGAAATCTTGAAATCTCTCCGCAACATCTCTTGATTGATGCCATGCAGTTAGATGTTCAAGTTTCGCAAACGTCTATCATCAAAGGAGATGCTAATTCACTGTCTATTGCGGCCGCTTCGATCGTAGCCAAGGTGACGAGAGATCGCATGATGACTGATTATGAGCTAACTTATCCAGGCTATGACTTTGCACACAATGTTGGTTATGGAACCCAGCATCATTTAGATGGATTGAAACGAAAAGGAATCACTCCTATTCATCGGACAACCTTTGAACCAATTAAATCCATGCTTGAAGAAGTCGAGGACAAGGGATGATTATTTCTAAAGTTTTAAATAATAATGTGGTCATTTCTGAAGAAAATCACCAAGAAGTAGTGTTGATGGGATGCGGACTGGCTTTTGGATGTAAAGCAGGAGAGGATGTTCGGGATAATCTGATTGAGAAAAAGTATGTCTTGTCAGAAAACAAGCGTGAATTATTGTTAGAATTACCTGCTGACATCATAGAAATGGCTGATAAAATTATCACTTACGCACATGCAAAAATAAATAAAAAATTGCAAGATGGTGCCTTTTTAGCAATGGCTGACCACCTGTATGGTGTGGTTTTACGTGTCCAAGATCATTTCTTTATGAAAAATTTCCTCATGTGGGATATTAAGCGATTTTTCCCTGACGAATTTGAAGTTGGCAAGTATGCCAATCAATTGTTGGGTGACTATTTAGGACAAGATTTACCTTTGGATGAAGCAGGCTTTATGGCTTTGACCATTGTCAATGCTGAATTAGATAATGGCAATGTAGCCGCTCAAGATTTGACACAGCTAATGGAAGAAATCATGACAATCGTCAAATACAGCTTAGAGATCTCATTAGATGACGAGGATATTTATGTTCAGCGCTTTATTACGCATCTGAAATTTTTTTGCGAACGTGTTTTAACGGACACCGGACATCAGGAGTTAGACGACAACGATATGTTTGATTTACTGAAAATTAAGTATCCGTCAGCTTATGAAACGACAACAAAGATTACCCAATATCTTAAGCAAACGCGCAATTATCAGACGTCTGATGACGAACAAATGTATCTAACCATTCACTTATCAAGAATGAAAAGGAAAGTCAATGAAAACTGAATATGAAAAAATGATTGCGGGAGAATTATACAATCCGCAAGATTCCGAATTACGAAAATTGGTAACACGTTCTCGTCAATTTCAATACGCATTTAATGCAGAACAGGACGGTAAAAAAAGAAGTAAACTCGTAAAAGAATGGTTCGGTTCAACTGGTGAGAACATTTCGATGAAACCAAACTTTGTCTGCGATTATGGTATCAACATTCACTTAGGAGAAAATTTCTATTCTAATTGGAACATGACCATGCTTGATGTTTGTCCGATTACTATTGGAAAAAATGCATTGTTTGGGCCAAATTGTCAACTTTTGACCCCTCTCCACCCTTTAGATGCACAAGAACGCATATCAGGTATAGAATACGGTGCACCAATTACCATTGGCGATAATTTCTGGGCAGGTGGTGGTGTAACGATTTTACCAGGAGTAACATTAGGTAACAATGTTGTCGTTGGTGCGGGATCAGTTGTTACTAAATCTTATGGTGATAATGTTGTTTTAGCAGGAAACCCAGCTCGGATTATTAAAGAATTAGATAAAATGTAAAAAACGAGAATTTCTCGTTTTTTCATTTCTTTTACGAATAGTATCTTTGAAAGATATTAATGAAAGTAAAAGGAATGATAAAATGGATAATTTTGATATTTATAAACTAAAAACAGCTGGTTTGACCAACCAACAGGTCATCAATGTTCTTTCGTATGCTGAGATACAAGAAAAAGAATTATCAGTAAAAGATATGGCAGTTGTGTCGGAATGCCGTAATCCAGCTCTTTTCATTGAAAAATATCTGCAGCTAGATGATGATTTATTATGTCAAGAATTTAAAAAATTTCCGTCTTTTTCTATCTTGGATGATGTGTATCCTTGGGATTTGAGTGAAATTTACAATCCACCCGTTCTCCTTTTCTACAAAGGAAACTTGGATTTGTTAAAATTACCGAAAGTAGCTGTTGTGGGAAGTCGCAATAGTAGCCGTACAGGCAGTCAATCTGTTCAAAAAATTGTTAAAGAGCTAAACAATGAGCTAGTTATCGTAAGCGGCTTAGCGCGCGGAATTGATACATCAGCTCACATGTCAGCGTTGCAAAATGGTGGTCGAACGATTGCCGTTATTGGAACCGGTTTAGATGTTTTTTATCCAAGAGCAAATAAAAAACTTCAATCTTATTTGGGAGAACATCACCTTGTGCTTAGTGAATACGGTCCCGAATCAGAGCCATTGAAATTTCATTTTCCAGAGCGGAATCGCATTATTGCAGGTTTGTGTAGAGGCGTTATTGTAGCTGAAGCCAAAATGCGCTCAGGAAGTCTAATTACTTGTGAGCGCGCAATGGAAGAAGGGCGAGATGTGTTTGCTATTCCAGGGTCAATTTTAGATGGCAGAAGTGATGGCTGTCATCATTTGATTCAAGAGGGTGCAAAGTGCGTCACATCAGGCGCTGACGTACTTTCTGAATTTCAATTTTAAAACAAGTTCTCCTATAAGAGAATGCTACTAGTTGACATCTTAAAAAAAATAGTTTAAACTCTATGAGGTTTATTACTTTTAGAAGGTGTCTAGATTGGCAACAAAAACAAAGAAAAAAACAGCAATGAAAAAAAATCTGGTGATTGTAGAGTCGCCAGCTAAAGCAAAAACAATTGAAAAATATTTAGGGCGGAACTACAAAGTTTTAGCCAGCGTTGGACATATTCGCGATTTGAAAAAGTCTACCATGTCCATCGATTTTGAAAACAACTATGAGCCAGAATATATCAATATTCGCGGGAAAGGGCCTCTTATCAATGATTTGAAAAAAGAAGCTAAAAAAGCAAAACAAGTCTATCTTGCAAGTGACCCGGACCGTGAAGGAGAAGCTATTTCTTGGCATTTGGCTCATATCTTAAATCTGGACGAGACAGATAAAAATCGTGTTGTTTTCAACGAAATCACGAAAGAGGCAGTAAAAAATGCTTTTAAAGAACCGCGCCAGATTGACATGGATTTGGTAGATGCTCAACAAGCGCGTCGTGTCCTTGACCGTATTGTGGGGTACTCTATCTCTCCAATTCTCTGGAAAAAAGTCAAAAAGGGATTGTCAGCTGGACGTGTGCAATCTGTTGCCTTGAAACTCATCATTGACCGTGAAAATGAAATCAATGCTTTTAAACCAGAAGAGTATTGGACGATTGACGGAACTTTCAAAAAAGGACCTCGTCAATTTCAAGCAAGCTTTTACGGCATGAATGGCAAGAAAATGAAGCTTGCTACCAACGATGATGTAAAAAACGTTCTTTCTCATATCGAAGGTGATGAATTTACTGTCGAAAGCGTTGAGAAAAAGGAACGCAAGCGCAATGCTCCGCTACCTTATACCACATCATCTATGCAGCAGGACGCTGCCAATAAAATTAATTTCCGAACTCGTAAGACGATGATGGTTGCTCAGCAGCTCTACGAAGGAATTAATATCGGATCTGGTGTGCAAGGTTTGATTACCTATATGCGTACAGACTCCACTCGTATTAGTCCGGTAGCTCAAAACGAAGCTGCAACCTTCATTACAGATCGTTTTGGTGAGAAATATTCTAAACACGGCAGTAGAGTCCGAAATGCTTCTGGTGCACAAGACGCCCATGAAGCGATTCGTCCGTCAAGTGTGTTTAACACACCTGAAAATATCGCGAAATATCTAGATAAAGATCAATTAAAGCTATACACGCTGATTTGGAATCGTTTTGTAGCTAGTCAAATGACTGCAGCAGTATTTGACACTATGAGTGTGAAATTGGAGCAAAACGGTGTTCAATTTGCTGCAAATGGCAGTCAAGTTAAATTTGACGGTTATCTAGCTATTTACAACGATTCTGATAAGAATAAAATGTTGCCTGATATGAAAAAGGGTGATACAGTGAAACGGGTCAACACCAATCCTGAACAGCATTTCACACAACCACCTGCTCGTTATTCTGAAGCGACCTTGATTAAGACATTGGAAGAAAATGGTGTCGGTCGTCCGTCAACTTATGCACCAACAATTGAAACTATTCAAAAACGCTACTATGTCAAATTAGTTTCTAAGCGCTTTGAGCCAACTGAACTGGGAGAAATCGTGAACTCTCTGATTGTTGAATTTTTCCCAGATATTGTCAATGTGAAGTTTACCGCTGATATGGAAGCTAAGCTAGATGATGTCGAAGTAGGAAAAGAGCAATGGCAAAAGGTCATTGATGAATTTTATAAGCCGTTTGAAAAAGAAGTTGCAAAAGCAGAAACTGAAATGGAAAAAATTCAAATCAAAGATGAACCTGCTGGATTTGACTGTGAAGTCTGTGGAAGTCCTATGGTTATCAAATTGGGCCGCTATGGTAAATTCTATGCATGTAGCAATTTTCCTGACTGTCGTCATACTCAAGCGATTGTCAAAGAAATCGGTGTAGAGTGTCCTAAGTGTCACAAAGGGCAAATCATTGAGCGCAAAACCAAACGCAATCGCCTTTTCTATGGCTGCGATCGCTACCCAGATTGTGACTTTACTTCTTGGGATAAACCGATTGGTCGCTCTTGTCCGAAATGCGGTCAGTATCTTGTAGAAAAGAAAGTTCGTGGTGGAGGCAAGCAAGTTGTCTGCAGCAATGGGGATTACGAGGAAGAAAAAGTAAAATAAGTTAAAGATGTTTACGTAATTTATTTTATGTAAACTTTCTTTATATATAGCAAAGGAAACTGTATGAAAGAGAAATTTGATGAATTTTTAAAGATTGCAAAGGAATTGAACGGAATTGGAATCACTCCTTTGCTTATGGGTTCACTAGGGCTTGAACAGGTAACTGGCCACGACTGGCAAGCACGAGATATTGATATCCATATTCCAGGAGATCCTAGGGGATGGGACGCACCTGATGAGGTACGAATTTATGATTTTAAAAAGATTGAAACGATTATGAACCGGCTTGGCTACCAATTAGTAGATTTGCACGAGCACGAATTTCAAAAAGGAAATCTATCGGTTGAGTTTGGTAGCATGAATACTTTGGAAAACTTTGCTGGGATTCCTTTAGATGAATTGGTAAAACATGAAACAGCAGGGGTAATTTATTTTCTTCCTGATGCTGAACAATATCTTAAGATTTACACAGCATCTTCGCAAGATTCCTATCGAAATGACCAAAATAATGATAAGGATTTTGTTAAAATTGCTTATCTGGAAAAAATGTTAAAGAAATAGATACATGACCAATCATTATATTCTTTACACCAATGTTTTAGGATGGATACTAATAAGTTAGTGTATTTACGTTCTAAAAAGTCTCACTCGTCAGTAGGGGCTTTTTCTGTTATAATGGTTAAGAATAATTAGAAAGATTTGTGGGAGTCTCCTCCCAAAGAGGTATTTGTTTCATGTCTCAATCTTACATCAATGTCATAGGAGCTGGTCTGGCTGGCAGCGAAGCAGCTTATCAGATTGCTAAACGTGGTATTCCTGTTAAACTGTACGAAATGCGCGGAATGAAATCCACTCCTCAGCATAAGACTAGTGATTTTGCAGAGCTAGTCTGTTCTAACTCTCTACGGGGGGATTCGCTAACGAATGCGGTTGGTCTCTTAAAAGAAGAAATGCGCTGTTTGGATTCCATCATTATGAGAGCAGCAGAAGCTACGCGTGTTCCTGCTGGAGGAGCATTAGCAGTTGACCGTGACGGTTTTTCACAAATGGTGACTGATGAGGTGACAAACCACCCTTTAATCGAAGTTATTCGTGAGGAAATCACCAAAATTCCTGATGATACGATTACTGTTATTGCAACGGGACCCTTGACAAGTGATACACTCGCTGAAAAGATTCACGAGCTAAATGGTGGAGCTGGATTTTACTTTTATGATGCGGCGGCACCGATTGTAGATGTCAATACAATTGACATGGAGAAAGTTTACCTCAAATCTCGCTATGATAAGGGAGAGGCTGCTTATCTCAATGCTCCTATGACTAAGAGTGAGTTTATGGCTTTTCATGACGCTTTGGTAAATGCCGAGGAAGCACCGTTAAATAGCTTTGAAAAAGAAAAATACTTTGAAGGCTGTATGCCGATTGAGGTGATGGCAAAAAGAGGAATAAAAACCATGCTCTACGGTCCTATGAAGCCAGTTGGTTTGGAATACCCAGATGACTATAAAGGACCTCGTGACGGTGAATTTAAGACACCCTATGCAGTCGTTCAGCTTCGTCAAGACAATGCAGCTGGAAGCCTTTATAATATTGTTGGTTTCCAAACACACCTAAAATGGGGTGAACAGAAGCGCGTTTTTCGGATGATTCCGGGATTGGAAAATGCAGAATTTGTCCGCTATGGAGTTATGCACCGCAATTCTTACATGGATTCACCAAATCTCCTGACACAGACGTTCCAGTCTAAAAAACAAGAGAATATCTTTTTTGCAGGTCAGATGACCGGTGTAGAAGGGTATGTAGAATCTGCCGCGTCCGGGCTGGTAGCCGGTATCAATGCAGCCAGACTTTTCAATGGAGAAGAAACCCTGGTCTTTCCAGAAACAACTGCTATTGGAAGCTTACCTCATTATATCACGCATGCTGATAGCAAGCATTTCCAGCCAATGAATGTCAATTTTGGAATTATCAAGGAGTTGGATGGTCCACGCATTCGAGACAAAAAAGAACGATATGAAAAAATAGCAAAACGAGCGCTACAAGCTATCAAAAATTATCAAGATCTCTAGTTTTCTTTTGGAAAAGTTAGGAATTCCCTAACTTTTTTGCATATTTTATGATATAATAGATAAAAATTTTGAAAATAGAAAGTTTTCTGATAATGAATCAATCCTATTTTTACCTTGAAGTAAGAGAACATGCATTAGAAGTGCCTTATAGCAAGCAAAAGCGCCGTGTTCGAGTGCTACTCCCTAGAAATTATGAGCAAGATACTCAGAAATCCTATCCTGTAGTTTATTTTCATGACGGTCAAAATGTCCTTTATAGCAAAGAGTCTTTTAGTGGTCATTCTTGGAAAATCATTCCAACGATTAAGAGAAATCCCGACATTGAAAAAATGATTGTGGTGGCGATTGACAATGACGGTTTTAATCGCATGAATGAGTATTCTGCATGGAAATATCAAGAATCAACTATTCCAGGTATGCAATTTGGTGGCAAGGGGACAGAGTATGCGGAGTTTGTCATGGAAGTTGTTAAACCCTTTGTTGACGAGCATTATCGTACCAAATCAGACCGGGCGCACACGGCTATGGTTGGTTCTTCTTTAGGCGGAAACATTACACAGTTTATGGGAATTGAATACCAAGAGCAAATTGGCTGCTTGGGTGTTTTCTCATCTGCAAACTGGCTGCATCAGGAAGCGTTCAATCGTTATATAGAACGCCATAACTTATTAGCAGATCAGCGGATTTATATTTATGTTGGAACAGAAGAAGCAGATGACACCGATAAAACCTTAATGGCTGGCAATATCAAGCAAGCTTATATTGATTCGTCATTAACCTACTTCCGTCAGTTAATAGCGGGCGGTTTAGATTTGGAAAATCTATTGTTTTATATCCAAGCTGGGGCAGAACACAATGAAGTAGCCTGGGCTGAGCATTTACCTGATTGTCTTCGCTTCTTTAGCGAAAAATGGTAAATAAATTAATTAAGAATATGAGGAGAAAATTTATATGCATGTTGAGTTTTTAAGTCATTGGAGCGGTCATTTAAACCGTGAAATGTATGTGAATCGTTATGGGCACGCTGGAATACCTGTAGTCGTTTTTGCTTCGTCTGGTGGCAGTCACAATGAATATGCAGATTTTGGTATGATTGAGGCTTGTTCATGGTTTATCGAAACAGGAAAAATTCAATTCTTCACTTTGAGTAGTGTAGATAGTGAAAGCTGGCTGGCTGATTGGAAAGCTCCTCACGACCGCGCGGAAATGCACCGAGCTTATGAGCGCTATGTCATTGAGGAAGCCATTCCTTTTATCAAGCATAAAACAGGTTGGTTTGATCCAATGATGACGACAGGTTGTTCTATGGGAGCCTATCACGCTGTTAATTTCTTTCTCCAGCACCCCGATGTCTTTAACAAGGTCATCGCCCTCAGCGGAGTTTACGATGCCCGCTTCTTTGTCGGTGATTGTTTAGATGATGAAGCAATTTATCAAAATTCACCAGCAGATTACATTTGGAATCAAAACGATGGTTGGTTTATTGACCGCTATCGCAATGCTGATATCATTGTCTGTACAGGACTTGGTGCATGGGAACAGGACGGACTACCTTCTTTCTACACCTTAAAAGAAGCCTTTGAACATAAGAACATTCCAGCATGGTTTGCTGATTGGGGATATGATGTTTCGCATGACTGGATTTGGTGGCGCAAGCAAATGCCTTATTTTCTCAATCAATTAAACCTATGATTAGAAAGGAAACACTATTATGAACTATATCGTTATTTCACCTTATTATCCGCAAAATTTTCAACAATTTACTGTTGAACTTGCAAATAAAGGAATTACTGTTTTGGGCATCGGGCAAGAACCTTATGATCAACTAGATCAACCGTTGAAAAATGCTTTAACAGAATATTTTCGTGTGGAAAATTTAGAAAATCTTGATGAAGTGAAACGTGCTGTAGCCTTCCTTTTTTACAAGCACGGACCAATTGACCGCATTGAGTCACACAATGAATATTGGTTGGACCAAGACGCAAAATTGCGTGAACAATTTAATGTTGTAGGACCAAAGCCAAAAGACTTGAAAAAGACAAAATTTAAGTCTGAAATGAAGAAACTCTTTAAAAAGGCTGGAGTTCCTGTCGTTCCTGGTCAAATTGTAAAAACCTTGCAGGCAGTTGACATGGCTGTCAGTAAAATTGGACTTCCGATGATTGCGAAGCCAGACAATGGAGTTGGAGCAGCCGGAACTTATAAATTGGAAACCACTGAAGATGTTGAACAATTTAAACAAGAGTGGGATAAGCAAACCGTTTATTTCTTTGAAAAATTTGTTGATTCTGGACAAATTTGTACGTTTGACGGATTACTCGATTCAAAAGGAAATATTGTGTTTTCAACGACTTTTGACTATGCTTATACTCCTTTAGACTTAGTTTTGAATCATTATGAAAACTCATATTATATTATAAAAGACATGGATCCAAAATTACGTCAATATGGGGAAGCTATTATTAAAGCGTTTGCCATGAAAGAACGTTTCTTCCATATTGAATTTTTCCGTGACGGAGATGATTATATTGCCATAGAATACAATAATCGTCCAGCAGGTGCTTTTACGATTGATTTGTATAACTTTGCTCACTCCATTGACCTTTATCGTGGATATGCAGATATTGTGAATGGCGAACCTTTCCCACAACCTCAAGTCGAAGCACAATATGGCTTGGTTACTTCACGCCGTTCAACCTCAAATTATGTGTATTCAGAAGAAGAATTGCGTGTAAAGTACGGCGATAAATTAAAAGCAGTCAAAATCATGCCAAAAGCATTTGCAGACTTACAAGGAGATGTTCATTATATTTTGACAACACCAAGTCGTTCGGAAATCGATCAAATGATAGAGGATTTTGGGAAAAAGTAGAAAAATATATTTGTGAAATTTTTATTTAGTCAATTCAAATCAGCTTGCCAGCAAGGTTCGCTGATTTTTCTTTGTGAAATTGTTCAAGCATAAATTTTGACAGTATTTTTTAGTTTGGATAGAATGAAATTATAGAATTACACTCATAGAAAGGCTCGACTATGTCAACTTTAGATAAAAATCTTTTACTAGAGATGTTTCGTAAGATGGAAGAGATCCGTCGGATGGACTTAAAAATTGCCCAACTCGTAAAAAAGGGGAAAGTTCCAGGAATGACTCACTTTTCTGTTGGAGAAGAAGCAGCTAGCGTTGGAGCTATGCTGGCCCTCAATCCTGATGATTTGATTACTTCTAATCACCGTGGTCATGGTCAGGCGATTGCCAAAGGAATTGACTTGAACGGCATGATGGCAGAAATCATGGGCAAATACAACGGCACCTGCAAAGGAAAAGGTGGCTCCATGCACATTGCTGATTTGGATGCTGGAAACTTAGGAGCAAATGGTATCGTTGGCGGAGGCATGGGGATTGCGGTAGGTGCCGCCCTTACTCAGCAAATGCATCATACGGGAAAGATTGTTGTCTGTTTCTTTGGTGACGGAGCAACGAACGAAGGTGTTTTTCATGAAGCGGTTAATATGGCTTCTATTTGGAAGTTACCAGTGATTTTTTATTGTATCAATAATGGCTATGGTATTTCTGCGGATATTAAGAAAATGACCAATATAGAGCACATTCACGAGCGGAGTGCCGCTTATGGTATTCCTGGCATGTTTATCCCAGACGGGAATAACGTCATTGAGGTCTATGAGGGATTTCAAAAAGCTATTAAATATGTTCGAAGTGGTAAGGGGCCTGTTTTAATTGAAAGTGTTACTTATCGCTGGTTAGGACATTCTTCTTCTGACCCTGGTAAATATCGAACACGTGAAGAAGTTGAGGAGTGGAAGAAAAAAGATCCAATTGAAAATCTTCGTAAATATTTACTCGCAAATCAGATTGCAAGCGATGAAGAGTTAGAAGCTATCCAAGCAGAGGTTAAAGAAGCAGTGGAAGCATCTGTAAAATTTGCAGAGGAAAGTCCATTTCCACCGCTTGAATCAGCTTTTGAAGATATTTACGCGGACTAAAGAGAGGAGAAAAAGAAAATGGAAACTAAAACTATGTCTTTTCGTGACACTATTATCCTCGCTATGTCTGAGGAAATGCGTCTTGATGAAAATGTGTTGTTAATGGGAGAAGATGTCGGTATTTTCGGAGGAGATTTCGGAACATCCGTCGGAATGTTAGAAGAATTCGGCCCAGAACGAGTGCGTGATTGTCCAATTTCTGAAGCAGCTATTTCAGGAGCTGCAGCAGGAGCGGCCATGACTGGGCTACGCCCAATTGTAGACATGACTTTTATGGATTTTTCTGTCATTGCCATGGATGCAATTGTCAACCAAGCCGCTAAGACTCGTTATATGTTTGGTGGCAAAGGTCAAGTTCCGATGACAATTCGCTGCGCAGCTGGAAATGGTGTCGGATCAGCTGCTCAACACTCACAATCTTTGGAATCTTGGTTCACACACATTCCGGGTTTAAAGGTTGTTGCACCTGGAACTCCTGCAGATATGAAGGGGTTGCTAAAATCTTCTATCCGCGACAACAATCCTGTTATTATTCTTGAGTACAAGTCAGAATTCAACCAAAAAGGCGAAGTTCCGCTTGATCCTGATTATACAATCCCTCTCGGTGTTGGTGACATCAAAAAAGAGGGGACGGATGTGACAGTTGTGACCTATGGAAAAATGCTCCGCAGGGTTATGCAAGCAGCTGAAGAATTGACAGAAGAAGGCATTTCGGTAGAAGTGGTGGATCCACGTACTTTGGTGCCTCTGGACAAGGATATCATTATCAACTCAGTCAAGAAAACAGGAAAAGTCGTTCTGGTTAATGATGCCCACAAAACTAGTGGTTATATCGGTGAAATTTCTGCTATCATTTCCGAATCAGAAGCATTTGACTATTTGGATGCACCAATTCGCCGTTGTGCTGGCGAAGATGTTCCTATGCCCTATGCTCAGAATCTTGAAAATGCTATGATTCCGACAGTTGAAAGTATCAAAGAGGTTATCCGTAAGACTTACAATAAAGAATAAAACTGAAATTGATATTGGCTACAATGTTTTTTACATAACTAAAATTATGCAAAAAAATAGCTCAAGATTAAAGAACAATCAATAAAAAAAGAAATAGGAGAAGCTATGACTGATGATAAGTTAAGAGCGACCCCTGCTGCTAGAAAATTAGCAGATGACTTGGGTATCAATCTCTATGACGTATCTGGTACTGGCGCAAAGGGACGAGTTCATAAAGAAGATATCGAAAGTTATCGAGAATTCAATATTGTGAAAATTACGCCCCTTGCAAAACGTATTGCAGAAGAAAATAATATCGCTTGGCAGGAAATCCAAGGGACAGGTGTTCGCGGCAAGATTATGAAGAAGGACGTTCTGACTTTGCTTCCTGAAAATGTTAACTCAGACAGCATCAAGTCACCTGCTCAGATTGAGAAAGTGGAAGAAATACCTGACAACATCACTCCTTATGGAGAAATTGAACGCCTTCCAATGACGCCAATGCGGAAGGTCATTGCAAAACGAATGGTGGATTCTTATCTGACAGCGCCAACTTTTACTCTCAACTATGATGTAGATATGACAGAATTGTTGGCACTACGCAAAAAGGTTTTAGAGCCAATCATGGAAGCGACAGGAAAGAAAATCACGGTCACGGATTTACTTTCTATGGCTGTTGTCAAAACTTTGATGAAGCACCCTTATCTCAATTCGTCTCTGACAGAAGATGGGCAAAGCATTATCATGCACAATTATGTCAATCTGGCTATGGCTGTTGGTATGGACAACGGGCTTATGACACCGGTGGTTTACAATGCCGAAAAAATGAGTCTGTCTGAGTTAGTCGTTGCCTTCAAGGATGTGATTGGTCGGACTTTAGACGGGAAATTAGCGCCAAGCGAATTGCAAAACTCAACTTTTACGATTAGCAATCTAGGAATGTTTGGTGTTCAATCTTTCGGACCAATTATCAATCAGCCCAATTCTGCGATTTTGGGAGTTAGCTCAACCATTGAAAAACCAGTCGTAGTGAACGGAGAGATTGTTATTCGACCAATCATGAGTCTTGGATTAACTATTGACCACCGAGTTGTGGACGGTATGGCAGGTGCTAAATTCATGAAAGACCTAAAAGCACTGATTGAAGATCCGATTTCAATGTTGGTGTAAAAAAAGTTAAAATGAGAGGAAAATAAAAACATGGCCTTAGAAGTAATTATGCCAAAAGCCGGCGTTGATATGACAGAAGGACAGATTGTTCAATGGAATAAAAAAGTTGGCGAATTTGTAAAAGAAGGAGAGATCCTTCTGGAAATCATGACAGATAAAGTCAGCATGGAGTTAGAAGCAGAGGAAGATGGCTATCTGATTGCTATCTTGAAAGGAGACGGTGAGACTGTTCCTGTAACGGAAGTTATCGGTTATCTGGGCGAAGAAGGAGAAAATATTCCGACTGCTCTGGCTACTTCAGATGATAGTCCAACACCAACTGCAACCACAACTTCTAACGACGATAATAAGAGTAATGACGCTTATGATATTGTGGTTATTGGTGGCGGACCAGCTGGCTATGTGGCAGCGATTAAAGCAGCTCAATTAGGAGGTGAAATTGCCCTTGTTGAAAAATCTGAACTAGGTGGAACCTGCCTCAACCGTGGCTGTATCCCGACTAAGACCTATCTTCACAATGCAGAAATTATTGAAAGCCTAGCCCATGCAGCAAACCGTGGTATTATCATTGAAAATCCAAACTTTACTGTCAATATGGATAAAGTCCTGGAAACCAAAAACAAGGTTGTCAATACACTTGTCGGAGGCGTTGCAGGTCTGCTTCGCAGCTACGGTGTTGATGTTCACAAAGGAATTGGTACCATTACCAAAGATAAGAATGTCTTGGTGAATGGTGCTGAACTTCTTGAGACCAAGAAGATTATCTTAGCTGGTGGATCAAAAGTCAGCAAGATTAACGTTCCAGGTATGGAATCACCACTTGTTATGACTAGCGATGATATCCTGGATATGAAGGAAGTTCCAGAAAGTTTAGTAATCATTGGTGGTGGCGTTGTTGGTATTGAGCTAGGACAGGTTTTCATGACCTTTGGCTCCAAAGTAACGGTCATTGAGATGATGAATCGGATTGTTCCAGCTATGGATGCAGAAGTCTCTAAAAACCTTCGGCTCATTCTTGAGCGCAAGGGCATGACCATTTTGACAGAGACCAAGCTGGAAGAAATTGTCGAAGAAAATGGCAAGCTCTGCATCAAAGTTGCAGGAAAGGAAGATATCATAGCTGATAAAGCTTTGCTTTCTATCGGACGCGTGCCTGATTTGGAAGGCATTGGCGAGGTTGACTTTGAACTAGACCGCGGTCGTATCAAGGTCAATGAATATATGGAAACTTCTGTTTCAGGAATTTACGCGCCCGGAGACATTAACGGTACCAAGATGTTGGCGCATACAGCTTTTCGTATGGGGGAAGTAGCTGCAGAGAATGCTCTCAAAGGCAATCACGTAGTTGCTAAATTAAATCTAACTCCAGCAGCTATTTACACTTTGCCAGAAGTTGCGGCAGTCGGTCTGACAGAGGAACAAGCTCGCGAAAAATACGATGTAGCTATCGGCAAATTCAACTTCGCAGCAAACGGACGAGCAATTGCATCTGATGCTGCTCAAGGATTTGTCAAAGTGATTGCTGATAAGAAATACGGAGAAGTTCTCGGTGTTCACATCATTGGTCCCGCTGCAGCCGAGTTAATCAATGAAGCCTCTACTATCATCGAAATGGAAATCACGGTGGAAGAAATGCTCAAGACCATTCACGGTCATCCGACATTCTCAGAAGTTATGTACGAAGCATTTGCAGACGTACTCGGCATGGCTATTCATGCCCCTAAGAAAAGATAAGAGGCACTATGAAATACATTATCAATAATAGTAACGATACAGCTTTCAACATTGCTCTTGAGGAGTATGCCTTCAAGCATCTCCTTGATGAAGATATGATTTTCTTGCTTTGGATCAATAAACCGTCTATCATTGTCGGACGTCATCAGAATACCATTGAAGAAATCAATCGTGACTATGTCCGAGAGCATGGCATTGAGGTTGTTCGTCGTATCAGTGGAGGCGGAGCTGTCTATCATGACTATAACAATCTCAACTACACCATCATTTCCAAAGAAACTGAGAACAAAGCCTTTGATTTTAAGAGCTTCTCTATTCCGGTCATCAAGACTTTGGAAGAATTAGGTGTAAAAGCAGAATTTACAGGGCGCAACGATTTGGAAATTGACGGAAAAAAATTCTGTGGCAATGCTCAGGCTTATATCAATGGTCGAATCATGCACCACGGTTGCTTGCTGTTTGACGTAGAGTTATCTGTCTTAGCGAATGCCTTAAAAGTTTCCAAAGATAAGTTTGAGTCCAAAGGAGTCAAATCTGTTCGCGCTCGTGTAACCAATATCGTTGATGAATTGCCTAAAAAAATTACCGTCGAGCAATTTCGTGATTTCCTGCTAAACTACATGAAGAAAGAATATCCAGAAATGACAGAATATGTCTTCTCTGATGATGAACTAGATGAAATCAACCATATCAAGGCAACTAAATTTGCTACTTGGGATTGGAATTATGGCAAATCGCCAGAGTACAATGTTCATCGTGGTACCAAGTTTACTAGTGGTAAGGTCGAAATCTTTGCCAATGTTGTTGAGTCGAAGATTGAAAATATTAAAATTTACGGCGACTTCTTTGGTATCGAGGACGTAGTAGCAGTAGAAGAAGTTTTGAAAGGCATCAAGTATGAGCGCGAGGACGTTTTAAAAGCTCTTGAAAACCTGGATATTGCTCGCTATTTCGCTGGAATTAGCCAAGAAGAAATCGCAGAAGCGATTGTGGGATAAAAAAACAACTGACTCTCTTACATTATTAATTAGAGTCAGTTGTTTTTGGTTTATTTTCAAGGAGAATATTTTACATAAGTTTAAATATGTAAAAATCATAAGTTATCCAATGCATTTTTTTGTTCGTCATTAACAATATGGGTGTAGAGGTCTGTAACTTGAGTACTGGCATGTCCTAGCTGATGACTGACCAAAACTTGAGATTTAGTAGCATCATAAAGTCGAGTAGCCAGTGTATGGCGGAGTTTGTGAGGTGTCACTCGAACTTTGAAATCTTCAGAATACTTAGCAACCATCTTTTCTACGCTAGAAGCATCGATCCGATTTGGAACACCTCTATATTCTGTCAAAAAGAGGGCAGTGTCTGAATTTTCAGCTTTATAACGTTTAGAGCGAACCTCCAGATACCTTTCTAAATAAGCTTTGGCAAAGGCTGCAACATTGACAGAATCTCTTTTTCCGCCCTTACGAGTAACTTCGATGACCATCATTTTGAGGTTCAGATCTTTCAAATCAAGATTTACTGCCTCGGATAGACGAACACCAGACGCAAGAAGCAGTGCTATGATGGCTAAATCTCTCTCTTTATTTTTGTCAAAAGAGGAGAGAGCACGATTTGATAACTTTTTAGGATATTCTTCATCTATATAATTCAAAAATTGCTCAGTTTCTTCACCCAAAAATAGTTTTTGTTTGATGTTTTCAGCTCTGGCCGCCAAGGTTTCTTTTTGTTTTTTTGTCGCTACTTTTTTCATCACATTGCGATAGAAGTAGGGCTCGCCGCTTTCATCCTCGACCTCTTCTGTCAGGTATTTAAAGAGACTGGAGAGAGCAGAAAGGGTGCGATTAATGGTGGTTTGCGATACTCCGTTTTGCGTAGTATTAGCATTAAGCAATGGACGCTCCCGTAAGTAAAGAATAAACGCTTCCATGTCTTTTTTAGTCATATTTTCCAACACTGACAGAGGAATTTCCGCAATTTGCGACACATCAGCAATTCCAGAGTCTAAAATCCAATGAAAAAAACGATCATATTCTTTGAGGTATTCATATAAGGTTGTAAAACTGTATGGAACAGTCAATTTAGATTGATAGTATTCCAAAACGTACCAAGGCATGATGGCCTTTAGTTTTTCAATTCTTTCTAATAGTATTTCGCGTTTCACTAAGATATTCTCCATCATTTTCTATAATAGAAGTATAGCACACTCCTATATTTTTTTCAAGAAAATTATAGTTTTTCGGAAAGATGTTACAGGAAGTTTATTATATAACTGGAAAAAATTTTTCTCTAAAAAATGTACTTTATTTCCGTGAAAAATAAATCTTTCGTATACTTAAATTCTGTACATTATCTACTTGAAAACTAAAAATATATAATTTAAAACAAGCTCAAAATTGAACCTGTTTTAAATTTTCCTATAAGGAACAAAATGCTCCCTTTTTCGTCTTCGTCCTTTGCAAATCAAACAAGGCTCTTAACTGCGTTTCTCTAATAAAACCCTATCATATAAGGACATCTTGTACCTATGCTCATTATTATTCTTGCAAATCCACTAAATATTGGTTTGACTTTTTTCACTTACTTCACTGGGGTTTGCTAATAGAATATTGTTCAAGTAATCCTATTCGTTAAATAAGGTTAGTTATCAGTCCATAAATTGATAATTATATTTTCAATACTGTTATCTAACTCAGGAAATTCTTCTGAATTAATATAATCTAATAGAAACTCTGCAATAGAACTAAAAACATAGATTAATTTATTATTTTCTTGATAATATTTATTTTGTTTTTCCAACGTTTTTGTAGTAGTAACAAAAGACTTATAGGTACTAGAATCGATTTCTTGTAATTGATAAATATGTTTACATAGTAATAGATGATATTTCTTTATCCATTCTATGTCATGCTTAGAAAAAGTTTGTCTTAAATGATGACTTCTCGGATTTGTATTACAAATGGCTTTAAATTTTGTTCCAGTTTTTGTTTCATTAGTATCAGCTCGGAATAAGTAAAAATTAATTTTTGAATCTTGTAATTGATGGTACATAGTTAATGCTTCTATCATTGGATAACTGATATATAATTTACCTAAGCCATTCTCATCGTTAAAACACTCTATCAGTTCTTTCACTTTTGCAATATTTTCTTCAGTTCTTTCATCATTATGCGCATCTAAATCAAAAAATAAGTAAATTTCTGAGATTTGCTTTCGTTTAAAATTTATGATATTATCTGGATTGCTTTTTTCTAACTCTAAATCTACTATAAAAGTAAAAAGATCATATTCTTCATCGTTATCGAAAGTGTGTCTTAATTTATGATATAAAGAATAAATATTTGTTTTATAAGAATAAATTTGGTTGTCACAAAGTCCTATATCATTTAGTATCTCATTCAAAATAGCAGGTTCAGCGACTTCACCTTCAACAATAAATAACACCGTATTATTTTTTTTAATCATTGAAACTACCTGCATTATACATTTTTTCTAAGTTATGTGCACGTCGCAACTCTTTTCTTGTTAATGATGAAATGTTTTTTATACTATTATTTTGAAGCACGAAATAACAATCGGGACGGAGTAAATCATTAGACATAATCGAGGTGTTATGTGATGTAAAGACTGATTGAACCTCACTATCCCTTATTATTGATAACATTGCCTCAGAAACTTCATTATGATAAAAAGCATCAAATTCATCTACTACTAAAAATTTGATATCACTCAACTGAAGTAACCAATAAAAGAATACAAGGATGACCCGTGTACCGTGTGAGGCAACAGAATAAAAGTTAACACTTCTATTTTTAAACCTAACATTAATAACAGAATTACCTTCAGAATCTTCTCCAGGCTCTAAAATATAATTGATATCTAAATTCTGAAGAAACTTCTGTAATTCCTCTATTTTCCCAGAATTAATTATTACTGATGCAATACGCTCATTACTTGATTTAAAACCTTGATAGAAGTTTCCTTCAGCTGTTCCTGAGCCGAAATAAAGCATACCTTCAACAAAATGACGGAATTGTATAAATATTTTATTTTGAATATCAGTAGAGTCTAAATTAGTATTTGTAAAAATATATTTAACAAAAGATAATGAAATATCTCTCTCACTAACATTGAGAGTCTCGGCTCCTTTCAATAAAACAAAACGTTCATTTTCGATAAAGTTTTCAAATATAATTATTTTGTCGTCAATTGAGATGACTTCATCAAAAACCCTCGACATACTTTCTTTTTTATAAGAATATGTCACCTTATGATTATCAAAAAGAAATTCATAATAAAACTCGGCAAACTCAGTCCTGCTATTCAGATTCTTATAAGGATTATAGTGCTGTTCTTGCCTTTTGAAATCAGTTAGATGTGTTGTAATATCCATAATAGCATAAGTAAAATTAGACTTACCAGTACCATTATTTCCATATATAATAGAATTTTTAACTATATCATTTTTAACAGCTTGCTGGCTAAAAGTATACTTACCAGAAGTTAAATTCCATTCAAGTGTATCTTCGAAATTTTTAAAATTTTTAACTCTGAATTTTTGTAGCATAACTATTCTCCCGTATTTTTTTTACGTTTTCTAAAAGTATACCATTTTTGTTGTTAATTTTCTATAGAATTATTCAAAAATGTAATTAGCGGATCCAGTTATTTAAGCCCTCCTTCGACCTTTAATAACTTTTTTAGGTAATATCATTAAAATTCTTTAAAGAAGGGATACAATGACATTCAATTCATACAAAAATTTCATTTTAACTACCAATTGCTCTAACACTCCTTAGTTCAATTTTTAATAAGATTTAAAAATGTACTTTATTTCCAACTTATTCTTACGACTTCATAACCACCAAAATATACAATTGAACCTACTATATAATCGCCATGATATACTACTCAAAATGTACATTATTCACCCTAAAATAATGTACAAATCAAAAATAAAGTACACTTTTTAAATAATGTACTTTATGTTTCTAATTCAGTTGTATCAATAGTTTAGCCCTTGTTAAGTCAATTGTACATAAACTTTTAGTTTTTTATACAATACCTCTATTCAGTGATTACAATTATGCAAATATACAAAAAACAAGCCGTTCCTTTAAATTAAGCGACTTGTTTTTTGCGTTTGTTTATTTCCGTTTTTTCTTAGCCTTTTTCATTTTATTTGCCATGCGTTTCATGGCTTGTTTGGTTGCAAATTCACCAATTTTTCCTTTAAGTCCGCCACCAAACATCTGGCTCATATCAGGATCCCCAGCTCCTCCTAAAGCGGACATGTCCATATTTTGAAGGGCTGACATATCCATGCTGTTCATATTTGGCATATTTTTCGGTAAATTGTTAGGATTGAGGCCCATTTGCTTCATCATTTTATTCATATCACCAGACATGACACCTTGCATGACTTGTTTCGCTTGGTTAAAGTCTTTGATAAATTTGTTGACTTCGACAAAGCTATTACCAGAACCTGCAGCAATCCGACGGCGACGACTTGGATTAAGGAGGTCGGGATTTTCCCGCTCGGTAGGTGTCATAGATGAAACAATGGCACGTTTGCGGGCGATTTCGTTTTCATCTACCTTAAAATTCTTCATAGCAGGATTGTTAGCCATGCCAGGAATCATCTTTAACAAATCTTCCATTGGTCCCATATTTTGTACTTGATCCAGCTGGTCAATGAAATCGTTGAAATCAAAGGTGTTTTCTCGCATTTTTTCAGCCATCTCAAGCGATTTTTGCTCATCATACTCCTGAGAAGCTTTTTCAATCAAGGTCAACATATCTCCCATGCCCAAAATACGGCTAGACATCCGATCTGGGTGGAAAGTTTCAATATCGGTAATCTTTTCACCAGTACCAGTGAACTTGATTGGTTTACCAGTAATTTGACGGACAGATAAAGCTGCACCGCCACGTGTATCGCCATCAATCTTAGTCAGAATAACCCCAGTCACTTCCAACTGAGCGTTGAATTCGCGAGCTACATTGGCGGCTTCTTGACCAATCATAGCATCTACGACCAAGAGGATTTCATTTGGTTGAGCCAGCGCTTTGACATCGCGCAGCTCATTCATGAGCTTTTCATCAATTTGTAAACGACCTGCCGTATCAATCAAGACATAGTCATTGTGATTAGCCTTTGCTTGCTCCAGACCTTGACGAACAATCTCTACTGCTGGTACTTCTGTGCCTAGTGAAAAGACTGGTACATCGATTTGCTGACCAAGAGTTGTAAGCTGGTCAATGGCCGCCGGACGATAAATATCAGCAGCTATCATCAAAGGACGAGCGCCTTCTTCCTTCTTGAGTTTATTGGCCAACTTTCCGGCAAACGTAGTCTTACCAGCACCTTGAAGACCGACCATCATGATAATAGTCGGGATTTTTGGAGATTTGATAATTTCTGCCGTATCAGAGCCTAATACAGCGGTCAATTCTTCATCAACAATCTTGATGATTTGTTGAGCAGGATTTAGTGTATCAATGACTTCGTGTCCGACAGCGCGCTCACGAACTTTCTTGATAAAGTCTTTAACAACTGGCAAAGCTACATCGGCTTCCAAGAGTGCCAAACGAATCTCTTTGGTCGCTTCTTGAACATCACTCTCTGAAATTTTGCCCTTGCGACGCAGATTTTTAAAAACGTTCTGTAAACGTTCAGTTAAACTTTCAAATGCCATAAATTTTATTTCTCCTAGTTAATTTCTATGTATTGGTTATTGATTTTTGGTATTTTTGAGTCGACAATTCACTATTCTCGATTGTCAATACTGGATAAAATCGAAATTTGCTCTTGTAAATAGGTGTCATCTGCATACTTTTCCATTATTTGATCAAAAATCTGACTTCTGACGATATAATCTGAATACATGTGCAGTTTCATTTCGTAGTCTTCGAGAATCTTTTCTGTTCGTTTGATATTGTCATAAACAGCCTGACGACTAACTTGAAATTCTTCAGCAATCTCAGCTAGACTATAATCATCCGCATAGTAAAGCTCGATATAATTCATTTGTTTATCTGTTAAAAGCGCTGCATAAAACTCAAAAAGAGCATTCATTCGATTGGTTTTTTCAATTTCCATAAGAAATATTATATCAAAAAATACAGATAAACTCTACTAGCGAAGAGTTTTACTCACTAAAAAACACTCTTAAATTAGCAAGGGTGTTTACGTATATAAAATTATGTAAAACAAATCAATTATTTTCCAAATAAAATTCAAACCGTTCTCCCACATATTGACTTTTAACATATTCAAAAGCGGTACCGTTATCAAAATAAGAAATCTGTGTCAAACCAAGAATGGCATGTCCTCTAGGGATTTCTAGATAATGTGCAATCTTTTCTTTGGCAAGACGAGCATAAATGGTCTGTTGAGATTTTCCGATTTTATAGCCGTGCTCTTGCAAGGTTTGGAAAAAATGCTTCGTAATTTCTTCTTTATTAAAGTTTTTGATGAATTTCTCTGGAATGGAAGCGACTTCATAAACTACGGGAATATTATCTGCATACCGTACCCGCTCCATTCGGACAACATTTTCCGTCTTTTCAATTCCTAATTTTTCGACCTCTTCTTTATTTGGCAGTGTTCGACGGTAAGAAATCAGTTGGCTTGAAGGTGTCTTGCCTTGGGATTTGATGATTTCTGTAAAGCTGGTTGTGCCACGCATCTTTTCTTGAACTCGCGTACTGGCTACAAATGTACCACTTCCCATACGACGTTCCAGCACTCCTTCTTCTACTAAAAGAGTGATTGCCTGACGAAGTGTCATGCGACTAACCTCAAATTGTTCAGCTAAATCGCGCTCGCTTGGCAGACGTTGCCCGATTTTCCAAATTTCCTCGTCAATTTCTTTTTTTATTTGATCGTGAATTTTAATATAGGCTGGAAGCATAGTAACCCCTTTCAAGAATGGTTTCCTCTCTTCATTGTATTATCAATTGAAATAAAAGTCAATCGCTACTTAATGTTATTGGAAAAAGTCTCTATTTTGTGTTAGAATAAACAAAGAAGTTTCATTTGAGAAAGGAAAGAAATGGCAACTACAACTGAATTGCAAGATATTGAAAGAATCATTGTATTGGATTATGGCAGCCAATATAATCAGCTCATCTCACGCCGTATTCGGGAGATTGGTGTTTTTTCTGAGCTAAAAAGCAATAAAATCACAGCCGCTGAAGTTCGCGAGATAAATCCGATCGGAATTATCCTGTCTGGTGGACCAAATTCTGTCTATGAAGAAGGCTCATTTGATCTTGACCCTGAAATTTTAGAATTGGGTATTCCAATTCTAGGGATTTGTTATGGAATGCAGCTTTTGACTCACAAATTAGGTGGGAAAGTTGTACCTGCTGGAAATGCCGGAAACCGTGAGTATGGGCAATCAGAGCTTATTCATACTGATTCACAGCTTTTTGCAAGCACTCCTGAAAAACAAATCGTTCTTATGAGTCACGGAGATGCTGTTACCGAAATTCCTCAAGGATTCGTACGAACTGGAACTTCTGCTGACTGTCCATTTGCAGCTATTGAAAATCCAGCTAAGAAAATCTATGGTATCCAATTCCACCCTGAAGTACGTCATTCTGTTTATGGGTATGACATTCTACGCAATTTTGCTTTGAATATTTGTGGCGCCAAAGGCGACTGGTCAATGGATAACTTTATTGAAATGCAAATCAAGCGAATTCGAGAAACGGTTGGCGATAAACGTGTTCTTCTTGGGCTCTCAGGCGGCGTTGATTCATCAGTTGTTGGCGTTCTCCTTCAAAAAGCTATCGGAGACCAGCTTATCTGTATCTTTGTAGATCATGGATTGCTCCGTAAGGGCGAAGCAGATCAAGTCATGGATTCTCTTGGCGGGAAATTCGGTCTTAATATCATCAAAGCAGACGCTGCTAAACGTTTCCTTGATAAATTAGCTGGTGTTTCTGATCCAGAGCAAAAGCGTAAAATCATCGGCAATGAATTTGTGTATGTCTTTGATGATGAAGCAAGTAAGCTAAAAGATGTAAAATTCCTCGCACAAGGAACACTTTATACTGATGTGATTGAGTCTGGTACAGATACTGCTCAAACAATCAAATCGCACCACAACGTTGGTGGACTTCCCGAAGACATGCAGTTCAAACTGATTGAACCACTCAATACACTTTATAAAGACGAAGTTCGTGCACTTGGTACAGAACTTGGTATGCCGGATGAAATCGTTTGGCGTCAGCCATTCCCAGGTCCAGGGCTTGCTATTCGCATTATGGGTGAAATTACAGAAGAAAAACTCACAACTGTACGTGAATCCGATGCCATTCTCCGTGAAGAAATCGTGAAAGCTGGACTCGATCGTGATATCTGGCAATACTTCACTGTAAATACTGGTGTTCGTTCAGTAGGTGTTATGGGTGATGGTCGAACTTATGATTATACCATTGCTATTCGTGCTATTACTTCTATTGATGGAATGACAGCAGATTTTGCTAAAGTCCCTTGGGAAGTACTACAAAAAATCTCTGTTCGTATCGTCAATGAAGTAGACCATGTCAACCGCATTGTCTACGATATCACTAGCAAACCACCAGCAACGGTCGAGTGGGAATGATTTATAAACATGATTTGAAGTGAAATGGTTGATTTAACAGCATTTTCAGTTGTTATAAAAGGTTAAAAATCAATCAAAATTGATTGGTTCCCCACCAAAAATCCCACCAGAAATATTCTGATGGGATTTTTTTATGATAAATTGCAAGAATAAGTGCAACATTTACTCTAACTCATCCACTAGAGCTTCACAAGCCGTTCTGTAAGCTAAACATTTTCGTGGTCGGTGATTGATATCATATAAGGCCTTGTTCAAAGCCTCA